>JAZUMJ010000069.1:0-18391 GCA_045603605.1 Ructibacterium sp. | reverse complement strand
TTTCTGGAATGATTGAAACAATTTGTTCACTCGCAATTGTTTTTGCAATGCATTGCGCTAACTCTAGACTATTGTCTCCATAAACAATAAGAGGCTCACCTAATATTACTGCTGTAAAAATAGTAGCTGCCAACAGACCATTTTCATCATGTCCTTTAAATAACGCTAAATTTTCATTTAATATTACTTTAAAATCACTAAAACCTTCCACCGACTGACCACTGCTTGACAGAAGTTGCGAAAAACTTCGTTGCATGTTATCTGTTAAAGAAATTGCAGTTGTTGTCTGAGATGATGGGAATTTTGAGAGCGCTAATTGTTCAACATAAACACTAGAAAATTCATTTTGTAATTGTTCGATTTTTAATTGCATATTTTTTTCTAGTTTTGAATATTGTAGTTCTACGAAATCTAATGCTTCTACCTTCTCTTTATACCTTTGTTTAACTACCGCTAACTCGGACTTTCTTGAGTTTAATTCTTTTAACAATTTCTCATTTTCTTTCAAAAACAAATCAAATTCTAGGCTAAACGCCTGCTGAGTTTCTTTCGTAATAATATTTTTAGTTACTTCTAAATCTAGAACTAATTCCGTGAATAACGAAAGTGTTTCATCTGATAACGTGTGGTTTTCTAAAATTTGAATCGCTCTTTGCAAACGTTCTTGTAAATGAGTCCCACTAGAGCGATCCGAACCATACCATTCTTTTAATCTCCCAATCATTTTACGAGATAGTTCAGCTAAATCCGCATTATCTTTAAGTTGCTTTAATGCATCTTCTGTTTGCTTTGATATTTTTTCAATGCCCTTTGGCGCATTTATCAAAGTTCCGTCAACATCAAAAAACACTGCGCCTTTATACACAACTAAACACCTCTTTCCCTTTTGGCTTATTATATAACTAATTCTTAAAAAAAGCAAGTATAACACTTGCAATTTTATTATAAATATTGTATGATGTTTTTATGAGTAAAGATGTAATAAATAAAAAGGGCTTTTTGCCTATTTCAACTGAAGATATGAAATCCAAAGGCATAGACCATCTTGATTTTGTCTATGTTATTGGTGATGCCTATGTTGACCATCCAAGCTTTGGCCATGCTATTATATCCCGTGTTCTTGAACATAACGGATATACTGTGGGAATTATCTCCCAACCGAATTGGCATAATTGCGAAGATTTTAAAAAACTTGGCAAACCACGTCTTGGATTTTTGGTATCTGCCGGGAATATTGACTCTATGGTTAATCATTACACAGTTGCAAAAAAGAGAAGGAATACTGACTTATATTCCCCCGGCGGTAAGTCTGACTGCCGACCTGACCGTGCAACCATTGTATACTGTAACCGTATAAGAGAGGCATTTGGGAAAAGTGTTCCCATTATTATCGGCGGTATTGAGGCAAGCCTTAGAAGATTTGCCCACTACGATTATTGGTCGGACAAAGTCCGCAGAAGTATTTTGATTGACAGTTGTGCTGATATATTAATATTTGGTATGGGTGAAACACAGATAACAGAAATTGCAAATCTTCTTAATTCAGGTGTTTTAGCAAAGGATATAAAACATATAAGCGGAACAATGTATCTTGAAAAGGATTCAAATTTATTGCCTGATGATTGCGTCATTGTTCCTGACTATGCACTTATCAGCACAGATAAAAAAGCTTATGCAAAAGCCACAATAATGCAGTATGCCCAGCAGGATGCATACAGAGGTAAACCCATTGCACAGCTTGACAGAGATTTTTATGTCGTACAAAATCCTCCCGCAAAACCTCTCACAACCAAGGAACTTGATGATGTATATTCTCTCCCCTATATGAGAACCTATCATCCTGTCTACGAAAAAGATGGCGGTATTCCTGCAATTAAAGAGGTTGAGTTTTCACTTACTTCTTGCAGAGGTTGTTTTGGTGCTTGTAACTTTTGTGCTCTAACCTTTCATCAAGGCAGAACTGTAACATCAAGGAGCCATCAATCACTTATTGAGGAAGCCACGGCACTTACAAAAAACAAGAATTTCAAGGGCTATATTCACGATGTAGGCGGACCTACGGCAAACTTTCGTGCTCCATCCTGCAAAGCTCAGCTGACACGGGGAGTTTGCAAAAACAAGCAATGTTTATTCCCAAACCCTTGCAAAAATCTTGAAGTTGACCACAGCGATTACCTTACACTTCTGAGAAAGCTAAGAAAAATCAAAGGCGTAAAACGAGTTTTTATTCGTTCGGGAATACGCTATGATTACCTTGTTTATGATAAAAATGATGAGTTTTTCACAGAACTTTGTAAACACCACATCAGCGGTCAGCTTAAGGTTGCACCTGAGCATATTTCGGATAACGTTTTGAAATATATGGGAAAACCCAATAAAAATGTATATCAGCGGTTTTCAGAAAAATATTACAGCATAAACGATAAAATCGGGAAAAAACAGTTTCTTGTTCCATACCTGATGTCATCTCATCCCGGGAGCAGAATTACAGATGCTATCGCTCTGGCTGAATTTTTGAGGGACAATCATATCAATCCGGAACAGGTTCAGGACTTTTATCCCACTCCCGGCAGTTTATCTACCTGTATGTATTATACAGGTATTGACCCAAGGACTATGGAAAATGTTTATGTTCCCAAAACCTATGAAGAAAAACAAATGCAGAGGGCTCTACTTCAATATAAACGCCCTGAAAATTATAAATTGGTATATGATGCGTTGGTTAGAGCCAAACGATTTGATTTAATTGGTTCAGATAAAAAATGCTTAATACCCGATAAAAAAGGAGAATACAAAAATGGCAAAGATTTTAAGCGGAAAGATAGTTTCCGCAAGAGTAAAGGAAGAAATAAAACAGGAAGTAAAAGAACTTACAGCAGCAGGAACACAACCGGGTCTGGCAGTAGTAATCGTGGGCGATGATTCTGCATCAAAGGTATATGTTGCAAATAAGGAAAAGGCTTGTACTGATTTGGAAATGTATTCAGAAAAACACGCACTTTCGGCTGATACCACTGAAGAGGAACTTCTTGCTTTAATTTCAAAACTGAATAATGACCCCAAAATTCACGGAATACTTGTTCAGCTCCCTCTTCCAAAACATCTTGATGATAAAACAATTATCGACCATATTGACCCTAAAAAGGACGTAGATGCATTCCACGCAGTTAATGTAGGAAAGATTATGATTGGCGATTTTGATTTTGTTCCTTGTACTCCTGCCGGAATTATGGAGCTTATCAAGGAAAGCGGTGTTGAGGTTGAGGGGAAAGAATGTGTTGTTATTGGCAGAAGCAATATTGTTGGAAAACCAATGTCAATGCTTCTTCTTCACAAAAACGGAACTGTAACCGTATGTCATTCACGAACAGTTGATTTAAAATCTGTTACAAAGCGTGCTGATATCCTTGTTGCCGCAGTTGGTATACCAAAGTTTGTCAAGGCAGATATGGTTAAACCCGGAGCGGTTGTAATTGATGTTGGTATGGACAGGGATGAAAACGGAAAATTATGCGGAGATGTGGATTTTGATGAGGTTGAACCAATTGCCGGTGCCATCACTCCTGTTCCGGGCGGTGTTGGTCCTATGACAATTGCAATGCTTATGAAAAACACACTAACCGCAGCAAAGCGTGCTCACGCAGCTAAAAAATAACTAAACGGAGATGTTGTTATGGATGCTTTTTATCAAGAGCCTGCTGTTGTAGTCAACGGAATACCTCGCCAGATTGTTGTAACAATGCATACTCTTCCTGCGCCTATAAACTGTTGTCCAACCCACTTTCACGAATATATAGAAATCTTATTTTGTTTAGAGGGAACCCACGAAATTCTGCTGAACTGGAAGTTGCATACTTTCGGTCCCGGTGATATGGTTCTTATAAACTCCAGAGAACTTCATCAAATCAAGGCAGTGTCTTCAGGAACAAGCCGTTATATTGTTGTGCGGTTTGACCCGGCATTACTTTATACATCATTCCAGAATGCATTTGAGCTTAAATATATGCTGCCATTTACAATCAGTGAGGGTTCGCCTCAAAAAGTTTTTAACGGCGATGTTATAAAAGATACGTTTTTACCTGAAATCTTTCACGAACTGTATAACGATTATACAAGTCAGCCCTATGGCTTTGAATTTGCCCTTCACACAAATATATGCCGTATCTTTTTATGGATTTTACGTTATTGGGACAACAGCGGTATTGAACTTCATACCGCCATCGAAGACAGCGGTTTGCTTGAACAGTTTAGAAAAGTTCTTGAATATATAAATAAAAACTATGATCAGGATATAACTGCATCCGAGATGGCAGAATACGCTCATATGAGTTACAGTTATTTTTCCAGAATGTTCAAAAAGGTTATTCATAAAAGTTTTAGAGAATACTTAAATTATGTCAGGATAACTAAATCTGAAATTTTACTTGCAACAACGGATTTAAGTATGACGGATATCGCAATGAAAACAGGCTTCTCTACCAGTAGTTATTTTATTCAGCAGTTTAAGCAGGTAAAGAATATGTCTCCGAAAAAATTCCGCAAAAAATTTATGGAAACAGAAAGTAAAGGAGAGGGTTTTTGACCCTCCCCTTTTATGATGCATATTTTATGCGAAGTCTTAACTTATCTGCAATCATTGCAATAAACTCTGAATTTGTTGGTTTTCCCTTGGAGTTTGCAATTGTATATCCAAAAATTGAATTTAATACTTCTGTATCGCCTCTGTCCCAAGCTACTTCTATGGCATGGCGAATAGCTCTTTCCACTCTGCTTGGCGTTGTTCCAAATTCCTTTGCTACAGTTGGATAAAGCTCCTTTGTAATTGAATTAATAACATCCATATTTTCAATTGCCATTATAATCGCAAATCTCAAATATTGATAGCCTTTTATATGTGCAGGTATTCCTATCTCGTGAATTACGTCTGTTACCATTGCCTCAAGATCTCTTGCTGAATTCTTTTTATGAGCCTTTCTCAGTTCCGCTATTTTACTATCTTCAGGAAGCTTTTCATCTCTTCCAAACATAAGTATTCTGGATATTAATACATCAAAGTCTACGGGTTTAACAAGAAAATACTCTGCTCCCATCGAGATTGTATTAACTGCAATCGCCTCGCTCCATGCCGCACTTACAATTAATACCTTAGGAACCTTCATATCCCCCATATTCTTCAATCTTTCTAAAACTCCCATTCCGTCAAGATTTGGCATCACGATATCTAAAAGAACCACATCAGGGCTTGTCATCCTTATCATATTTAAAGCTTCAACACCATCAAAAGCACAACCTACAACCTCTATCCTTGAATCCTTCCTCAGGTGATTATTTACTGATTCAACATACTCTCTGTTATCATCTGCAATCAACACTCTAACTTTCTTGTTTTCTGATTCAATCATTTCAATTTCTCCTTTGTTTTTCAAATTGTTATTTAGTATGAGTATATTATAACCATATTTTCCAATTTTTGTCAATAGTTTTTTGAAAAAAATTTGGAATTTTTTTGAAATTTTTTCCTTTTTTGTATTACAAAAAAAGGGATAGAAAAAAAAGAGGCAGAATGGACAAACTGAACCCTACAACTTGTATCACAGACAATATATGCAAAGGACGTCCTTTAGGACGTCCCGAAAAAATCATTTTAATATAAATTTATTGCCAATAATCTACCCTATGCGGAAGTCCTATACTTTCTGCTTTAAATACAGGTTCTTTTCCTTCCTTACGTTGCTTTTCATAATCCTTTAAAGCCCTGAATGCATATTTTCCAAGGAAGAGAATTACAGGCATATTTATTATAGTCATACCGCCCATTGTTACATCAGCAATATTCCAAAGCAAATCTGCACTAAGACCTGCACCAACAAAAATAACAATTGCTGAAATCAAATGGCATACGTTCATAACCTTCTTACTTGGAACTTTTTTCATAATAAAGAACACACATCTATCCACATAATACAGATTTCCAAGCAGTGTTGTGAAAGCAAATAAAATCATTGCCACTGTTATAAAAATAGGTCCTGCGACCCCGAAGCTTTCAGAAAGTGCCGCCTGAACATAAGGAGCACCTGACAACTCTTTTGACGGTTCAACTCCCGAGCACATACACATAAACGCTGAAGCACTGCATATCAAAATTGTATCAATGAACACAGACAAAATCTGTACCAACCCCTGTTTAACGGGATGGGCAACATCAGCAGACGCAGATGCATTTGGTGCAGAACCTACACCCGCTTCATTACTGAACAAGCCACGTTTAATTCCGTACATAACACAAGAACCGCTGAAACCACCGAAAATTGCTTGTAAATCAAATGCCTCAGAAAAAATGCGGCTAAAAATATTTGGTAAAGAAGTAATATTCATACAAACAATTACTACGGCAACCAACACATAAATAATACCCATTACAGGAACTAAAACCTCTGTAACCTTTATTATTCTTGAGCCGCCGCCAAACAGACAGTATCCAACAAGAACAGCAATAATCAAACCAATTATCCACGGAGATATATCTGCATTATAGAATTCATAAGCCGAGAATGTAGATTGGAGATTATAGGATGCCAGCATATTAAATCCAAATCCATAGGTAAGAATAAGTAAAATTGTGAAGACCACCGCAAGAGTACGGTTATTAAGTGCTGCCTCAATGTAATAGGCAGGGCCTCCATAGCTTTCGCCATCGCCTCTCTTTTTATATATCTGTGCCATTGTACTTTCAACAAAAGCAGAGGCTGAACCAATAATTGCAATCAACCACATCCAGAAAACCGAACCAAATCCGCCAAGACACAAAGCTGTTGAAACACCGATTATATTACCGGTTCCAACTCTTGATGCAGTTGAAACCATCAACGCCTGAAAAGATGATACCCCATCTTTATCCTTGGGTTTTTCGGTAACTGCTCTAATCTGTTCTTTAAACAGCCTGAACTGTACAAACTTTGTTCTGAGCGTAAAATATATACCGCCTAAAACCAAAACAAGTATTAACAGGTATGTATATAAAAAATCGTTGATGTTTGAAATAATAGTATCTAACATCTTCTTCCTCCTAAATTTCTATTTTAACAACTATTTTTTTAACCTCGTTTACACCATTATAAGAGATACATGGTTTATGTATATCCTGAGGAAAGAAAATACCAAATTCATTTGCATCAACTACGCAGTTTTTTGTTTTATCACAGTTTCCGTAAAACTCTATATCCTTGTTTTCATTGTAATCGGTATTGGCTGTAACCTTAGAGATATCAGCCATTTCTATACTTTCTGTTCCTGAAACAATATACTGGATATCAATATATTTTCTGTGTCCTTCAAATTTTGCATCTTCATATTCTTTTGTTGTATATTCAGAAACAGAAGCATAAATCTTAGTTCCATCAATTTCGTACTTGCCTGCTGAAAAATCTTTAGCTACCGCTTCTTTTATAAAGTCAAAAGCCTTTTTAAAATTAGGATTAACTCCATAATACAATTCACAATTATTTAAAGTATCAAATATCATTTTAAAAACCCCTTTTTATTTTATTATTATGAAAAAAGAGAGCCTATAAGCTCTCAATAATTTCAAATTAGCCAACAGATACAACTGTTGCTCTTTCCAAATTCTTTGACTGCACACTATTGCCGCAAGCTGCTGCCGCAAAAGCCAATGTCAATATGGTTATTATGACGATAAAACGTTTCACAAAAAATCCCCCTCATTTTTCATAAAAAGTTTCTGCCAACACTCAAAAGCATATACAGTATAACTTATATTCTATTAATTGTCAAACAAAATAATGACAAAAAAACAGTTGTAATCAATATGTAAACTCTGTGTAAAATCTACAACAAATCCTGACACAACATTACAAGAAGATTTCCTTTTTTAAAAGAGATTTCCGCTTGGTCGTTTTCCATAAATTCATTGCTTGAGGCTTGAACCAATCCGCAATCTAATACTATATTGTCAGCCTCATATTTAAGCCCTTTCACCGAAAAGTCTTCCACATTCCCGCCATAAGGAAAAAATGAAACATATTTCTTTTCTGTTTTCTCCAAAACAAAGGATTGATTTTCCATCCATATCTCATTTCTGCCATTTAAAAGTTTTATTTTAACACCCTTATTAAGACCATACAGCATAAGGGCAAAATGGGAAAATTCATGGTCAACTCTTCCTCCAAGACCGCCAAATATCAATATTTCTTCACAGCCTTTTTCAATAGCATAGTCAATACAAAGGTTTGTATCTGTATAATCCTTTTCAGGGGGATATACCAAACAATTTGTATCCTTTTGACATTCCTTTTCAGCCGAGTCAAAATCCCCAATAAGTCTGTCAGGGGAAATTCCCAAACGCTTTGTGTGTTTAATTCCGCCATCGGCACAGATAATCAAATCGTCATTATATTCTTCTTTCCATACATCATCTGTGTCCATTTCTCCGCTACAGAAAATTATTGCACGTTTATTCATTTCACTGACCTCTCTGCAATCTCGTGCAGTTCCTTAACTGCCTCAACAGGATTGGCTTTTCCAAATACAGATGAACCTGCCACAAGGATATTCGCCCCTGCCTGAACAGGCATATGTATATTTTCAGCTTTAATTCCGCCATCAACCTCAATATCAATGCGATGTGAAATCTTATCTGCCATTTTACGAAGTTCCGTTATCTTAGAATTAACTTCCTCAATATATGATTGACCGCCAAATCCCGGTTCAACACTCATAACAAGAATAAGTTCAAACTCATCTAAAACGCCATCCAAAACAGATGCCGGAGTCTTGGGCTTAATTGAAACCCCAGCCTTAACACCCGCCTTATGTATCATAGCCGCAAGTTCTTTTAATTCTTCTTTTGTATTTGCCACCTCGGCGTGAACCGTAATCAAATCCGCTCCTGCATCTGCAAACGCCTCAATATATTTTTCAGGTTCTGATATCATAAGATGAACATCAAAAAACATATTACTTATGGGTCTTAACCCTTTTACAATCTGTGGCGAATAACTTAAATTCGGCACAAAATGACCATCCATAATATCAATGTGAAGCCACTTGTCCCCTGCCTTTTCAATATTAATAACCTCTTCACCAAGTTTTGTTACATCAGCCGCCAAAATTGATGGCGCAATATAAATTCCCATATCCATATCCTTTCTGTCTATTTCCTCTTTTGTGAATTTCTAATCTCCTGAACCAATTTACAATAACTCTCATGCCTTGCTTCGTCAATAGCCATTTCGTGTACAGCCTCGAGAACACGGCAACCCTTTTCAACTGTATGACTGCAATCCCTGAATTTACAACCGTCAATATACGGCTCAAATTCCCGAAACAGGTTATGGCACTCATTAATTTCAAGCCTTGTTATATCAAAAGAACCAAACCCGGGAGTATCTATTATATATCCCCCATCAGGTAATGGCACAAGTTCACTGTGTCTTGTTGTATGTTTGCCACGTTCAACACGATTGCTTACTTCACCTGTTTCAAAGTTCTCGCATCCTAACACACAATTAATCAGACTTGACTTTCCCACTCCTGAGTTTCCGGCAAAAACCGTAATATTATCTTTAAGCTTTTCTTTTAAAACATCAATATTATATCCTGTTTCTGCACTAATCAACACCGTATCAAATCCGGCTTTTTCATATACCTCAGCAAGATCAGAACCATCTTCAATATCGGTTTTATTAAAGCAGATTATAGGCTCTATTTGAGCATATTCTGCAGATGCAAGCATTACATCCAATAAATATCTGTTTGGTTTTGGGTTCGCAGTTGCCACCACAACCGCCATACGGGTTACGTTTGAAACAGGCGGTCTTAACAAAACATTTTTCCGCTCCTGAATTTTATCAACAAAACCCGTTCCTGAAACTTCATCAATCGAAATCTCCACTATATCCCCAACTAAGGGTGTAATTTTTTCTTTGCGGAATATTCCTCTTGCCCTACATTCAAATATGCCTTCGGCGGTATCTACATAGTAGAAACCGCCGATTCCTTTAACAATTCTTCCTGTATAATTTCTCACGTTAATCACTCAATCCCGGTGCTCCGCTTGCAGTTCCCGAATTTCCCCCTGAATTACCGGACGGCTGTTTCGGAGCTTCTGTCTTTGCAGGTGCATTTGTCTTTGCAGGTGCCTCTGTTTTTGCAGGAGCCTGTGTACTCTCAGGCTTTTTGGTGCTTTCAGGTTCCTTTGTTTCCTTTGGTTCTTCGCTTTGTTTAGGTGTTGAACTTGCTTCCGGCTTCTTTGTTGCTGTTGCCTTTGGCTTTTCTTCATCCTCTTTATCATCACCGTCTTCAGAGCCTTTACTTACTATAATTGTAATCATTGCCCCTTCCGATACTTTTGAACCTGCCTGTGGTTCCTGAGCGATAACCTCATCCTTTGCAACCGAGTCACTGTACTCTTCTTTTATATTAACCTGAAAACCGAGCTTTACAAGTGAATCCTTAGCTGCATCCTTTTTCATATTCAGAACGCTGACCAATCTTGTTGAGTCACTGCCTGAACTTACAACAACCTTAATAATATTATCATTGGACTTTGAAACCTTTTCGCCTGCCGCAGGGTTCTGTTCCAAAATTGCACCAAGCGACTTATCACTTGCACGTTTTTCAACTTCGATAATATTAAACTTATCTTTATACTGATTTCTTGCCTTTTCAATATCCATATTCACAATATTTGGAACATCAATTTTCTCGCTGCCGGCAAAGAAACCAAAACCATCTGTAATACTGCTGAAGAACCATCCAAGTCCAACTATTACAAGTATTGCACTCAGCATAGCAATCATTGTTACTCTGCGTTCTTTCTTCTTTGCAGCACGTCTGTCTCTTCTTTCGTCTATCTCTCTCAGTTTTCTCCCCTCCGTATCTTTTCTTTTCTTAAGTTCTTCTTGCTTGATTTTGTTCTCATAATCTTCTATATCATCGTTTCCGATTTTCTTCATTTCTACAGTAAGACCATCATCTGCACTGTCATCTGCAGCTTTTCGTGCTATAATATTAGGATTTTCCAATACTCTTTCTATATCCTTCAAAAATGCCTCTGCACTTGGATAACGTACACCCTGTTCCTTATTCATCGCACAAAGAACAACTTTTTCCATAGCCTCAGGTATATCAGCATTTAGTTCCCTCAAAGGAGTGGGTGATTCCTGAATATGCTTTATTGCCACCGCAACAGGGCTGTCATCCACGAAAGGAAGTCTGCCTGTTAACATTTCATAAAGGACAACACCTAATGAATATATATCTGTTCTTTCATCGGTATATCCACCTCTTGCCTGTTCAGGAGAGAGGTAATGAACAGTTCCTATTGCATTATTTCCCATTGTCATTGTTGCCTCTGTGGTTGCACGGGCAATTCCAAAGTCTGTTACCTTTAATGTTCCGTCAGGAGTTAAAATTATATTCTGAGGCTTAATATCTCTGTGAATAACTTTATTTTTATGTGCAGCAGATAATCCGTCACATATCTGTGCAGCAAATGTTGCCGCCTCACGCCAAGGAAGCACACCCTTTTCGGCTATGTATTCTTTAAGGGTTATTCCTTCAACGTATTCCATAACAATATAATATATTCCGTCCTCATACCCAACATCATAAATTGAAACAACATGAGGGTTTGAAATACTCGCCGCCGCCTGAGCCTCTACGTTAAAACGACGAACAAATTCGTTATCATCTTTATATTCTTCTTTAAGAGCTTTTATTGCAACAAAGCGATTAAGCATTTTGCACCACGCCTTATAAACGTGAGCCATTCCGCCTTTACCTATTTCTTCACGAATTTCATATCTTTCAGCTAATATTTTACCTACTAAATCCATTTTTAAACCTCCTGTATAAATCGGATACAAATCACCGTAACATTATCATAAGCTCCATATTCCTTCGCCTTTTTAACAAGGCTTTCTGCTGCATCAGTTGCATTGTTTGCATTTTCCGTAATTTCTTTAATTTCATCGTCCTCAAGCATACCGCTGAGACCATCGCTGCAAATTATCATCCAGTCCCCCGGTAAGCAATCATATTCAAAAATATCAGTTTTCACTTTGGGGTCAGTCCCAACTGCACGGGTTATAATATTTCTTTGAGGATGCACTCTTGCCTCTTCCTCTGTTAATGAACCGTTAGCAACCATTTCCTCAACAACCGAATGGTCCTTGGTTATCTTTACTATCTCATCATCCCTGATTGCATATGCCCTGCTGTCGCCTACATTTGCAATGTATACTATATCCTCGCAGATAAATGCCGCAACCAGAGTTGCACCCATTCCTCTTTGATTTTGATTTTCCATTGCAATGTCATAAACTTTTTTGTTAGCCGTCTTGACCGCATCGTTTAAAGCTTTAGGGAGCTTTATGTTATCCATCGAGTCAATTAACTCTTCTGCAACAAACTGAATGGTTTTTTGACTTGCCACCTCGCCTGCATTATGTCCTCCCATTCCGTCAGACAACAAACAAAATCCCGGTGTCTGCATCTTTTCAAAACCGTATACACAAAAGCTGTCCTCATTTAATTCCCTGACACAGCCAATATCACTTACGCCGTGAATGTCAAGTATCAAACCAAACACCTCCTTACAGGTTATTTTTTTTAGCACGCAACTGTCCGCAAGCTGCACTGATATCTGCACCCATTTCACGTCTTACAGTTGCGGATATTCCGCCATCTTCCAATATTTTTCTAAACTCTTCTATACTCTTTTTACTTCCTTGCTTAAATCCTGTTTCCTTAACTGCATTAACAGGAATAAGATTAACGTGACACAACATCCCTTTAACAAGTTTTAATAGTTTTCTTGCCTCTTGTGGAGTATCATTTACACCGCCAATCAATGTATATTCAAAGGAAATCCGTCTGTTTGTTTTTTCAATATAGTATCTGCACGCCTCCAAAAGCTCCTCTATGGGATATCTTCTGTTAACAGGCATAATTTCTGAACGCTTTTCATTATCTGTTGCGTGAAGCGAAATCGACAATGTTATTTGAAGATTTTCATCTGCAAGCTGTTTTATTCTCGGAACCAATCCACAGGTTGATAATGATATATGCCTATGCCCTATGTTCAGCCCCAAAGGATGATTTACATTGCTTAAAAACTTCATCACATTATCATAATTATCTAAAGGCTCGCCAATTCCCATCATAACAATATTGGAAATCCGCTCCCCCAAATCTCTTTGAACCGTCATAACCTGACCGATTATTTCTCCTGCCGTAAGGGAACGAACCTTACCGCCCCTTGTAGAAGCACAGAAAGCACAGCCCATTGCACAGCCCACCTGAGATGAAATACATATAGTGTAACCGTGATGATATTTCATCAAAACAGATTCAATTGTATTTCCATCTTCTAATTGTAACAGATATCTACGTGTTTCGTCAATAGATGAAATGTATTTTTCTAAAATAATCGGACTGAAAATTTTATATTTTTCTTTAAGCTTATCCCGAAGCCCCTTTGGAATGTTGCTCATATCATCAAAGCTGTCTATTTCCCTATAACTCCACTCAAAAATCTGTTTTGTGCGGAACTTAGGTTCTTTAAGCTCTTCTGTTATTATTTTTTCTAATTCGCTGTATGTATAATCTCTAAGATTAGTCATAATAATCTCCATTCCGCCGAAGGCTTAACGGGAAAGGAACTTTCACGTTAAGACACCCTTATTTTCTTATCATTTTTGCAATATAAAATCCATTTCCGCCCTTTTGGTAGGTTTGGATTTGCTGTTCTTCTTTCAATTCAAAATCTGTATTATTCTCTAAAAATTTTTGAACCTGTTCCTGATTTTCTTCTTTGAGGATTGTACAGGTAGAATAAACTAAAACTCCGCCGCTTTTTACATATTTGCTTGAGTTTTCAAGGATATCACGCTGGATTTTTACAAGCTGTTCAATATCCTTTTCCTCTCTCTGCCATTTAATATCAGGCTTTTTATGAATTATTCCAATCCCCGAACAGGGTGCATCCACCAAAACTCTATCGGCTTTTTGAGCATATTCTTCCATAAACACCGCAGAATTTCCGAGCTTTGCCTCAACTGAAGAAAGTTCCACACGCTTTGCTGCTGAATTAATCAAGTCTATCTTATGAGGGTGGATATCAAAAGCAAGCACCTTGCCTTTATCCCCCATAATCTCGGCAATTTGGGTGGTTTTACCTCCCGGTGCGGCACACATATCCATAATAAATTCATTAGCCTCCGGTGCAAGAATATCAACTGCCATCATTGAACTTATTCCCTGAAGAGTATAAAGTCCATCAAGATACGCCTTTGATTTTTTTACATTTATTGCTCCATCAACCAAAAGACAGTTTTCAATGTCTGTTGCCTTAACCTTAATTCCTTCATCATCCAGAACTTTTATAAGTTCATTTTCTGTAATCTTAGTTCTGTTCACCCTGATTGCAGGCGGATGTTTTATATGGCTGTCTGCCAGAATTTTTTCACATTCATCTGCCCCATACTGACAAATAAGTTTTTCTGTTAGCCAAAGAGGACAGGAATAATATATGCTCAGTCTGTTTAAATCATCGGCAGGATATTCAATATTTTCCTTTTCTCTGGAAACTGAACGCAAAAGTCCGTTAACATAACCTTTTGCACCGCCATGGGCATATTTATTTGCAAGCTTAACCGTTTCATTACAAGCGGCACTGTCGGGAATATTATCCATACAAACCATTTGATATATTCCCATTCTCAACATTTGATGAACCTTAGGGCTGAGCTTTTTAAGCTTTATTTTTGAGAATTTTTGGATTATATAGTCAAGCTTAAGACGATTTCTTACAACCCCCATCATCAGTTCTGTTACAAAAGCTCTGTCCACAGGCGACAAATCATCTCTTTCCAAAACATATGCCAGTGCTATATTGGAATATTCACCTTTTTCTTCAATTCTGCAAAGTCCTTTCAGGACAAGCTCCCTTGCATTTGCCATTAATCATCTCTCCTGCCGCCAAATATCAGTATAAGTCTTAATAAGCTGGCAATAGAACTTATTGCTGCCGCAACATATGTCATTGCCGCCGCAGAAAGAACCTTTTTCGCACCCTTTAACTCATCATCGGCAAGCATAGCCTGATTACCCAAAGTTGCCAAAGCACGTCTGCTTGCATTGAACTCTACAGGCAGAGTTATAAGCTGAAATATCACTGTTGCAGAAAACAACAATATTCCAAAATGAACCCAATTCATTCCTGCAAACAACATACCGATAAGCAAAATCGGCATTGAAAGCCAGTTACAGAAATTAACTACAGGAACAATTCTGTTTCTTATGACAATTGGCGCATAGCCTGTGGCGTGCTGAATTGCATGACCAACCTCGTGAGCCGCAACACCGATTGCACCAACGGAGGAATTTGAATATGTCGCATCCGAAAGACGAACCACATTTGTTTTTGGGTCAAAATGGTCTGTAAGATTTCCTGATACTCTTTCTATTTTCACATTATAAAGCCCGTTCATATCCAAAATACGCCTTGCGGCATCAAAGCCTGTATAACCCTGACGGCTGAATACCTTTGAATATTTCCTGAATGTTCCGTTAACATTTGTTTGTGCCCATAAGGACAAAATCATTGCCGGTATTAAAATTATTATTGTCCAGTCGTAGTAAAAAAACATATATATTCCGCCTTTCTTATTTATTCAAGAACTGTTCCGCAGTTTATGGTATGACCGTTAAGATAACTCTCAACACTCATTCTTTTTCCGCCCTGCATCTGAATTTCAGTAATCAAAACTGAGCCATCACCGCAGCCTACACAAATTCCGTTTTTATCAACCGAAATTATCTGTCCGCAACAATCACTGCAATTATTGGCTTTTTCTGCTTTTATTATCTTCATTGGAACACCATCATATACACTAAAACTCATAGGCCACGGGTTTGTTCCTCTTATAAGATTAAGTATCTCTTCTGCACTCTTATCCCAATCTATGTGTCCTGTTTCCTTTGAAATCATAGGAGCATAACAGGACAGGTCATCATTCTGCTTTTCTCTTGGCACATCACCTTTTTCAATCCTGTTAATGGTCTTAATTAAGAGTTCTGCCCCCATAACAGACAATCTGTCAAATAACTCTCCTGCGGTTTCTTTGGGGTCAATCTCTGTTTCCTCTTTCAAAATCATATCCCCTGTATCAAGACCCTCTTCCATATACATTGTGGTAACACCTGTTGTTTTTTCTCCGTTGATAATCGCCCACTGAATAGGACCTGCACCTCTGTATTTGGGAAGAAGTGATGCGTGAACATTTATACAGCCATACTTGGGGTAATCCAAAATATAGCTTGGAAGTATTTTGCCATAGGCAACAACAACTATCAAATCCGGATTAAGTCTTTGAAGTTCAGGAAGAAAGCTCTCATTTTTCAAACTGTTTGGCTGAAAAATCTCAATATTATTCTCCATCGCAAGCTCTTTAACCGGAGGCGGAACAAGCTTATGCCCTCTTCCTTTGGGTTTGTCAGGCTGAGTTACCGCTCCAACAACCTCATAACCCTTTTTATAAATTGCATCTAAACAAGGAACTGCAAAATCAGGAGTTCCCATAAAAAGAATTCTCATATATATTCTCCTAAACAAACATTTTCATTATATTATACCGCAGTATTATTTTTTTATCAATAGATAAATTGTGAACAAATTTATTTACAAATAAAAGGTATCTCTTGACATATACCACTATATATGATAGTATTAGGTTAAGTCAAAAGCTCCTTTATTTGACACATATGAATGTGAATGGAGTTGATTCAAATGAAAGCATCCAATTGGCAAATGTTATTCTTCATAGGATAACTTTTGCCTTTTTTAAGTAAGGGAAGGATTGAAAAACAATGATAGCACCTTTAGACAATAGAACCGTCCCCTTGTCTTGCTTATCTTGTACAGACTTGAGTTTCGTCTGAAAAACCCTCTGCATGATGTACAAAATTATGAAGGTGAAACATTAAACAATATTATAATCTTAGGAAAAGCGGTTGCTTTTCAAAGTAACATAAGATAAAATTATATAATTATAAATAAGGAAAGAGGAATTTAAAATGGCAATAATACTGTGTCCCGAATGTCAAAAAGAGGTAAGCGACAACGCCATAATGTGTCCAACTTGCGGATATAATGTTAAAGAGCATTTTGACAAAATTAGACAATACGAGCACGAAAAAGAGTTATGTATGATGAAAGAAAAGCATTCAAAAGCTGTAAAGAAGCAATTAAAAATATGGATACCAATTTGCATAACAATATTTCTTTTAATTATTATCTTTGCATTAAACTATATGGTTTTATCCAAACGAACAACATTTCATACAGAGAAAGAAATGCTTGCATATTTGACCGCTAATCCCAATTGGAAACTCGACAATGATTACAATGAAAGCTGGTTCGTTTTTTACGACACTGGTTTTGCAGAAAACATTTCGAATGATGGTTTTTGTCGTGGAGAGATTATAGAAATGCACCCTTGGAGAGGATATTTTAATTTTGGATCAGCAAAATACATTATTTTATCAAACGGACAAATTTATTATAAATCCGACTTTATCGCAAATTGTGAGGAGTACTACGATTCTTCCGTATTAACTTTGAATATCGAATCTGCTGTTAAAGCTCTAAAACTTACCGCGGAAGATATAAAATTTGAAAATAGTTGTGTTACCGGAGAATTACAAATTACAAATACAGGCAAAAAAACATACGAATATGTACGCGCAGAAATAGTAGCCTATGACAAAGATAATAACATTATAAAAGATTCTAGTTTATTAACATTTCACACAACTGCTGTCAACGACCCCACTAACTACAATTCTGAAATAGAGCCCGGGACAAAAGCGGTGCGTAACGTTTTTTTTGAAATCCCCGACAAGAACTTTATCCCTGTAAAATATGAAATTTATATAGCAGAGTACAGCACCCCGATAGACTATTGATGCATTATTAGATTATTAATATAAAAAGTCCCCCATGCTACCAACACGGAGTAGTAAAGACAAGGGGACATTCACGAATGTCCCGATTATAAAACTAATGAAAAGGATAATGTTTATGGATTTTCCAAAACGCAAACCAACACGATTAAAAGGATATGATTATTCAACATCCGGTGCATATTTTATAACGATATGCACACATAATAAAAAATGTTTGTTTTCAAATATTGTAGGGGCGATTCACGAATCGCCCGAAAACAAATTAACACAATATGGACAATATGCTGAACAAATTATTAGGACATTACCTGACAGATTTAATGTATTAATCCCTAAATATGTAATTATGCCAAATCACATTCATATGCTTATAGAAATCAACAATGATGATGGAATACGGGCG
>JAZUMJ010000068.1:0-5875 GCA_045603605.1 Ructibacterium sp. | reverse complement strand
AACCGCTTAATCCTCACATATAAAACGGATAAATCCGGTTTGACCTATTTAATCACCGAGGTGGCGTAGCCTGAACCATGCGCGTCTGCCAATTCCGCCATATCCGCATATTAAGTTTTAACCTCATAATTTTTACACGGGAGAGGTAACCCGAGGAGGAGCAAAACCGCTTAATCCTCACATATAAAACGGATAAATCCGGTTTGACCTATTTAATCACCGAGGTGGCGTAGCCTGAACCATGCGCGTCTGCCAATTCCGCCATATCCGCAAGTAAGATATATTATAGCAATCTTTATCCTGATTGTCAAGGGAAAATTAGATTTTATGGGGTGCAAAAATTGCACCCCATAATTTTTAATACTTAGATAAATCAATAAAACCGATAACATCGCTACCCATACGTCCGCCCATATTATTAACACCGTCTAAGATACCTTGTCTAGTTGCAACCTTAACTACGCCGTCTGTGCCGTTGCGATAATAACCGCTTCCGCCTTCTGTGTAATAAACCGTATCTCCGTCAACAGCCTCAATAAAGATAACGTGGCCGTATATTTGTCCTGCACTGCTAGTTCCTTTTCTGTATGAAACAATCAGGTTTTCTTTTATATTTTCAATAGTTGGTTCAAGGCGTGCCTCTTCTTTGGCTTTATACCACATCTGGTTTCCGTTTCCGATTGCACCTGTATCAACGCCCAATTTTTCCTTTGCACGTCCTCGAACATACCACACACATTGCCCTTTTGCGGCATTATTTCTATATGATGCTGTATCGGCAATTCTGGTACCAACCAATGCGGTAAAGTCGTTTTTAACCGAACCATCAAGAAGACGTCTTGATGAAGGAATTGTTATTCTCTGAGTTATAATACTTGCCTCTGCACGTGTTATGGTTTCCTGAGAATGAAATCCATCCTTGTCGCCCATAATTATTCCTGCAAGGAACATTATTTTAACAATTTGATTTTCTTTATCAGAAAGATCAAGTTCTTCGGGGGCGTATTCCCATACATTTATTTCAGGGAAAATATCAGGTTCAACTGCATTATACAACAAAGTGAGTATCTCTGCACGGGTACAAGGATTGTTTGACATAACATAATCCATTCCGTCCAAAATACCGTGCTTTAGAGCATATTTGTGAATGCCTTCTGCCCAATAATCGGAAAACTGCATCTTGGTAACTTCGTATTCTTCTTCGCGGTCATAATAAACTGCATTTACCTGAGATGCCAATGCCACAGCTTCCGAAAAATTAAGTTCTTTTTCAGGAAGGAAGCTTCCGTCTTCAAAGCCCACAATCAAGTCCAGTGCCGCCACAGCCTCAATAGAGCTGTAATACCATACATCAGGCGAAACATCAGTGAATGCTATACCATTATTTTTAGGTGAGAAGTTCGCCAGACCATTTGCAAATACAGATGTTGCCGTAAATACAAATGCAACACTGCTTGCAATCAATACCTTTAATAACTTTCCCATAATAATCTCCATTCTGCCGGAGGCTAACGTGAAACGAGGTTTCGCATTGCCAACCTTTCTGCATTAAGTTTTGTTCAAATCAACAAAAAATCTTTGCTAGTATATCACAAAATGCACAAAAAAGCAACCCTTTTTTCAGATTTTGGGGCATACTACCAAAATTTGTACAGGGACATTCCACATTTTTAATAATAAATTATCAAAAAATTTGGTTATCTTATTTGTATAAAGCCCTTTTACTTTTATTAAAATTATGTTACAATATACATATAATATTATAGAAAGTATAATAATTAAAAAGAGTTGATGCAGAATGAAAGAAAACATTTTATCTGCCGGAAAAAAATTAGCAGTGATGTTTCTTGCCAGCCTGATGCTATTGGGAGTGGTTCCCATTGGGATGGTGTCAAGAACAACAACTGTTAACGCTGAAGGAGAATTTCTAAGGTTTTCACCTGCAAGCGAGAAATTTGTTTCTTTGGGGATTTCAAACTCCCTATTGCAGGATGGCATAATTTCTCCGGACTTTCTTCCGATAGGCGACGGTTATGACGGCTACTATAAATTTAATATTGAAAATCTTTTGGATAGGGATATAGATGAAATCCGTGAAGCCAAACTTAGAGTTTCCGCATTTATTGGTGAAGATTCAGAGTCTTTGCCTGTACGGTTGTTTCTTGTTCAAGAACAGACCAAAACTCAAATGCCGATTAAATCTCAAATTAAACTTAATCCCGGTGAATTGAAGTTAGGCGAAGTTACTGTAACATCAGAGAATCCTTTAGCGGAGTTTGATTTAACAGATAATCTTAGAAACTGGATCGAAAATTCGGTTAAAGAAGTAATTTTTCATTTGGATTCACCATATGGAAAGGTTGCGTTTGCAGGAACAAAAACAGAAGATAATAGTTTTAGACCCTGTTTTAAAGTAATTACAGGAGAGGCAACAGACCCTGATCCTGATAATCTTGAAAAGGCTTCTCTTGGTGAGTATCGCCGTGAGCGGGGGAGTGCTTATTTAAAATTTAATCTCAGACCTGAAAATATTCAGGGTGCTGTATATTTGGCAGAACTTAAACTTGATAACTTAAATTATGAAGAAGGTTCTGTTATATCCGTTAAAAAAGGCGATTCCTTATTGTGTCTTGAAGAATTGAATAAGAAAAATTCATATATTAAGCTGAATTTAACAGATTATATTAATCAAGTATGTCATAGCGGGGAAACAGAAATTTCGCTTACGATATCTGAGAAAAACGGAAAAGGAATTTCATTTTCAAGTTCCCCAGTTCTTAAAATCTGGGTATCCGATAACCCTGATGTAATTGCAGTAACAGAGGCGTTAAATAATGCTTTGGGAGAAAACAGGGAAGCATCTGCAATACAGCATAATTTGATTAATCAATACCACGCCTCAAATGAAAAAGCTGTTTCAATAAAGTGGGTTGCAACAGATGCAGAAACAAGCCAAAAATCTATTTATCTGTCTGAAAATGGTACGATTGTTCAGCCAAGATGGTTTGATTGCATAAAGACAGTTAATGCCGAGGCAACCATAACTTCAGGGGACTACACCAGAAAACGAGGATATATTTTACAAGTTTTACCGCAAGAGGCACCTGATTATTCAGGCGTAGAATTTTCTGATATTGTTCTTACAGGAAATGCTTTAAACGAAGAAAATAAGTTTTTGGAATGTGTTAATTCCAACGTGCGTGTTCGTAAAGTTGGGAATAAAACGTTTTTCTATAGAGAGATTACCAATGAATCTATTATAGCGGTAACTCTTGGAAAATTAAGCGATAAACAGAATTACATTACAATAAAGACGAGCGAAAGGGATTTAACAGATACTGCGTTGGTTATCACTCCACTTACCTCTCAAGGTGAACCTATAGTAATAGACGGTGCATCAAATATTTCCGATGGCGGTGATGGATTTTTATATATGACCTATCCTTTGCCAAAGGAATATACCGATGGAAGGGAGTATATTTCTCTAAAGCTTGAGTGTGTTTTAAGGGATAATGCAGAAGAATCTTTTGGGTTGTATGGTATATATTTAAGTAATAGCCCGTATTTTGACCCTATGGAATATGCAGATAAGGGCGAAACGGTTGGTAATCCTGATGGTATAGTTGAAGTTACATTTAGTAAATTCCTTAATAAGTTTATTGAGATGACTAAAAATCCATTTCCGTTCCTTGACTATAGTAAGGATGTTTCGGATGGAACAGGAACCATTATCAACGAAAATAATGACCTGCCAATATGGTTTGACAAAGATGGCAAAACGATAATTTTTGAGGATAAAAACGAGAAGATTGCTGTTTCAATAGATAATAACAATATTGCTCAAATATATAGAAATTCTGTTTTGTATGACAACCATAGCACAGCAATTGCAGAGCGGACAGATGATCTTCTTATATTGAATTACGGTAAATATACAATAATTCGCAATTTTGCCGATAAAGAGGTTAAACCTGATTGGAATGCTTTGGATATGTCAGGCGTGTATAATATATTAGGAACAGGCGAATATTATACATTTATCAAAAATGGGGAACTTACCGACGATAGTGTTATTCCTGCAGATGGAGTTTCGGAAAACGGTGACAATCTTCAAATTAAAGCGGATGATGTTTTGGTGTTGGTTCATCTTGCAGACCCATTATACACCTCAGATTGGCGTGTAAGTAAGATAAATGGCAACACAGTTTCACAGGTAAAAACTTACGGACAGCTTAACATTGAAAATATTTCAATTAAAAATGTGGGCAGTGCCCCTGAAAGTCCGGAAGAACTAAGTGTTATCTGCGGTATTTATGAGCAGGGAAAGTTAGTTGGACTTTCAAAAGAGTATATTGAAGTATTTGAGGATGCCGCAGAATATACGGTACAGCTCAAAGAAATGTTGACTTTGGAGTCAGGACAGACATTGAAGATTTTTATTGAACCTAAAAATCAACAGCCTCAGCTTATGAAACCAAAGGCTGAACTTCCATAATAGCAAAGAAAGGGGCTTTTTAAACAGCCCATAAAACACAAAAAGGATCTCTGATTGAGGTTCTTTTTGTGTTTTTACAAAAAAATTATTTATTTTTTGAACATTGTATTAAAGGCGTAATTGATATGTCATATTTTAGCACTATTGAATTTTTTAAATAGATGTAGTATAATTAAGTTAAGAAAAGAAATGGTACAAGGTGTTTTTAAATGAATGACAAAAAGGAATTACTTTAGGTGAGGTTACGACTGATGATATTCAAGAGTTTTATAATGTGCAGCTAAAGAGGAAAAAACAAATGGTGAATATATTAAACCAAATACGGTTATTCATTATCATGCTATTATAAGACTTGCCTTATGTCACGCAAGAAAAATGGAATATATTGATAAGAATCCAATGGGGCTTGTTGTTAAGCCAACAAAGAATCAATTTGTAGAAAGCTTTTATAGTGTTGACGAGTTTAATGAACTTATAAGGGTAACTAAAGAAAACCAAGTTAGAACTTCCGGTTATTTTCGGCGGTTTTTATGGATTAAGAAGAAGTGAAATAGTTGGATTGAGATGGTCATCCATTGATTTTGATAACAATGTTATTTATATCAATCATAAAGTTACAACACCTTGTATAGATGGTGAAAAAAAGATTGATGCAAGAGACGGTGATAAAATAAATTCATTAAGTGCTCTCAAAGGAGTTATTTCGTTATAAAATGCTGAGGGAACTTTTTGAGGGAAATAACAAAAAATGAGACTTCTGCCGAAACAGAAACCTCTGAAATGTGGCGGAGAAGGTGGGATTCGAACCCACGTGCCCGTTAAGGCAAACGCATTTCGAGCTGTTAGAGAGTGTTTTTAGATAGACGAAATAAGCAGAAGTTAAAGGAACTTAAAAAGCGATAAAAACCGCATAAAATAAGGGCTTTGAGGGGTTAAAATCCTTCAAAGCCTTTGCTGTTCTCGCTAATTTCGTATTGCCACTTTTAGATAGCTTTTTTGGGTTTTCGCTAGAAAAGTGCTAGAAAAATGTTAGATAAAATATATGAAACAATAAAACAGTTTTGCAGAATAACTTTACCTTGAAAACAAACAATAAATAAGGGTAAATTTTCTTAATATATTGACAATTCCCTTAATATGTGATAATATTTAAGGGAAAGAAAGGAGGTTAAGGGCATGAGAATATTTAATTATTCGATAATCAAAGAATATAAATGGGATTCTGAACTTCTCGGTCTCGTAGCTGGCATATATAAAGAAGCTGGAAAACAGGACTTCTATTTAAAGATGCGCCCGGAAGAACTTGAAAAACTTGTGGAAATCGCAAAGGTACAAAGCACAGAGTCTTCCAATGCAATCGAAGGTATCGTTACAACAAAT
>JAZUMJ010000067.1:0-2995 GCA_045603605.1 Ructibacterium sp. | reverse complement strand
CCATCATCCGATAAATACAAAGGGACTTCTCCCGGCTGTGAACCTGAGGCTGCTGCGCTAATTAAACTGACCCAAGAAAATCCCATTAAAAAGACAATCAGTTATCACACACAGGGACAAGTAATATATTGGTATTTTGGGCAGGAAGGAGCTCTTCTCCAACAGACCGAAAAGTTTGCAAAGGATATCAGCAGTTCTACAGGATATCCAACAAATGCAAATTATGAAAAGCTTGACCCTGCAGGATATAAGGATTGGGCTTTAGATAAGCTTGGCATACCAAGTATCACCATTGAAGTGGGGCATAGCGGTCAACCCGTTGACGAAAGTCAAATCAGTGATATTTATAGGCAACACAGAGACGTTTTCAATATAATGATTACAGAATAGTAAAAGGTCCCTTACGGGATCTTTTACTATTTTTTCTCTATAAACCATATATCCTCTCTGTTGCCTATGTATTCAGCAAATTCTTCAATAACATTCCAGTTATCTCCGTCATCAAACTCATAGCTGTGTCCCCACAAATAAAACAGCCAATTTGCACTTGGATATCTTGAGTTGGTTTCCGCAAACTCTTTTGCAAGCTCCATCAGTCTTGGATTACCGTGATGACAGGTTGGATGAAGTGTCAGCCAGTTTTCAGGAAACTTAAAATTCTCTGTAGATTTTGTGGTTCTCGAATAACAAATCCCGCATTTTTTCAATACGTCCACAACCGCATCGCTGTATGTTCCAAAGGGATACGCCATACCTCTGGCAAATGTTTTATACTCTTTTTCAATATTCTTTCTGTCGGCAAGAATTTCTTCTGCTATTTCATCGGTGCGTAATTTCTCAAGAAACGGATGAGTTAATGCATGAACTGCCACTTCATGTCCTGAATTTATGTATAAATTCTGTGCTTCAGAAAGTTTCATTCTGCCATAATACTTTTCACGCACAGTATCTTCAGGCAAATAACATCCTGTGTTAATATTAAAAGTACCTTTTAATCCATATTTATTCATAATATCAATTAACCTGATATCCTGAACAACACCATCGTCATAACTTAAAGTTAAGACTTTTGATTTTCCGTCTTTTAATTTCATATACATTGTACAATCCACCTCGTTAAAATGATTTATAATACATTTATTATAGCAGATAATTATTTGAAAATCAATATAAAAAACGGTAAAAATAATAAATTATACCGATTGTTTTTTCCTATAATTTATTATATAATATTATCGGAGGTTGATATTGTGAAAAGGAAAAGCGGTGTTTTATTACATATTTCTTCACTTTGGGGTGAGTATTCTGAAGGAGCATTTGGAAAAAGCGCAAGAGAATGGATTGATTTTCTGGCTGATTGTGGGTTTTCTCTCTGGCAAACCCTTCCCTTTTGTTTGCCCGATGATTGTAACTCGCCTTATAAATCATATAGTGCATTTAGCCTGAATCCATATTTTATTGATTTGGAACAGCTATCAGATGAGGGGTTAATTACAAAAGAAGAACTTGAAACAGCAAAGCAAGAAACCCCATATTCCTGTGAATTCGAAAGACTTTCTCATGAACGTATGGAATTACTTACAAAAGCGGCTCAGCGATTTTCTCAATGGGACAAGGTTGATGAGTTTTTAAAAGAGTTTCCCCAAACAGAAAACTTTTGCTCATTTATGGGGTTAAAAGCAAGTAACAGCCATAAATGCTGGATAGAATGGGAAACCAATACTCCGAACCAACAAGTATACAAAACCTGGAAATTTACCCAATACAAATTTTATGAACAGTGGATGAAGATAAAAAAATATGCAAACGACAAAGGAATTTCTATTATTGGAGATATTCCGATATATGTTGCTTATGACAGTTCAGATGTATGGGCAAACCCTGAACAGTTTCAGCTTGATAAAAGAAAACTGCCTACTAACGTTGCCGGTGTTCCCCCTGACTACTTCTGTGAGGATGGTCAGCTTTGGGGAAATCCTTTATATGATTGGGATAAAATGAAAGCTGACGGATACTTATGGTGGCAGGAAAGAATGAAGTTTATGACACAGCTTTTCGATGGCGTGAGGATAGACCACTTCAGGGGGTTGGAATCTTATTACAGCATCCCTGCTGATGAAAAAACTGCCCGAAACGGTAAATGGGTTAAAGGTCCCGGTATGGACTTTATAGATGCAATCAAGAAAATCTGTAACGACAAGCTTATTATTGCCGAAGATTTAGGAGATATTACTCCGGAAGTTCATCAATTAGTTAAGGACAGCGGATTTCCGGGAATGAGAGTTTTGCAGTTTGGATTTTTAGGTGACAACAATTCTACTCATCTTCCTCATAATTACGAAAACAACTGTGTTGCATACACAGGAACCCACGATAACAACACCTTATTGGGATACGTTTGGGAATTAGATGATAACGGCAGACGAAGATTATTTGACTATTGCGGTTTTGAAAGCGATGACATACATAGCTGTTATAATTCATTATTAAGGACTATGTTTGCAAGTTCTGCGGGTATATTTATTCTGCCTCTTCAGGATTTACTCCTATATGGAAGTGATACTCGAATAAACACTCCGGGCAGAAGCGATGGAAACTGGAGTTTTAGAATTACCAAAGAACAGTTAAATGTTATCGACAAAGAAAAATTCAGGAAATGGAATAGTCTATATGCAAGATAAAGAGGAACGCAATGCGTTCCTCTCAGACTGTCGAAAAAGTCGGTCTACCGCAAGCGGAAAAAATCTTGTAGGGACACGCGTCCCCGACTGACCGCATAATATATATTAACAAACGGCAAGGATTTCATCGAGAAAACCATGCCGTTGCTTGCTTTTCGCGAAATCGTTCTCTGTAGTACCAACGTACAACGACGCAGACGATTTCACAAAATATACCTCCCTTTTTCAACATCTGCCAGCGTGTGGATACTTTATCGACACCCGGCGGCGGTGCACAGCACCGCCTATATTATCTCTAATGATTTCATACTGCA
>JAZUMJ010000066.1:0-7959 GCA_045603605.1 Ructibacterium sp. | reverse complement strand
CTAAATTATGTGTTTTTTCAATGAATAAATTACCTCAAATTGATAAAAATATAAATATAAAATTTTAATTGGAGGTAAAACGATATGTTCAAACATGAAAAAATGCTTTTTCATCCTGTAGAGGTGGAAAGACCTAATCCTCAATATGCAGCTCTCCTTCAAGAGCAGCTTGGAGGGGGAAACGGAGAACTTAAGGCGGCTATGCAATATATGTCACAGAGTTTTCGTATTAAGGATCCTGAAATTAAAGATTTATTTCTTGATATAGCTGCTGAAGAACTTGGGCATATGGAAATGGTTGCTCAAACAATTAATTTGCTTAACGGACATAATGTGGATGCTGAAAAAGTACAGGCAGGGGAAATACAATCTCATGTTCTGTTGGGATTAAATCCCGGATTAATAAATGCATCGGGCTATTCATGGACTGCAGATTATGTTACTGTAACGGGGGATTTATGTGCTGACATATTAAGTAACATTGCATCCGAACAGCGTGCTAAGGTGGTTTATGAATATCTGTATCGTCAAATAGACGATAAAAAAGTGAAAGAAACCATAGATTTTCTTCTTAATAGGGAAGAGGCGCATAATCAAATGTTTAGAGATGCATTTAACAAGGTGCAAAACAGTGGCTCAAACAGAGATTTTGGAACAACAAAGGCGGCAAAGATGTATTTCTCAATGTCTGACCCGGGACCAAATACCTTTGCAAATAATGAAACATCTGCACCATCTTTCAATCATTAATATGTGCAACGGTGAAGTTTTCTAAATGAAAACTTCGCCGTTGGTTGTATTTATCTTTTAATTAAAAGCTTGCCATCTTCAACAACTGCATATTCACCGGGTTCATATAAAATTACTTCACGATTTATAACCATTTTAATTGTTTTAGGTGAAATAAATTTATCTGTACGTCCAATAGGTGCAAACCCATCCTTTATAGGTACAACAACATAGAGTTTGAAATCATCTATATTATTTAATGTAATCTCGAATTTTTCCGTATGTTTAAGTATCTTTAATTCTCTTGAGAAATGTTCATATACAGCAAATTCCTCACCCTCAAGACCATCTATATCCATCGGGGAAATCCAGCCCTTTGCAGATTTTGAATTTGAATTAATATTAAATGCTGCAATAACACCGCTTTCGCCACAGGTGTTTTGAATTTTAAATATTTGACCTGATGTCCTTGGATCTACGGTAAGACAATCAAGCGTAGGCATTGCAGGTTTATCGCAACGTAGAATTTTTCCGTCATTTAAACAGAGGGGAAGAAGGAGCTGGGGATTACTTCTGTCCATCTTATCGCTAATATAAATCGGTCCTCCGCTGACAGCTCTCAATAAACTGTTTTTGCTTGCCTGACCATCATCTGTCCACCACATATCCCAATCACAGTAATAGAACTGACCTTGGATAAGGTCATTATATGAACACATAAGAATGTGATGAATAAACCATTCGCTGTTTTCAGGCTGAAAATCATCACTGCATCTTGAAATTGGGCTGACACTTCTGTTCCACATATCCTCACTGCCCATTCCCATACAGTTAATCATTGCATTGTCAAAATGCTGTCCTACTGATGCCTCAATTGCATCATGGAAGTTGCGGGCAACCTCTCCCACAGGGGCAAGGTTTTTATAGAAACGGCGAGTCATAGATTGATTGTCTATTTTTATAAATTCAGCACCGCATTGTCTAAGGAAATCGTGAAAAGCGTTATAGAATTTATATGCTTTATCTCGTTTATAATCTGTTAAATACATACCGACTTCAGTTTGAATTAAACAATCCTTATAATCACGGTATATATCTCCTTGGGGATCAATTCCGGCCCAATATCCGGTTGTAGGGTGCCACATACCAACTGTAATGCCATAGTCTTTTATTTTGTCTATACAGCCTTTAAGTCCATTTGGAAAACGCTTAGGATCAGCCTCAAATGAATATAACTTAGAACTATGCATAAGATTAAACATTTCAGTGCGGTTTACGTATTCCTGATTGTAGAAGTCGTGTACTTCCGCCCACATATCGTCAATAATTGCCCATTTAACAGGAATATTTTTATCTTTAAATTCCTGACACTTTTTAATTAGGTCATCTTCATTTACACGAATTTCCATTGCATCCCAACTGCACCAACCCAGATATTCAAAGATTTCAGGAAAGCGACGTTCTTCCCGTGTTCTGTAACCTGTATTTAAAAGGTCTAAACCAACGCGTGTACATTCTTTAAGGAGTGTATATGGATTTTCGCCTTCCCCATAGAGAAATGCCAAAGCATCACAGGTATTGAGTTTATCATACCAACTAAAGAGCTTTGCGGTAAGAACACCATCTCCTTTTCCTTGAAGTACACATTTGTATTTTTCCGAAACAACAGGGAGAATAACCCCGTAGATTCCATTTTTCTTTTTGTATATTAACCCTTGGGTTTCATCGTGAACCTTTCCTAAATCTGTTCCAAATTCAGGCATACACCAAAATTCGCATTTGCGAAAATCAGCCATATAGCTTTCTACATCATCAATATTTATATCAATTCCGCACCCAAAATCAGGGTCAAGGGAGGTATTTGCCAATCCTTTTACATATACGGCATTTACGTTTCCAATCTTTTTTATATTTGTATCTACAACATTTTTAATATTGAATACAACTTTATTTTGTAAATTTAAATAGGGATTAAGGTTAAACATAAAATCACCTTCTACATTAACGTTATTGTAAAAAAGATTATAATATAATTTCAGACATATGTCAAGGTAGGTTAATGAAATTTAACAATAGGGAATAAATTATCCGAAAAAGACAGATAATAGAAAAAAGTGAGGTGGGAAAATGAGATATGATAAGTCAGAATATTTAAACTATTTAGAAAAAAAATCTCCCAATAGTCCTATATGGAAGGATGTATTACTTGCTTTCTTGGTTGGAGGTGCGATTTGTACAGTAGGTCAGGTTGTGTTGAATATATATAAAAATGTCTTAAATCTGTCTGAAGAAGATACAAAAGCAGCTGTTTCGATTACAATGATATTTATTGGTGCATTGCTCACAGGTTTAAATGTTTATAGCAAGCTTGGTAAGTATGCCGGAGCAGGAACATTGGTGCCTATAACCGGATTTGCAAATGCTATTGTATCCCCGGCGATAGAATTTAAAAGAGAGGGTTATGTATTAGGACTTGCATCTAAAATGTTTACTATTGCAGGGCCGGTGCTGGTATATGGAATAACTTCCTCAGTGGGGGTTGGAATTGTTTACTATCTTGTTAAACTGATTGGAGGTTAAATGATGGGGAAAAGAGTTGGAAAACAAACTGTTGCCATTGAGAAAAATGTGTATATAATCGAAACTGCATCAATAGCAGGAACAAAGGAACAAGAAGGACCTCTTGGTGAAACCTTTGATATTCTTATGCCTAATGCGGAATGGAATGAGGATACATGGGAAAAAACAGAGAGTAAGATGCAGAAGGAGGCGGTAAAGCTTGCTGTAAGGAAGGCAGGACTTACGCCTGAAGATATGCACTATATTATGGGTGGAGACCTACTTAATCAATGCATAGGCGCAGGCTTTGGACTTCGGGATTTGGGTGTTCCTTTTTTTGGAATATATGGTGCATGTTCCACTATGATAGAGGGGATAAGTCTTGGCTCAATGTTGATTGATGGCGGATTTGCAGATAAAATTGCGGCTGTTACATCAAGTCATTTTTGTACGGCAGAAAGGCAGTACAGAATGCCATTGGAATATGGAGGTCAAAGACCGCCTACCGCTCAATGGACGGTAACGGGAGCGGGGGCAGCGGTTTTGTCATCTAAAGGAAATGGTGCAAGAGTAACGCATATAACTACAGGAAAAATTACCGATATGGGAGTTAAAGATGCAAATAATATGGGAGGCGCAATGGCTCCGGCGGCATATGAAACACTTTTAACCCATTTTCGGGATTTGGGAGTAGGTCCTATGGACTACGACTTAATAATTACAGGGGATTTAGGAACTGTTGGAAGAGAAATATTAATTGAGTTAATGGAAAAAGAGGGGTATGATATTTCAAAAAATTATAAGGATTGTGGATGTATGATTTACGACATAAATGAACAGGATGTTCATTCCGGTGGAAGCGGATGCGGATGTATTGCATCAGTTTTTTGCGGTCATATTATGAATGAAATAAGAGCTAAACGATTAAAGAAGATTTTGGTTATGGGAACAGGAGCACTGTTGAGTACCACCTCAAGTCTTCAGGGAGAATCGGTTCCGGGAATTGCCCATGGGGTAGTGATATCAGCGGAGTAAGGAGAAGATATGGATTATATAAATGCATTTTGGGTAGGAGGACTTATATGTGCTGTTGCTCAAGTTCTAATTGATAAAACAAAACTGACACCGGCACGAATTTTGGTATTGTTTGTAGTATTAGGAGCGGTATTGGGAGGTTTTGGAATATATGATAAAATTATAGAATATGCAGGTGCAGGAGCAACTGTTCCTATTATAGGGTTTGGAAATACGTTAGCTCAAGGCGTTATTAAAGGTGTGGATGAAAATGGCTTACTTGGCATATTTACCGGTGGAGTTAAAGCGGCAGCAGGCGGAATTTGCGCATCAATATTATTCGGCTTTATAATGGCACTTATATTTAAGCCGAGAGTAAAGTCATAAAATTATTGTAATATATTAAGAGTGTTGCCCATAAAATTAAAGTAGATAAGATGAAAAGAGGTAACAACTATATGACACGGAAATTCAGTGAATTAAAACAAAAAGAGGTTATCCATACAGGCGATGGGGAACGGTTGGGCTTTGTTTCAGATATTGAGGTTGACGAAATAACAGGAAGAGTTATTTCTATAAGTGTTCCGGGAACATATAAAATATTAGGATTATTTGGAAAAGAACCTGATAAAGTTATACCATGGGAACAGATAAAGAAAATAGGTGATGATTTGATTATGGTTGAAAATATACGCCGTGATAAAGAAATCAATAAGAAAGATATTTAGAAAACACAAATAACCCTTTGAAAGTCCATCTTCAAAGGGTTATGATTATGTCGAATAAATATGTCAAATTACTGAACTTCTTCTTCAGTTACCAGAGAATTCATCTGCTGGTCATGACCGCCACGAAGTTCACTTCTGTTGTTGCGAACAATTGCAACACACTGCTCAAATTCTTTCATTGAGCCAAGAACAACCTTCTCAACTGTTTCCAAAAGGTTATCGGAATAGTTGTATGCAGAATCAGAAATTGCCTGAGCCTCAGCTGTTGCACGCTCAACAATCTGCTTGCCCTGTGCGATAGCTTGCTTAGTAATTTCGTTTTCATCAACCATAGAAACTGCCTTCTTCTCAACAGTTTTAATGATTTCATCAGCCTCAGCCTGAGCTTCCTGAAGAATACGCTGACGTTCTTCCTTAATCCATTTAGCTTGCTTGAGATCCTCAGGCAGTTTAAGCTTTAATTCCTGCAATACATCAAGAAGTTCATCTCTTTCTAAAAGACAACGACCTGAAAAGGGAACAGAAGCTCCTTTATCAATTATGTCCTCCAATTCATCCAAAAGTTCTAAAGCATCCATTTGGCTACCTCCTAAATATATTATTGACTAACAGATGTCAATATGACAATCTGCTGATTTTATCGTTTTAAGAGCCTGCGCGTTTTAAAATAGCAGGTATAATACAATCAGGGACAAGTCCCTCAAGAGAACCGCCGTATTTGGCAATCTCTTTAACAATGCTGGATGACAAAAACATATAATCCTTACTTGTGGGAATAAAAAGTGTTTCAATGTCATGGTACAGTGCATTGTTAGTAAGTGCCATCTGAAATTCATACTCAAAATCAGACATAGCACGTATTCCTTTTATAATAACAGTGGAGTTAACGGATTTCATAAAATCAACTAACAACCCTGAAAAAGAAGCAATTTCAACATTGGGAAGATGACCGGTTGCTTTTCTTAAAAGCTCCGCCCGTTCTTCAACGTCAAAGAGAGGAGATTTTGAACTGTTTACCAATATGGCAACAATAACCTTATCAAATAACTTTGCGGCACGGGTAATAACATCTAAATGACCGTTTGTACAAGGGTCAAAGCTTCCCGGATAAACAACCGTTGTCATAAAATCACCTCTGTAAAATTGTAATAGCAGTTTTTCCGTATGCAACACTTTTGCGAATGTTATATTTCACTCCGTCAATACTTTCTCCGTCACGCTCGGTTTCTACAACAATAATTCCGTCATTGCTAAGCAGATTGCGTTCATATATAATGTCAAGAACCGGCTTTAAAAATCCTTTATTGTAAGGCGGGTCTAATAATATTAGATCAAAAGTATCACTGCAAGATTTAAGAAAAGATACAGCATCAGACATCAAGATGTCACACTTATCGGAAAAAGAAGCAGATTCTATATTTTGTTTAATAATTTTAATTGCATTTTTATTGGACTCAACAAAGGTGCAACGGGATGAACCACGGCTAATAGCCTCAATCCCCAAAGCTCCGCTGCCTGCAAATAAATCCAGGACATTTTCACAGGGAAGTGCAAAGGAAATAATATTAAAAACATTTTCCTTTACCCTGTCAGTGGTAGGACGAGTATCCAAGCCATCGAGAGAGCTTAATTTCATTCCCCGACGCAGACCTGAAATAATTCGCAAAATAAAGCCCCCCAAAATATAAAATAGATAAACTGCTACATATTATTTATATCTTACTTGAGATAATTTGTCAAGTGTTTTTTTACTTTAATTGCATAAAATAAAAGCCCCACCGTGCCGTGGCGTGAGGTAGTGTAAAAACCTGGAAACCAGGTGGGGAAACGCCCGAAAACATTACAAGTCCACTGGATGCTAAAAGCATGAGGCATGTGCGCCGCTTTCGGAGACAGGACCCCTTTGTAAAAGTGTTGGTTTTACATTGTAACCTCATTCACAAACAAAGTAGGGATTTAGTCAAATCTTTATATGTATTATAACACATATCTTGAAAATTACAAGTGCTTTTGCAAAAAAAGTAGATAAAAATAAAAAATTTTTTTGAGAAGTGTTTCGGTTTGATTACAACGTTTTTACAGTATTTACAACAAAATTACAATTTGTGTTTTTTTCTTGAAATATGATTTCTATAAGATATAATGTGTATATGCAGCTTTGAGATTGCATATTCTGTGATAGATGATATTTTCATAGTATTTAAGACAATAGAGGTTCAGCTTAAAAGCGAATGCGGAGGGAAGGCCGATTTATGAAGATTGAGAAAATAAATGACAATAAAATAAAGGTAATGATTGATAAACAGGAAGCATTGGATTGGAATGTTTCATTTAAGAAGATTTCTGAAAATTCTCCCGAGGTTCAGGAGATGTTTTGGGCGGCAATCAGATTGGCGGAAAAAGATGTTGATTTTTCTGTAAATGGTGCAAAATTGTTTGTAGAGGCTGTTCCTGAAACAGACGGCGAAGGGTTTGGTATGCTGATAACAAGAGTTTGCAATCAGGAAGAACTTGATAAAGCGGTCAATGATTGCGGATATAAAGGCAGACTTAGACATAATAGTTTAAAACGTAGCAAAGAAGCAAATATACAAGGGAAGAAATACATATATAAGTTTACAAGTTTTGAGAATGTCTGCGAAGCGGCAGAGGTTGTATGCGATGTCTTTAAGGGATTGAGCACTTTGTATAAATATGACGGAAAGTTTTATGTATATGTTGTCCTTGAAGAAACGGAAAATAGCTTAGAAATAGAAACTTTGCTCTCTGAATACGGAACAATGGTTCGTGATAGCCAGTATGTTCATGGCAGACTTAACGAGTATGGAGAAATTATGATAAAAGATAATGCAATAAATGTCTTGGAAGAATATTTTTGTTGCATATAATAAAAAGAAACAGGGGTGCTTTTGGTGTGTAAAGCACCCTC
>JAZUMJ010000065.1:0-26932 GCA_045603605.1 Ructibacterium sp. | reverse complement strand
TCTTCTGTAAGGAATTTTGTTATCTGTGAGCGAAGACCGCCCTCTTCAACAACAATCCAAGCCATACCCTTTGCACGATAGGTTTTAACATATTCGCCAAGGCTGTCAAGAGTTTTTCTTGTTAATTTATCACCAAGACCCTCTGCAACAATACAACGTACACTACCGCCGTTTTCGATTGCACCGCTGAATACCTTAAAACCGCAATCCTTAACTTCCTCAGAAATATCAACAAATTCCATTCCAAATCTTGTGTCAGGCTTGTCTGAACCAAATCTGTCCATTGCCTCGGAATAAGGAAGGCGGAGGAAGGGAGTTTGAACTTCAATGCCTAAAATTTCACCGAATACCTTCTTTAAAAAGCCCTCGTTGATATTTATAATAGTATCAATATCAGCAAATGAAAGCTCCATATCCAGCTGAGTAAATTCAGGCTGACGGTCAGCTCTTAAATCTTCGTCACGGAAGCAACGTACAACCTGGAAATATCTGTCGTATCCTGATAACATCAAAAGCTGCTTATAAAGCTGAGGTGATTGAGGAAGTGCATAAAAGCTTCCGGGGTGAACACGGCTTGGTACAAGATAGTCACGGGCACCCTCAGGAGTACTCTTTGTAAGCATTGGTGTTTCAAGCTCTAAAAATCCGTTGTTATCAAAATAATCACGGGCAAGCTTTGTAACCTTATGACGCATTATCATATTTCTTTGCATATCAGGACGTCTTAAATCCAAATACCGATACTTTAATCTAAGTGCATCATTTGTATCAATATTTTCCTCGATATAAAACGGTGTTGTTTCAGCTCCGTTTAATATTCTAAGCTCTGTAACAAAAATTTCAATCTCACCTGTTTTCATATCAGGGTTTATGTTCTCGGGTGTTCTTAATAAAACCTTACCCACAACAGCGATTACATACTCGCTTTTAAGATGCTCGGATTTTTCAAAAACGGCTCTGTCGGTTTCGTCATTAAATGAAAGTTGAATAATTCCTGTTCTGTCTCTTAATGTAACAAAATTAACACCGCCCAGTTTTCGGTTTCTTGCAACCCATCCTGTTAAGGTTACTGTTTCATTTTGGTTTTCAGCAGATAATTCACCGCACATATGTGTTCGGGAAAGTCCTGCCATTGTTTCAAATTGCATATATCATTTCCTCCTTGGATTATCTTTTATGAACAACTTTATAAATATCTTCTGCACTAACTGTTGTTGTTATTGTTTCGCCTGTTTCCATATTTTTAAGGGAAACAGAATTTGATTCTATCTCATCATCACCTAAAACAACGGTATATGCCGCATTGAGTTTATTAGCATATTTCATCTGTGCCTTAATACTTCTTGAGCAAAGGTCACGCTCTGCATAACAGCCCATTGCTCTTAAATCATAAACAAGTTTTTGTGTTGCAATGTCTGCTAAATCACCAATCGAGCATACAAAAATTTCAGGGGATATAGATTTAAAGTTATCTGCAAGACCCTGCTTTTCCATAATCATTGCAAGACGTTCTATTCCAACAGCGAAACCAATTCCCTCGGTGGGTTTTCCGCCAAGTTCTTCTACAAGTCCGATATATCTGCCGCCGCCGCATACAGTTGATTGTGCACCGAGGGCATCTGATGTTATTTCAAAAACAGTTCTTGTATAATAGTCAAGTCCACGAACAATGTTTGGGTCGATTTCATATTCAACTCCAACGGCGTTTAAATATTTAAGTGTCTTGTTAATGTGTTCACTGCAATCATCACAGAGATGGTCAATCATTTTCGGGGCATCTTTGGCGATTTCTGAACATATCTCAGATTTACAGTCAATTATACGCATAGGATTTTTCTCTAAACGCTCAAGACAGGTTTTACAAAGCTTGTCCTTGTGTTCTTCAAAATATTCCTTAAGTTTAATATTATAGTCTTTTTTACAAACAGGACAGCCGATACTGTTAAGTCTTAATTTAAGACCTGATATACCAAGTTCTTTGAAGAATGAAAGAGCAAGGGTTATTATCTCTGCATCTGTTGCATCAGAACTACCTCCAAAACATTCAATACCAAACTGATGAAACTCTCTTAGTCTGCCTGATTGAGGTTTTTCATAACGATAACAAGAGATAAGGTAAAAAAGCTTTGTTGGCTGAGGGTCTGCATATAATGAATTTTCTATATAGCTTCTCACCAGTGATGCTGTACCTTCAGGACGAAGAGTTATACTTCTGCCACCCTTGTCTTCAAAGGTATACATTTCCTTTTGAACAACGTCGGTGGTATCACCAACACCTCGTTGAAAAAGGGATGTATCCTCAAAAACAGGTGTTCTGATTTCTTTATAACCATAGGAAGAACATATCTTACGGGCAGTGTTTTCTATATGTTGCCACAAGGGTGTCTTAGCCGGAAGAATGTCTTCGGTACCACGGGGTTTATTTATCATTTGTATTTTTCTCCTTTATTATTTTTTCAATATCAAATTCCGCAATGGAATATAAATCAACAATTTCAGCATTATCTTTTGGAATGAACACATCAGTCATACGAGGATTGTTCTGTAAATCTATCTCAATTAACTGAAAGCCTATTTCGGTCAAAACTGCATAAATAAATGAATTATCATATAAAATTTTGACGTATTTCATTTTATCTCCCTTCTGTTGACGGATTGTATTTTCCACAGGTAATTTCTAAAAGCTCCAAAACGTCTTCTCTGCCAATTCGTTTTTCCGCAGAGAATGGAAGAAGAATAGAATTATCATCTAATTCAAGCATTTGGTATATGGTTGTAAGATTTCCCTCAATCTGAGATTTTTTCAGCTTATCAAGTTTTGTGGCAACAACAACAGGTGAATAACCAAAGCTTCTTATCCAGTTCAGCATTGTGATATCGTCCTTTGTAGGTTTATGCCTTGCATCTACCAATTGTATCACCTGAACAAGATTAAATCTATCAGAAAGATAGGTTTCAATCATCTTAGCCCAACGTTCCTGCTCGGTTTTTGAAACCTGAGCATAACCATAACCCGGCAGGTCAACCAAGCGATATCTTCCGGCAATATCATAAAAATTAATAGTTGCGGTTTTACCCGGGGTACTGCTGGTTCTGGCAAGCTTGGTTCTGTTGGTTAAACAATTAATCAAGGATGATTTTCCAACATTTGAACGACCTACTAATGCTATTTCAGGGATGAGAGTATCAGGATATTGAGAGGGTTTCACTGCAGTTGCTAAAAAATTTGCATCTATAAAATCCATAATTTCCTCCAAACCATATATTATATTTCTTTAGCTGTAATATGCCCATTGATTTTGGAATTTCCAGACAGTGCTTCTATATATTGAAAATCTTTTTGTTTTTCAATATTATCAGGATGCTTCTTGGCGACAAGTGCATTTTCTAAAACAGTGTCCATATTTTTAGCAAATATAAAATGCATACCATTCTTTATTTTATCAGGAAGCTCTTCATAATCTGCTTTATTTTCAAAGGGAATGATTACGGTTTTAATTCCCATTCTGTATGCAGCAAGGGTTTTTTCTTTAAGTCCGCCGATGGGTAAAACTCTGCCTCTAAGAGTAACTTCGCCTGTCATAGCCACATATCTGTTAACAGCACGTCCGCTAAGTGCCGAAACAAGGGCTGTTGCCATTGTTATGCCGGCAGACGGTCCGTCTTTCGGGATTGCTCCTTCAGGCACATGAATGTGAATATCTGTTTTTTGGTAGAAGTTCTGTTCAATTCCAAAACGGAAGGTGTTAGAACGAACAAAACTCAAAGCGGCTTTTGCAGATTCCTGCATAACATCACCTAAAGAACCTGTAAGTTCAAGCTTTCCTGTACCGGGCATTGTATTTACTTCGATACACAATGTATCACCGCCAACCTCTGTCCATGCAAGTCCGTTAACTAAACCTACCTGATCAAAATTATCGGTTTTTTCGTAGTGGTAAATTTTTCTGCCAAGAAAATCAGATATATTTTTACCTGTTACAGTAATTGATTTTGTATCTTCATTTTCAACATAATTCTTGGCAGCCTTTCTGCAAACTGCAGAAATTTTACGTTCTAAAGTTCTAACTCCGGATTCTCTTGTATATCCGTCAATAATTGCAGGTATGGCAGTTGCTGCAAATTTAAGCTGTGCAGAACTTAATCCGTGATTTTTAATCTGCTTTGGAACAAGATATTTCTTCGCAATATTTAACTTTTCATCAGGAGTATAACCGCTGATTTCAATTATATCCATTCTATCAAGCAAGGGACGCGGAACTGTTGATAAATCATTTGCAGTTGCAACAAACAAAACATCCGATAAATCAAAGGAAAGTTCTATAAAATGGTCACGGAAGTTTTTGTTTTGTTCAGGGTCAAACACCTCAAGCATAGCAGAGGAAGGGTCTCCGCTGTAATCCTTTGACATTTTATCAATCTCATCAAAAAGCATAAGGGGATTGGCTGTCTTTGCACGTTTTAATCCATCTATAACTCTGCCGGGCATTGCACCTACATAAGTTTTTCTGTGACCGCGGATTTCTGCCTCGTTGTGAACTCCGCCCAAGCTTATTCTTACATATTCTCTGCCTAAAGCTTCTGCAAGAGAATGGGCAATAGAGGTTTTACCTGTTCCCGGAGGCCCAACAAGACAAAGAATATTACTTTTTGGCTCGCCTGAAAGTTTTTTCACAGCGATGTATTCTAAGATACGTTCCTTCACCTTTTCAAGGCCGTAATGGTCTCGGTTAAGAATTTTTTCAGCTTTTTTTATATCAAGACAATCATCGCTCTTTTTGTCCCAAGGCAGAGAAATTACAGTTTCAATATAGTTTTGAATAACTCCGTATTCCTGAGAATACTGATGGGTTTTGTTAAGCTTTGAAAATTCTTCTTCAAGCTTTTCAGAAACCTCGGTTGGAAGAGTGCGTTGTTCTAACTGTTTGCGATATTTCTTTATTTCTGCATCGGCAGAATTTCCATCTCCAAGCTCTTCCTGAACAACCTTGAGTTTTTCTCTGAGAACATAATCCCTCTGATTTTTATCAAGGGAGCTTTGAACCTTATCCATAACTTCTTTTTCAATTTTAAGAATTTCAAGCTCGTTTGCCATAATGGACATAAGCTTTTCAAGTCTGTCATTAACCGAAAGTTCATCAAGAATTTCCTGCTTAAGCTGAGGACGGATAGGGAAATTTGCAACAACAATATCTGCCATTTCACTGGGGTCATCTATTGATAAAAGTCCTGTTAATGCTTCAGGGGAAAATCTGTCATATACCTCAAGAAATTTCTCAACCATATGAAAAAGCCGACGCATAAGAACCTGAGTCTCAACATCATCCTCGCTGTAAACATCATCAAGGCGTGTAACATTTACCTCAACATACTGCTCTTTTTCAGTAAACCGTGTATGTTTTCCTCTCCAAATACCATCAACCAAAACTCTTACATTTCCGTCGGGAAGATTTAATATCTGGCGTATCTCGGCAATAGTACCGATTTTTGCCAAATCTTCTTGCTTGGGTCGGTCAACATCAATATCTGTCTGGTAGCACAAGAAAATTAATTTATCTGTTTCCATTGCCTGACGGACAGCTGCAACGGATTTTGCACGGCCTACATCAAAATGCAAAGCCATTCCGGGAAATACTGTCAATCCCCTTAGCGGGACAAGGGGCAATGTGTATCTGCTTTTTGTCATATATATTTAAACCTACTTTCCATACATTATGCTATCTTTTAATTATACTATTATTACAAAAAAATAGCAAGCATTTTTTAATAGTTTTTCTTGGCGTTATAGCCAAAAATCTATGATTTTAAAGAGAATTTACCAACAAAAAATTAAAATACGGAAAAATGTTGAAAAATAATTAAAAAAGTGGTATTATATCATAGATATTACATACAGGAGAAAAGACAATGGACAGAAAGAAATATTGTGCGTTTGGGATAGTTGGATTGGTTTTTGTTATATTATTTTCGTATTTGGTTCATCTCTCGATATTATGGTGGATAAATGAGCCTCAAATTCCAATATATATGTATCATGCCATATCCGAAAATCCACGAAAAGGTAATATGGAAATGTATGTTACTCCAAGTGATTTTGAAGCCCATCTTATTCATCTTAAAGAGGAAGGCTATGACGCTGTTTTTGCTGATGAAATCAAGGATATAACAGGATATGATAAAAAGGTTATTATTACTTTTGATGATGGTTATACGGATAATTACACAGTGGCATATCCCATACTGAAAAAGTATAATATGAAAGCAACAATTTTTGTTATTGCAGACAGAATAGGGACTGACGGATATATGAACGAAAAACAGCTTAAAGAATTGGCAGACAGCGGAATTATAAGCATACAAAGCCATTCTGATACACATGTAAATCTGATTGACCTGCCGGAAAACAGTTTGATTAAGGAGCTTAAAAGTTCAAAGGAAAAGATATCCGAAATCACTGGAAAAGAGGTAAATGCAATTTCATATCCCGGTGGAAGATATAACGAATATGTTATAAAAAATACAAAAAAGTATTATGATTACGGCTATGCTGTTCACTGTATGGACGAGGGCGACAGATTTTATGAAATTGAAAGATGCGGAGTTTACAGAAGCGAAGAGGATTGGGGAATAGAGGGAAGTATTGTTGAAGAATCCCAGACAAGACTTCAAAGGCTAAAAGATGCTAAGAACTCCGGGGAAAAAATAGGGGTATTTAAATCTGTTATTCTATGGCTTTATTATGAATATTGTTAACCTGAGAACGGCTCAAGCCGTTCTTTTTTTGCTTTATAGTCAATATTCAAAATCAATAAGAGATTTTGAATATTGACTATAAATTCTCGGTGAATATAACCCCTGATGGACCTACTCTGTTATAACTGGGGCTTGGTTGCAGGCTTGTATCAAACTTATGAACCCTGGGAAAAGAGCTGGGGTGGAAATCAGCACACTTATTTCAGTTTTAGAATCTGCTTGTAAAGTTAAGGCATTTGTTTGGAATAATTTAGAGTTAAAACCTATAACAAAGTATGCTGATTTTTCAGCTACGGAGGTTAATGTGCTGGATGTTCTTTTAGATGGCGAAAGTGTTATAGATGAACTTGAAGCAAAGAATAACAAACTTAATATAAATCTACCGGCAAGTTGCACCGGTTTACCTGATATTCAAATTTTAACAGACAACCTTGCGGCTAAATGTGAGGTCAAAGCTGACAAGGAAATAAACTTTACACAATATGGCGAAACCCCTGAAAATATTAATATTACAGCATTAACTTTTCCAATAAATTAAATAAATACTTGACAAACTACCGAAAATGATGTATAATTGGTATAATCATTTTACTAAAAGGAGTTATAAGTATGTATGATGTTGCAATACTTGGGATTATAGTGGCTGATGTTATGGCAAAACCTGTTGATTCATTTCCGGGTAAGGGTCAGCTTGATACTATCGACAGCGTTGAAATTTTTTCAGGCGGTAATGCTATGACTGCCACGTTAAATATGACAAAATTAGGCTCTAAGCCTGTTTTGATGGGTATGATAGGTAATGATTTCTTTGGAGATTTTTTCATTAAGCATATGGCTGAAAAAGGGGTAGACGGAAGCGGTGTAAAGAGAACAGATAAGGTTCAAACATCTGTGTCAATTGTTTTATCCGGCACAGACGGAGAGCGAACATTTCTTCATTGTCCCGGTGCAAACGGTGCATTTGATATTTCTGATATCAATTTTGATATAGTTAATCAGGCTAAAACAGTATTTGTAACAGGTTCATTCCTACTCAGTAATTTTGATGGAGAGCAAACAGTTGAGTTTTTGAAACGATGTAAGGAAATGGGAAAGACGACAACACTTGATGTTTGCTGGAACAGGGATGCAAATCCATCTTGGTTAATTAATGATGCAATGCCATATATAGATATATTTATGCCGAGTATTGATGAAGCAAAAATGATAACAGGAAAAGAAGACCTTGCAGATGTTTCGAAATCTATTCTTGAGCACGGAGCAAAAGCTGCAGTTATAAAATGCGGCGGTGACGGTTGCTTTGTTCGTGAAAGTCTTGAAGAAGATGGAATTATGATTCCCGGACTTAATAACATTGAGGTTGTTGATACCACAGGAGCTGGCGATAGTTTCTGTTCAGGATTTTTATCTGCTTTTTCAAGAGGATACAGCATTAAAGAGAGTGCAAGATTTGGTAACGCCGTAGGTGCCTGCTGTGTTATGAAAAAAGGTGCATCGGAAGGTACGTTGACATTTGACGAAACTTTGGAGTTGTTAAATAATAATTAATTTATATATAAACAGAGAGGAAAATAGAAATGGCAAATTATATGGATCAGTATAAAGAAGAATTGTTGTCATATTATGACAAAGCAAAAATTGTTCTTACTGACGAAGAAAAGAATAATTTAGAGGTTATTGATTTGGGATTGGGCGATTTTCTCAACACAGGACTTACATTGGTTACATACATTAACACAGAAAGATGCTGTGGAAAAGAAATGGTTCTTTTACCTCATCAGACTTGCCCTGAGCATTTACATCCAACTATTGATGGTGTTCCGGGAAAGGAAGAAACATTCCGTTGCCGTTGGGGAAAGGTTCATCTGTTTGTTAGCGGTGAAGAAACACCCAACAGAGGCGTCAATCCTCCGGAAAACGGAAAATATAGTGTTTTCCATGAGGTAATACTTTTACCCGGTCAGCAGTATACCATTTACCCCGATACTTTGCACTGGTTCCAGGCCGGTGACGAGGGTGCGGTTATTAGTGAATTTAGTACAAAATCAAATGATGATACAGATGTATTCACAGATGAAAGGATTGTTAGATAATGCTTGTTAATTTAAGTGAAATTTTAAAAGATGCAGAAGAAAGAAAATATGGTGTTGGTTTATTCAATCATTTAAATATGGAGATGGCAAGAGGTATTATTGAAGCCGCAGAAGAGAAGAAGTCACCTGTTATTCTTGGTGTTGCTGAAGTTCATCTTCCTGCAGTTCCAATGGAATATGCAACAGCATTAATGAGAACGGCGGCTGAAAAAGCCTCTGTGCCTGTTTGTCTGCATTTTGACCATGGTGTTAATTATGATGCCATAATGCTTGCAATTAAAAACGGTTTTACCTCAGTTATGTTCGACGGAAGCTCACTTCCATACGAAGAAAACATTGCTAAAACAAGAGAGGTCAGTAAGGTCGCTCACGCATTAGGTGTAAGCGTTGAGGCAGAACTCGGTCATGTTGGTGGCGGCGAAGGCGGAATTGATGATGGCTATGAGGCTATGTATACAAACGTGGAACAGGTTAACGATTTTATTGAACGTTCCGACATTGATGCCCTTGCAGTTGCAATCGGTACAGCTCACGGACCATATTCATTCACTCCGAAACTTGATATTCAAAGACTTAATGATATATATAAAATTTCAGACAAGCCATTGGTTTTACATGGCGGAAGCGGATTGTCTGTTGAAGATTTTCAAAATACAATTAAAAACGGTATCAGAAAAATAAATATTTGTACAGACCTATGTAACAGCTTGGTTGCATCTTATGCTGAATCCAAGGCTCAAAATAAACCTTTTGAGGTTGCGGCTGTATGTGCAAAAGATGCAGTAAAAGACACAGTATCTAAATTTATGGACATATTCGGAAGTGCCGGCAAAGCGTAAGTGAATACTAAAATGTCATTCTTCTTTAGGCAAAATTTGCTGAGAGGTAATGACATTTTTTACTTTATTTTAATATTTATCATCTAAAGTGGAATAATATATATTATTTAATAATTAGCAAAGGTCATATTAAACAAAAATTAACAAATATTAAACTCTTAATTGGTAGAGTTGACGATTTTTGTTTATAATGACTAAAAACTGTGATTTTTTTCAGTTAATATATAAAAAAAGTATTGACTTATTTTGATTTTTTTAGTATTATAAATATGTATCTAATATCTTATTTTACAGATTATTGAGTAATTAAAGGAGCGGTATTATGTATATGAAGGAAGTTGTTGTACAAAATCAGGTTGGTCTACATGCGCGACCCGCAACCTTTTTCATACAAAAAGCAAATGAATATAAATCAAGCATTTGGGTTGAAAAGGATAGCAGACGTGTAAATGCAAAAAGTCTTTTGGGCGTTCTTTCATTAGGCATAACTAAAGGGCTCAATATTACAATCGTTGCCGAGGGCAGTGATGAAGAAGATGCTGTTGCTGACTTGGTTGAACTTATTTCGTCTAACTTTGCATAAGTTTGATATTGTTTTGTATACAATTTGAAGCAGACTGTTTTCGCTTAAATGTGAATTACAGTGTGCTTTTTCTTTATGATGACCTATATAAAGAAGGTGATTTAGATTAATTTCGATAAAGCTACAATTAAACAAAAACTTAAAATGTTACCTCTTTGTCCGGGTGTATACATTATGAAAAACAAGGATAATGACGTGATATATGTTGGAAAAAGTAAGTTACTTAAAAATCGTGTAAGTTCCTATTTTCTTAATTCTGCAAACCACACGCCTAAAACTGTTGCGATGGTTTCAAATATAAGTGATTTTGATTATATTATCACTGACACAGAAATCGAGGCATTGGTTTTAGAGTGTAACCTAATCAAAAAATACAGACCTAAATACAATATTTTATTAAAGGATGATAAGCATTATCCTTATATTAAAATTACTATAAAAGAAGATTTTCCTCGTATATATATGACCCGTAAAATTGTTAAAGACGGGGCTAAATATTTTGGACCATATATGAGTTCCTATATGGTTAAGGAAACGCTGGAAACTCTCCGTCAGGTTTTTAAAATAAGAAGTTGTTCAAAGAATCTTCCAAGAGATATAGGAAAAACCAGACCTTGTCTGTATTATCATATAAAACAATGCTCTGCACCTTGTGCAGGAAAGATTTCAAAAGAGGATTATAACCTTGTTTTTGAGCAGATTACAGCCGTTTTGAACGGTAATGTTGATACAATAATCAGCGTACTGACCAAGGAAATGTACGCAGCATCAGAGCTTCTTGAATTTGAAAAAGCTGCCCGACTAAGGGATAAAATCGAAAGCTTAAAAATACTTGGGAACAAGCAAAAAATGCTTTCAACCGGCGAAGATAACCGTGATATTATCGGAATATATCAAGACGAAAAAAACTCCTGCGTACAGATTTTTTATATGCGAGACGGGAAAATATCAGGCTCGGAGTATTTTGTGTTTGATGATACAGAAGCATCTAAAGAAGAGATGATTGAAGAGTTTGTAAAACAATATTATTTCAATACATCTATGATTGCCCATGAAATTTTGTTGCCTGTCGAACTTGAGGATTCTGCAAATATTGAACAATGGCTCCGTGAAAAGGCATCACACAAAATTTCATTGTTATTCCCAAAACGTGGTCAAAAAGCCGCTCTTGTGGAAATGGTCAATAAAAATGCGGAGGAATCCTTGCAAAAGCATAGGTACAAAAAAGACAGAGAACAGTTAAAACAAAATGATATTCTTGCAGAGCTTATGAGAACCCTTAATCTGTCAAAACCGCCATACAGAATTGAATCCTATGACATTTCAAATATTTCAGGTGCAAACAGTATAGGTGCTTGTGTTGTTTATAAAAACGCAAAAGAATCCAAAAAAGATTATAGGAAATTCAATATTAAAACTGTTGTGGGTGCAGATGATTATGAGAGTATGAAAGAGGTAATCTATCGCCGAATAAACAGAGCCTATGAAGAGGAAGAGGCTATAAAATCAGGGGCATTAGATGCTGATAAAGCAAAATTTTTACCATTGCCCGATTTAATTTTGGTTGACGGAGGTAAGGGACACGTTTCAGCGATTAAACTATTAATGGAAACCTTAGGTGAGGATATACCTGTATTCGGACTTGTTAAAGATGATAAACATCAGACCCGTGATTTAACTGATGAATACCAAGAATTTTCTATTAATAAGGATGGTAACCTGTTTAAATTTTTAGCCGGTATGCAAGACGAAGTTCATAGGTATGCCTATGAAACCTTCCAAAAACGTCACGAAAAGAACTCGATTAATTCTGTGCTTGAAAATATACCGGGAATTGGTCCGTCAAAACGGAATAAGTTGCTTAAAACTTTTATATCTATTGATAAAATCAAAAATGCAAGTTATGATGAATTAAGGCTTGTTGTCGGAAAAGATGCAGCTAAAAATATTATAGAGTATTTTAAAGAAAGGGATGCAGAAAATGAATGATGTTATGAAATTAGCTTATGGAATAAAGGAACAGGTGGTTGCCGACCGCCGTTATCTTCACCAAAATCCTGAGCTTTCATTTCAGGAATATAATACAGCAGATTATATATGTGCACGGTTGGATAAGCTTGGTATTCCATATAAAAAAGGAATTGCTCAAACAGGTATCCTTGCTGAAATAAGTAATGGTGACGGAAAATGTCTGCTTATAAGAGCGGATATGGACGCACTGCCTTTGCAAGAAAAAAACAATGTTAGTTATGCATCCCAGGCAAAGGAAATAATGCACGCTTGCGGACATGATGCACACACCGCAATACTGCTTAATACCTGTGAACTTTTATGGAAAAATAGAGAATTATTCAAAGGAACAGTTAAGTTTGTTTTCCAACCCGGTGAACAAACTACCGGAGGAGCGCAGCCGATGATTTCAACGGGAATTTTGAAAAATCCCGATGTTGATGGATGTATTGCTCTTCATATGGATTCAGATATTCCAACAGGAAAAATTCGTATTAAAAGCGGACCTATGTACGCTTCACCTGATGATTTTGCAATAACAATCATCGGAAAGGGCGGTCACGGAGCAGAACCTCATCACGCTGTAGACCCAATAGTTGTTGCTGCACATATAATTACACAGCTGCAGACAATTATAAGCAGAAATGTAGACCCATTTCAGGAGGCCGTAATAACAATCGGTTCAATCCATGCAGGTCATGCAACAAATATAATTCCCGATACTGCTAAATTATTGGGAACAGCCCGTACTCTTACTAATGAGATGAGAGAATTTGTCAGCGAGAAAATTCAGAATGTTGTCAAATCTGTTTGCCAGTGTTACGGAGCTGATTATAAATATGAATTTATAAAACTTTTCCCGCCGCTGATAAATGATGATAAAATATCCGATTTAATTTTAGAGAGCGGAAAACGTTGTATCGGTGAAAACAACTGTATAACCGGCGGACTACCAACAATGGCAGGGGAGGATTTTGCATATTTTTCTCAAGAGGTACCATCAGCATTATTTAAACTTGGATGCAGAAACGAAGAAAAAGGCATTGTATATCCAATTCATAATCCACAGTTTGATATTGATGAAGAATCGCTCCCGATTGGTGTAGGAATATTTACAGACTTTGCTTTAAGCTTTCTGAATTCTTAATATTTTTATCTTTAAAATATAAACAGGATGAGTTGGTTTTATTTGTTAGCGGAGTAATTGCTATTGTATTTAACTGGCATACACCGTCTTTTTGATAAATACATTGGCTGTCGGAACAATATATAGTAGACATTTAAATTCAATCCTTCCATAAATCAATATTGATATTTTGACCTTATTATTATAAAAAATACAACAAGAGGCTGATTAAAAATAAACAGCCTCTTGAACATATATTAAAGAGTTGATGCGCGCGCAGTCAGCTCGTTAATTTTATTATATGTAATTAAAATAATTTAGTGCAAGGGTGATGTGCTTTGGTTTATATTATAAACAAAAATATGCCTTATAATATGATTGAAAAATTAAAGAAAAATGAGGATTTAATTATACCTACTTTAGATATAAACTGTATTCCATCATCTGTTTCAACTCACCCCGATATACAAATCCACCGGGCAGATAATAATACGATTTTCTGTGCACCGGAGGTATATGAATATTATAAAGAGCAAATTCCGGATAGGATAAAAATAATATGCGGCAGCGTGGGTTTAGGCGGAACATATCCTGATGATTGCGCATACAATATATCCGTAATCGGTAAATACGTTTTATGCAACACAAAGGCGGCGGACAAAAAAATTTTAGACTATCATAATTCAAAAAACAGAGTTATTGTACACACCAACCAAGGATATACAAAATGCAACATATGTATAATCAATCAAAACACTGTAATTACAGAAGATGTTGGTTTACATAATACAATTATTAGAAACTGTCCTGATATAAATTCCCATTTAATTCCAAAAGGAGAGGTCTTATTAGAGGGCTTTGAATTTGGGTTTATAGGCGGAGCATCATTTACGAACTATAAAACGGTTGTTTGGTTTGGTGATATTAAAAGATTAAGTTATTATAAGAAGATAGAGGAAGTTTTAGCCAAAAATAATATGGAAAGTCTTTGTTTAAGTAAATCAGGACTTTTAGACTTAGGTGGTATAATTTGTTTGCCTTAGAGAAATATTATTCAATAAGATTCTAAGGAAGGGTGACATTATTTGGAATATTTTGTAGTTTTCTCTAAAGAAGATGAAGAGCAACTTAAAGAGGGAATTTCAAATAAGATACCAATAAAATTTTATAAAATAGCAGATTCTAACTTACAATATTTTACAATTGACGGCGTTTTTTTGAATTTAATTACAGAAGATTTATCAAAGATTATCCGTGAAAAGGCAGAGGGAATATTTTGGAAAAATATAATTAAAAAGTATTATCCGGAAGTTTGTTTTGAAAGACAGATTGAAAATAGTATTAAAAGAAGTATTTTAACAGAAGAAAATACTCTTAATGATATTATAGCAGGCAAGCTCCAAGATATGACTAAAATTTCAAATATGTTAAGTATAAACGGATTTTTAAATTTTTGTTTATCAAATGTATATGCGGAATTGGAATTTATTGTTAATGAGGTATTAGAGGAATTTTATACCGAAAAAGAATATTACGATTTTATTGATTTGCTGACCTATTATATAGAGGTGGAAGAGCCTTGTATGAAAGAGCTTAATATTTTAATCTCAGAAGAAAATAATTATACATTTTTTGATGAAGATTTTATAAATATAACTCAGGAATGTATTGATATATTTTATAATGAGTTTTGGTCTGAAACACCAATAAGCGGAGATTTTTTAATAAGTGTATTATTGGTAAAGGCTCCAAGAAAAATAAATATATATGGTTCTGATAATATACAGAATAAAAACATTCTTAAAACATTAAAATATATCTTCAAAGAAAAGATAAGTATTTACAAAAAAGCTGAAGATGTATATGTAAAAAACATTTAATATTAATTTGCTTGCAATGTCACATTAATAGAGGTATAATTAAAAAAAGATACTAAACATTGCACAAAATAAAAATTTTGTGCAATGTGATAGAAGAAGTTTTTAAGAAAGCGGGTTATGGGGATGAAATCAATTAAAAGGCTTGATCATAATGCTCCTGAGCCATTGGCGTCGTTTTTGGTTTATATTGATAGCATACAGGGTAAATCACCAAAGACTGCTGATGAGTATTTCTATGACCTGAGAACTTTTTATAGATTTTTAAAAATATATTTTAATAAAGTTGATTCATCTGTAACTGAGATTGATGAAATTTCTATTGATGATGTTGACATTGAAATGCTCCGCAAAGTTGATCTGCAGCTTCTTTATGAATATATGCATTATCTTAATCGTATTCGTGGAAACGCTGCAGCTGCCCGTGCACGCAAAGTTGCTGCATTAAAATCATTTTTTAAATATCTGCACAGCAAAGCAAATTTAATTGAAACAAATCCGACTACCGAACTTGAATCTGTAAAAATCTCAAAACAACTGCCTAAACATTTTACACTTGAGGATAGCATTGCGTTGCTTGAATCTGTTGAGAACAGAAATTCAGTTCGTGATTATTGTATATTTACATTATTTTTAAATTGCGGAATGCGTCTTGCAGAACTTGTTGGAATTAATATAACAGATATCCACGGGGACACATTGGTAGTAATTGGAAAAGGTAACAAAGAACGCACGATTTATTTAAATGACGCCTGTCTTAATGCAATAAATGCATATTTGCCAATACGAAAACAGCAAACCCCCTCCTCTTTGGCTGATAAAAATGCCTTGTTTTTATCAGAAAGAAACAGTCGAATAAGCCGTAGAACAGTTCAATATGCTGTAGAAAAATATGTAAAAAAAATAGGGCTTGACCCAAGAAAATACACTACTCATAAGCTTAGACATACTGCAGCAACACTTATGCATCAATCAGGGGTAGATATCAGGGTTTTACAGGAAATACTTGGTCACAAACAATTGTCTACAACAGAGATTTATACACATATAAATAACGACCAGATGCGAGGTGCGGTTAAGAGCAATCCGTTATCTCAAATCACTCAATCTAAAGCTGATAAACAAGAGGATTAGTTACATATAAATATTTTATGTTAACATAAGGTGATGAAAAATGGAAATTATAAATGCGTCAACAAAGAAACATTTTGAAGATATTGCAAAACTTTCAAAAATTGTTTGGCATCATACATACGATTCTATTATAGGTTATGATCAGGTTGAATATATGACCGATAAATTTCAAAGTAAAACAGCTATTGAAAGAGATATAAATGATAATTTATATGAATATCTTGTAATATATAAAAATAATGAGCTTGTTGCCTATTCAGGAGCAAGACCTGATAAAGACAATCGTTTATTTTTAAGCAAGGTTTATGTTTCACCTGATTTTCAGGGGCAAAGCTTTGGGAAAACCCTTATAAACACATTTATTAAAAGGTATAAATCCAAAGGTTTTTCAAAAATATGGCTTACAGTTAATAAAAATAATACCAAAGCTATTAATATATATAAGAAAATTGGTTTTATTAAGATAGATTCGGTTGTTACAGATATCGGCAATGGATTTGTTATGGATGATTATATTATGGAAAAAGATATTTAAAAGCGTGTTGCTATTGACAACACGCTTTTATATTATTCACCAAATATTGCTTTTTCGGTTTTTGAGGAGTTTTGGTATTGATTAACACGTTCCTCTTTCTTCTTTTCATTCTCGTACAAAGCACGAGTTCTCCAATAAACGTTGTTTCCTTCCTCTGCTCCTGAAATTTCAGCAAGGGCTTCAACCTCTGTAAAGGCTCTTTCCTTGTCACCAATACCAGCATAGGATTCTTGGGAAAGGACCTCGTTAAAGTATTCATCAGCAAGAATTACGGGGTATGTGCCGGCGCTTAGTTCTGCAGTAAACCTCATCTGTAAAGCCATTTGGGCTTCAGGGTTTTCTCCGCCCAGAGCCATATTTGTCGAATAAATATGAACAGCTTTATTTCCATCGCCATCAAAATCATCTACAAACTGTGTGAAATATTCTTCAAGTTTTGTAATGGTTTCCTCAGGCACAACCCTTTCTGTATAATAAGCAATTTCCAAATCATACTTAGGTCTTGTAGCTATTTCGTGTATCGTACCGCCAATTACAAGAATTAAAGCTGTTACACTTATAATCCACCATTTATAATAAAGCCATATATACCCTATTTTCTCTTTTAAAGGAAGGTTTTTAGCCATTTGTCTTGCTTCTTTAGCTTGTTTATCCACCAATATTCACCTCAATAAATAAATTATTGACATTCTATCACGAAAAAGAATTTAAATCAATGTACTTTTTGTTAACATTTTAAATTCGCTCGCCAAGTATAGTCACCTTGTTTTTTCTGTAGTTATCAAAATAATCGCCGTCTATGGCATCACGAATTTCCTGCATTAAATTATTATAGAAATAAAGATTATGCATAACAGCCAATCGCATTGCAAGCATTTCTTTCGCCTTAAATAAATGACGTATATATGCTCTGGAGAAATTGCGACAGGTAGGGCAATTACATTCAGGGTCAAGAGGTAATGAATCTCTTTCATATTTAGCATTCATTATATTTAAAATACCCATTGATGTAAATATTGTTCCGTGTCTTGCATTTCTGCTTGGCATTACGCAATCGAAAAAGTCAACACCTCTGGCGACAGCTTCAATTATATTAACAGGGGTTCCAACACCCATAAGATATCTTGGTTTATCCTTTGGCATAAATGGTTCTACAGCTTCAATAATGTGATACATTTCTTCTGTTGATTCCCCAACCGCAAGTCCGCCTATTGCATAACCGTCAAGGTCAAGCTCGGAAATTCTTTTCATATGCTCAATTCTTAAATCATCAAAGGTACTTCCCTGATTAATTCCAAACAGCATTTGCTTTTTGTTTATTGTGTTTTCTAAAGAATTTAGTCTTTGCATCTCATTTTTGCATCTTTCAAGCCAGCGTGTTGTTCTCTCTACGGATTGAGATGCATAATCCTTTTCACAGGGATTTTCAATACATTCATCGAATGCCATAGCGATTGTTGAACCTAAATTAGATTGAATTCTCATACTCTCTTCAGGTCCCATAAAAATTTTACGTCCGTCAATATGTGAAGAAAAATAAACTCCCTCTTCCTTTATATTTCTTAACTGAGCAAGAGAAAACACCTGAAATCCGCCGCTGTCGGTTAAAATAGGTCTGTCCCAGTTCATAAATTTATGAAGTCCGCCCATATCTCTGACAACATCATCTCCCGGTCTTAAATGAAGATGATATGTGTTAGAAAGCTCCACTTGACAGCCAATATCTTTTAAATCCAAAGCGGTAACTGCACCTTTAATTGCTGCGGCAGTACCCACATTCATAAAAACAGGAGTTTGTATTGTACCGTGAACAGTTTCAAATTGTCCCCGACGTGCATTTCCTTCCTGTTTAATTAACTTAAACATATTTATCCCTCCAGATACATTGCATCTCCAAAACTAAAAAAGCGATAATTATTCTTTATTGCAATATCATAGGCATTAAAAATCTTATCTTTACCGGCAAACGCAGATATAAGCATCAATAGTGTGGATTCCGGCAGATGAAAATTTGTTATTAAACAATCAACAGTTTTAAATTTATATCCGGGATAAATAAAAATATTGGTATCCCCTGTTTGCGGCCTTAAAAATCCATTTTCATCAGCAACAGTTTCGAGTGTTCTTACAGATGTTGTTCCAACTGCAATAATCCTTCCTCCGCTCAACTTTGTTTCGTTGATTATATCTGCAGTTTCCTTAGACACCTCATAATGTTCGGTGTGCATAATATGCTCATCAACATTTTCCACCGAAACGGGTCTGAAAGTTCCAAGTCCCACATGAAGGGTAAGGTATGCAATTTTAACACCCTTCTTCTCTATTTCAGCAATCAATTCATCGGTAAAATGCAGCCCTGCTGTTGGAGCAGCTGCTGAACCTTCAATTTTTGAATAAACAGTTTGATAACGTTCTCTGTCCTCAAGTTTTTCGTGAATATATGGGGGCAGAGGCATTTCCCCAAGCCTATCAAGAATTTCTTCCCATACACCCTGATACTCAAAATTGACAATCCTTTTTCCATCCTCTATTATATCAAGAACTTCTGCTTTTAATATTCCGTCACCAAATACAAATCTGCTTCCAATTTTAGCCTTTTTCCCCGGTTTGAGAATAACTTCCCATTTATTTAATTCAAGTCTTTTCAATAGAAGAAATTCAATTTTTCCTCCTGAATTTTCCTTAACTCCATAAAGACGTGCAGGGATAACTCTTGTATTGTTCATTACAAGACAATCACCCTTTTTCAAATATGAAACAATATCTTTAAAATGCTTATGTTCAATATCTCCGCTGTCTTTATTCATAACCAAAAGTTTAGACGCCGTTCTGTCATTGAGCGGCGTCTGCGCAATTAATTCCTCAGGAAGATCATAATAAAAATCTTTTGTTGTCATTTTACTACCTCTTTAGTATGCGTTTTCTAAGTTAGTTCCCACAAAATAATGACGTAAAATCGTGATATAATCATACCCCGCCTCTGCCATTCCTTTTGCTCCGTATTGGCTCATACCAACACCATGACCCCATCCGGTACCGCTGAAATAGAAGCTTGTATTTGCTCCGCCTACAGCTTGTGTTACCTCATAGGTTTCCTGTGAAACACCATTTGTTACATATAAAACATTACCTTCAAGAACACTTCTTCCGGCAGATGTAAGCATAATAATTTTATCAATTGAATGATTTGCAATATCAGTTCCGTCGGTCACACGAATTTTAGGAATTTGTTTCCCCGAAGCACCATCTCCGACAACTGTAAAATACTGACTCTTTGTTACAGTATTAAATATCAGCCTGCAAGATTCTCTGTCAAAAGTCTTTGTTCCTTTTGTTCCGGTTACCTTCATATGCAAAACACGTCCGCTTTCTGTATATTCTGTAACCTCAATATTTGTAACCTCACCAATATCGTAACCTTTATTACGCATTATCGCCGATGCCTCGTCACAAGTTATACTTCCTGACCATATGCCATTGGGAATATTCTCTGTATCTTCATATGAATTATCCACGCTTGTAAGATAGGGAATTGAATTTCCCCATACATTGCTTACATCCTCTGTTGTGGGTCCCATTGAAGAAGAATAAAACAAGCTTGCAATTTCGCCGTCATAAGTAAGCACTTGTCTTGTGGTGCTGTCAACAGGCTCGTAAGAACCCGCTGATTCAAAAGATGTTCCGGCATATGCCTGACAATCAACATTTGCACATAAATCAAAGCCTTGGTTTGAATGTTTATCTAAATTTTTTATAGCATAATTTCTTGCACACACCGCCTGAGCTTTTAGTGCCTCTATAGGCCAGCTTGGGCTCATTTCTCTTGAAATTACACCATAGAGATAATGGTCCATAAATACCACATTTACAATGGTTAGACTTCCGTTTTTCGCAAGGGCATCAACACCGCCCCGATATTCTACTCCGTCTATTTTAAGTTTTTGATCCATTCCTGATGCATTGGGCAAAACTCCGGCTGAAGAAGTTCCTGTATACAATACACTTCCTGAAGAATCCAAAACATCAACACCGCCCGAACCGTTGGCTGTAACAGTTAATGATGTTTGAGATGTGGTTGTTTCGTGTATAAATTCTCTTTGGTTATAGCTTCCAAGCTTAAAACCATAATCGCAATTGAGTGTAACCGAGGTTTCCGAGCTGTTACCATACATCAAACCAATCCTGATATGGCTTGGCACTTGGTAATCAGCCATAACGGTTATGGGCAGGATGCAAAATGCAAAAACAGAAATTGCAAGAACAACTGATAAAATCTTCCTCACAAATTTCATCTCCTTTATACTTATATATAAAAGCAAAATTATTCTATATTCAATCATATTCTAACATATAACGATAATAAATTCCAGTACTTTTTAAAATTTTAGTTTGAATTTATGTTACGATTTTCTAACATTTGTACAAATAGCACGAAAAACTGTTGAAAAACGAGTGATTTCTGCCTAAAAAACATTTGACATCTATGTTTTCTTGGAATATAATAATTAGAGATATAGATGATAAAATCGTTATGTGAGTTTTAAGGAGGAAGTTTAAGTGAAACAGTATAAGGTTGGTATAATTGGAGCAACAGGTATGGTTGGACAGAGATTTATTACTCTTATGGAAAATCATCCCTGGTTTAATTTAACGGTTGTTGCCGCATCTCCAAGAAGTGCAGGTAAAAAATACAGAGATGCAGTTGGTTCTAAATGGGCAATGGATTGTGATATTCCCGATTCAGTTAAAGATATGATTGTTATGAATGCAACTGATGATATTGACGAAATTGCAAAACAAGTTGATTTTGTTTTCTGCGCTGTTGATATGAAAAAGGATGAAATTAAGGCTTTAGAGGAGCGTTATGCAAAAGCTGAATGTCCTGTTGTATCTAACAACTCCGCTCATAGACATACACCGGATGTTCCAATGATTATTCCTGAAATTAATCCTGAACATCTTGAAATTATCCCTGCTCAGCGTCAGCGTCTTGGAACTAAAAAGGGATTCATTGCAGTTAAATCTAATTGTTCTTTGCAATCATATCTTCCTGCAGTGGCTGTTGTAAATGAAAAATACCCCATTGACCATGCACTTGTTACAACATATCAGGCAATCTCCGGTGCAGGTAAGACATTTGAGACATGGCCTGAAATGGTTGATAATCTTATTCCGTATATTGGCGGTGAAGAGATGAAATCCGAGGTTGAGCCTAATAAAATATTAGGTAAAATTGTCGGAAATGAGATTGTTCCCTCAGATGACCTTAAGATTGAGTGCCAGACATACAGAGTTCCTGTTTCAAACGGTCACACAGCTGCTATATTCTTCAGCTTTAAAGATGGAGTTGAAAAACCTTCTGTTGAAGAAATTCAGGAAATGTGGAAAGCATATAAAGGCGAGCCTCAAACTCTTGGATTGCCAAATGCTCCCAAGCAGTTTATTTATGTTTATACAGAAGCTGATGAACCTGATCAGCCACAGATTAAAACTGCCCGTGAGATTGACGGCGGTATGGCAATTTCTTGCGGACGTTTAAGAGAATCAATGCAGTATGATTATAAAATGGTTTCAATGAGCCATAATACATTAAGAGGCGCAGCAGGCGGTGCAGTTCTTCTCGGAGAACTTCTTGCTGCAAAGGGATATTTTGATTAATCAGAAAGGAGATTACTTATTATGAAAACACCAATTTTTACAGGCTCAGCTGTAGCTATTGTTACACCGTTTACAGAGAACGGAGTTGACTTTCCAAAACTTGAAGAGTTAATAGAATTTCATATTAAGAATAATACAGATGCAATAGTAATTTGCGGAACAACAGGAGAATCCTCAACAATGCCTGAGGAAGAACATCTTGAAACAATTCGTTTCACTGTTGAAAAGGTTGCAAAAAGAATTCCTGTTATTGCAGGTACAGGCAGTAACGACACTGCAAAGGCTGTTGAATACAGTAAATTTGCTGAGAGTGTTGGAGCTGACGGATTGCTTATTGTTGCTCCTTATTACAATAAGACAACTCAAAAGGGATTATATCTTCACACAAAGATGATTGCAGACAGCGTGAATATTCCTATAATCCTTTATAACATTCCCGGCAGAACCGGCGGACTTGGATTCAGCCTTGATACTATCAAAAAGCTTGCTGAAATTCCAAATGTTAATGCGATTAAAGAGGCTACAGGAGATTTAGCTTTTGCTGCACAGATTGCCGCAGAAACAGATTTGGCTATATACGCAGGAAATGATGATATTATTGTTCCTATTATGTCAATAGGCGGTCAGGGAGTAATATCTGTTGTTGCAAACCTCCTTCCACAGGAAACTCATGATATATGTGCAAAATACTTCGAGGGCGATCTTGAAACATCTAAAAACCTTTTCTTGAAATATCTGAAGTTGATTAAGAATTTGTTTATCGAGGTAAATCCAATTCCTGTTAAGGTTGCGATGAATTTAATGGGCTTTAATGTTGGAAAGCTCAGAATGCCTCTTTGTGATATGACCGATGAAAATCTTGAAATTCTTAAAAATACTTTAAAGGAATATGATTTAATTTAACCTAAAGGGTGTGAAATAACAAATGATAAAAATACTTCTAAGCGGTGCAAACGGGAAAATGGGTCAGGCAGTAACCAGAGCGATTGAAGGTTATGAAAACATTAAGATCTGTGCCGGATTTGATATAAATACGGAGAGTAAATCAGATTTTCCTGTTTATGACGATTTGTCAAAGCTTACAGAAAAGCCTGATGTAATAATAGATTTTTCCCACCCCGCTCTTTTGGATTCACTGCTTGACTATGCAGTGAAAAATGATATTCCGGCTGTAATTTGTACTACAGGACTTAGCAGGGAACAGATTTTAAGAATTGAATATGAATCGAAGCAAATACCCTTATTCTTCTCTGCTAATATGTCATTAGGTGTTAATTTGCTTATTGATTTGGTCTGTCGTGCAAGTAAAATTCTTGAGGATAATTTTGATATTGAGATTATCGAAAAACATCATAACCAAAAATTAGATGCGCCGAGCGGAACAGCCCTTGCTATTGCAGATGCCATTTCCGATGCTGTTACATTTGAACCTGAATATACCTATGACAGGCATTCTGTTCGCAAAAAACGTGATAAAAAAGAAATTGGTATCCACGCAGTTCGAGGCGGAACAATTGTTGGCGAGCATGATGTAATTTTTGCAGGCACTGATGAGGTTATCGAAGTTAAACATTCTGCCTCTTCAAAAGAAGTTTTTGCAGTAGGTGCTGTAAGAGCGGCGATATATCTTACTAATCAAAAACCCGGATTATATGCAATGAAGGATTTAATTGCTGCTCAATAATTTAAGGAGGTTTCAGTATTGATTAAGACGATTACAGAAATAAGTTATTTGGAAGATGTTGCTCTTGTTACAATAAATAACATACCCAACACCCCTCAAAATTTATCAGCAATTATGAACGAGATTTCAAAGCGTCATATTTCCGTTGATATGATATGCAGAACTGCACCCTATAAAGATAAATTTAATCTTTCATTTACTGTTTCTCAAGATAATCTTTCCGATGTTGTCGGTGCAACAGTTGCTTTTAAGGCACTCAGCCCTGAAATTTCAACAGATTTAAACGGAAATAATATTAAGGTTATTTTGTCAGGTCAGGGAATGCGTTCAGAATACGGAGTTGCAGCAGAGTTATTTGAATTGTTATCAGCATCTAATATCCCTATTAAGCTGATTACAACTGCCGAAACAGAGATATCTTGTTTAATTGATATAAAAGATATTGATAAGGTAAAATCATTGTTATCTTAAATATATGAAAATATGGCATAGTTCTCTTTTTGAAAACTATGCCATTGTTTTTTATTCCTTTTTTGTTGAATACATGAAAGTCACAGGCTTAATTGAATTTTTTTCAAACATAAATACTTTTATTTCCGAATTATCCGAATCTATATCCAGTTCAAAAAAACCATCAGAATTAATTTTCGCAACTTCAGTAAGTATTCCTCTTTCGTCGTATTCTGCTGCAAGCAACTCCCCTTGTTCTTCAAACACTCCGTTATGACCGGGGAAAGACATTATTTTTGCCTTAAATTTACAATATCCTGTATCTACATCAAAAGCGTTTCCGTTTTCATCGGTTAAGCCGGAAATTAACATATTATACGGCGATAAAGTAACATTTATCTTTATTGTTCCGGATGCACCATTTTCATATAAACGAATTCTGCTGTATCTGGAATTTAAATTCTGTCCTGGCATAGCAGGTTCTCCCAACAGTGGTTTGCATTGTGTTGTTTCCGCTTTTAAATCAGCCCCCTCAGCCTCAAAATGGCCATACAACAGTTTAGATGCAAAGCTTATTGTGAAATATCCGTTATCATACCATTTAACGCTATATACACCGCTAACGGTTGATGCTGTCAAAAACCAGTTAATATCTGTTGTATCTTTCAGAGTAAATTCATCTGTGATATTTAAACTAAAATAATTTTTATCTAAAGTGAATGTACGATTATATGATGTAACATAATCAGGATAAACAGAGGACATATCAAACTTAGTGATATTCTCTTTTTCGTTATCAATGTATTCTATAATTTCAGCAAATCCATCCTCTGCCTGTCCGCTGTCTAAGTTGCTTGTGTTCGGATTAAACACCATAACGCTATGTCCCTCAGCACGGCATCTGTATGCACCATATTTTCCTAAACCGCTGTCACGAATTATGTTATAGTCTTCCTTTCCTAAATCGGAAATCCAACGCACTCCCTTTGTTTCGTATATAAACGAACCGCTATCTGCGTGAGAGTGGTTACATTCAACTGCACCGCCAATTGCGGAAAAATACATTGCATCAGAATTATATGAACTTCTGACCGAAACGCTTTCAATTCCTCTTGCTATATTTGTTAAAGGCAGTTCGTTTGTTAAATCAACATAATCTTTCATATACCATATTGCATCAAACACTGTATAATTTAAGTCTTTTTCGGAGACATTTCTACGCATTGAATAGAGTTTTGGGTCATTATATATCTTAGCAAGCCACGGATGAAATAAATAATCAAAATGAACAAGAGAAGCATCGTGAAAGTTATAGTTACCCGATTTGGATTCCATACTCCTATACCAGTATCCGCTTTCCTTCATCCCTTCAAAATCCATTATACCATAATCTGTATCTAAAGTTGATATAACCGAACCAATTCCTATTGCCAAATATTCCATACAATATTGCCAATATGATGTACTTTCTATCCACGCACCATCAGGGAAATACCCTAAAACAGAGTATTCTATGCTGCGTATTCCTTTTTCAACAATATCTGAACAAAACTCTTCATCCTCTTCCATAAACGCAAGAGAGGCTGCAATTGCTCCTCCGTTTACAATAGAATTAAAATTACCTTTCCATTTCACAAAAAGATTGGATGCTCCCGCCCATTGATTCCAGTGTACCAATCTGCCATAATACGCAAGGCGTGTAGGAACAAGTCCGTTCTTTTTAACACCCTCAAATATAATACGTTTTTGATTATCATCAAATTCATCATACATCCAATCATATCCAATAGCAAAAGCGGCGTTCATTTCGCCTACATCTATCATATGCGAGGGATTCCAATCAATGTATGAAGCACATTTATTTAAGTTTTTCCATGCACATTCAGAATATTTTTTATCTCCTGTTAGCTGATAAGCAAGTCCAAGCTTTAACATTCTGTCAAGCATTTCTTGGGAAATAGATGTAATTCTCTGTTTATCTGCAATTTCGTATGTCAAAACATCTTTGTCAAGAATTAAATCCGCATATTCAATGATTTTGTCGCATACTGACTTTAAATATGCATCATTTTCGTAATTGTTTCGTATAAAATCAAAATCTTTTTTTGTTGCAAGAATTCTTGGATGAGAAATTTCCTTATTTTTAAATTGAGTAAGAATTTCCTCTGCAGTTGGTCTTTCAAATGCCAT
>JAZUMJ010000064.1:0-5115 GCA_045603605.1 Ructibacterium sp. | reverse complement strand
GTTACATTCTATGTAGAACACAGAGAAGACTAAATAGAAAAGGGTTGAGCGATGCTCAACCCTTCAGCGTGTCGATAAAGTATCGACACGCTGGCAGATGTTGAAAAAGGAAGGTATATTTTGTGAAATCGTTTTCGTCGTTGAAGGATGGTACTACAGAGGACGATTTCGCGAAAAGCAAGCAACGGCAAAGTTTTCTCGATGAAATCCTAGCCGTTTATTAATATATATTATGCGGACAGTCGGGGACGCCTGTCCCTACAAGATTTTTTCCGCTTGCGGTAGACCGACTTTTTCGACAGTCTGAAATGGAATGGCTTTCGCCGTTCCATTTTATGCTTCGTGGAGTTTTCTATACATTCCGTCGGGTTTGTTTATTAATTCTTCGTGGGTGCCGATTTCAGCAATTTCACCATCGGAGATAACTGCAATTTTATCGCAACTGCGGATAGTAGATAGGCGGTGGGCTATTATAATGGTTGTTCGGTTGGATATAACCTGCTCAATTGCAGAATGTATCAGCTTTTCGGTTGTGTTGTCAACAGCGGCAGTTGCCTCATCTAAAATCAGTATGGGCTTATCACGAAGAATTGCACGGGCAATGGATAATCTTTGCTTTTGTCCGCCTGAGAGTTTAACGCCTCTTTCACCGATTATAGTGTCATAGCCCTGTGGCATCTCAATTATAAAATTATGGGCATTTGCAATTTTGGCGGCATGGATAATTTCCTCTTTTGTGGGATTATCAACCCCATATGCAATATTTTCTTCAACAGTGCCGTGGAAGAGGAATACATCTTGAAGAACAATGCTTATATTCTCTCTTAATGATTTAAGACTTACATCTTTTAAGTCTATCCCATCTATTGTAACCGAACCTGAATTTGGATCGTAAAATCTTGTAATCAGGCTTGCGATTGTTGTTTTACCGCCACCGGTTGGACCGACAAGTGCAACCTTTTCCCCCGGGGCAATGCTAAGGCTTACATTTTTTAATACAGAGTTTTCCTTTTCATATGAGAATGAAACATCATTTAGCTTAATTTCGCCTTTTACGTTTGATAATTCAACCGGATTTTCGCATTCTGTCACCTGAGATTTAACGGAAAATAAATCCATAACCCTTTCGCCTGCGGCAAGGGAGTTCTGTAAATCCTCGCTTATTCTTGCAAAGGCACTTATAGGTGTATATAAAATATTTAAATAAAGAACAAATTTAACTATTTCGGCAGAATCAACACCGCCTGTTGCCGCAAGATAACCGCCGGCGGCAATAACAAGTGCAACACCAACCTGATTAAAAAAGCTTATCATAGGATGGAAAACAGCACTCTTTTTCAAAGCTTTAAGATTTAGATTGGTATAAATATCCGAAACGGATCTAACTCTGTTAAATTCTGTATCCTGTTTATTAAATATGGTTATTTCTTTAATCCCCGATAAATCATCCTGAATAATAGCCATCAGCTCTGCGTTTTTTTCGTGGGCTTTTTTAAATTGAGGCCGAACACGCTTTGCAAAATAGAAGGTAGATGCAAGGATTAATGGGATAACAATTAATGCAACAAGAGCAAGCTTTGCATTTTGTATGAACAAAATGGTAATAATTGTTCCAAATAACAAAACATCGAGAATTACTTCAGGACCTGCGTGGGCAATTAAAAGTTCAAGAACAGAAGTGTCAGATAAAATCTGGCTCATAAGCTGACCTGTTTGTTTATCCTGAAAAAATCCCATGGACAGCCTTTGAACATGGTTAAAAAGGGCCGTTCTTATATCGTGTATACCTCTCCATGCCGCAACATGGGAAAAATATGAACGAAGACCTTGGGTTAATGCCTGAAGTGATGCAAACAATAGGAGAAGCCCTCCTGTTTCAATTGCACGTTTATCAAGGCTTGGAGCGTTATCTTCAACTAAACGAAGGAAATCACCAATTAAGTTTGGTGCCATAACCTGGGATACAATCTGTATTAACATACATATTCCCACAATCAGGAAACACCACCAATATTTTTTTGTCATTTTAAATATACCGATAAAGGTTTTCACGATAATACCTCCAATTTAAAAAGTTGCACAAATAATTTTAGCATAATAAATATTAAATTTCAAGATACCTCTTGTAATAAGATGTTAAAACTGGTATAATATATAATGGTGATATAAATGATGATTGTGGCAATAACAGGCGGAATAGGTTCAGGGAAAAGCCTTGTTTCAAAAGTCTTTTCGGAATTAGGTGCAAAAGTTATAGATACTGATTTAATTTCAAGACATATTATGGAGCCTGATGGAAGTGCTTATCCACATATTCTAAAGGAATTTGGCGAAGATATTCTTGAAAATGACGGTAGAATTAACCGAAAAGCGGTGGCAGAAATTGTTTTTAATAATAAGGAAAAGCTTTCTGTACTGAACAGCATTACACACAAATATATATTTGAAGAGGTTGAAAACCAAATTAAAATGGCAGAGGAAAACTTGATTTGCCTTGATGTTCCCCTTTTATTTTCTTGTGATTTTCCTTTTTCATATGATGCATCAATTGGGGTTATTGCTCCGTTGGAAACACGGATTGAAAGGGTAATCAAGAGAGATGGCTGTACACGAGAACAGGTTATTGCAAGGATTAATAATCAAATCAGTGATGAAGAAATCAGGAATAAAGCGGATTTTTGTATCATAAATGATTTAGACGAGGAAAATGTCAGAAATCAGGTTTTGGATATATACAGGAAGTTAACGGAGCGTAAATAGGATATGAGAGAGGTCAAAAACGAAAAGAGGCGACGTAAGAAAAAGAGCAGCGGTTGTTGTCTTGGGTGTTTGGGAAAGCTTATATTTTTCGTAATTATTTTTACTTTTTTAGGGTATTTTGGATATAATACATTTGTAGACTTGGGTTTGGATGTTAAATTAAAGCAGACAAATTATCCAATAAGATATCAGCAATCTGTCAGTGCATATGCAGAGGAGTTTGGGTTGGAAGAGGCATTAGTTTATGCAATAATCAGAACAGAAAGCCGGTTTGACCCATACGCTGTATCAAATGCCGGTGCAAAGGGACTTATGCAACTTACCGATGAAACGGCACAGGAGTGTGCAAAAGCATTGAAAGTTCAAAACTTTTCGGCTAACAGAATATTTGAGCCGGATATAAATATCAGATTTGGTTGCTATTATTTGAAAAGATTAATAAAAAAGTATAACGGCAAAACTGAAAATGCCGTTGCAGCATACAATGCAGGACCGGGGAATGTGGATAAATGGTTGAAAAAAGGTGCATTGTGCGATGAGAATTTAAAGCCTGTTAATGTACCGTTTTCGGAAACACGGAAATATATCGAAAATGTTTTTAGGGCATATAACATATATAAAGAAGTATACAATTTAGGAGGAATTTAAAATGAATGATTTGCAGAAAAAATTATGCTATACTAATAAAAATATCTTTTCGGAGCTAAATGCTAATGAAAAGGAACAGATTTTTGAATATTGTGAGGAATACCGTCAATTTTTGAGCAAAGCAAAAACTGAGAGAGAGTTTTGCGATGATTCCTGCAGATTTTTAGAGGAGAGAGGCTTTGCCCCCCTTGAAGAAAAAACATCTCTTAAACCGGGAGATAGAGTATATACTGTAAACCGCAGCAAAGGCGTTTTTGCGGCTGTTATTGGTACAGAGGATATAAGAAAGGGTATAAACCTTGTTGGAGCACATATTGACTCTCCGCGTTTGGATTTAAAGCCAAATCCGTTATATGAAGAACAAGGTGTTGCCTATTTTAAAACCCACTATTATGGTGGAATAAAAAAATATCAATGGACAACTATACCTCTTGCAATCCATGGTATTGCTGCTCTTCAGGATGGAACTCAAATCAAGATTACAATAGGCGAGGATGAAAACGACCCTGTTTTCTGCATTACTGATATTCTTCCACACCTTGCTCAGGATCAGGTTACAAAGAAGATGTCGGAGGCTATTCCGGGAGAAAGCTTAAATGTTATTCTTGGAAATATTGCCTGTGATGATGAGGACATAAAAGAGGGCGTAAAACTTAATATTTTAAAGATTTTAAATGAAAAATATGATATAACAGAGGAAGATTTGCTTAGCAGTGAAATAGAAATTGTTCCGGCTTTTCAGGCAAGAGATGTAGGACTTGACAGAAGTATGCTGGGTGGTTACGGTCAGGACGACAGAGTTTGTGCCTATGCATCATTAAAAGCCATCACCGAGATAAAGAAACCTGAAAAAACAGCAGTTTGCCTTTTGGTTGACAAAGAAGAGGTTGGCAGTATGGGTGCAACAGGTATGCGTTCCAGAAATTTTGAGAACACAATGGCAAAGCTGTGCTATATGTTAACTGATAATTACTCGGATTTGGTTCTCCGGGAAACATTAAGCAATTCAACTTGTTTGTCAGCTGATGTTGGCGCAACACTTGACCCTAATTATCCTGAGGTAAGCGAACGCAGAAATTCTGCCCTATTAAACTGCGGAATACTTCTCTGTAAATATACAGGTTCAAGAGGTAAAGGCGGTGCCAGTGATGCAAGTGCTGAGCTTGTTGCAAAAATAAGAAGAATATTTAATGAAAATAATGTTCAGTGGCAGATGGGCGAGCTTGGCAAGGTTGATGGCGGCGGCGGCGGAACTATCGCTCAGTATGTTGCAAACCTTGATATGGATGTTATTGATGCGGGAACTCCGTTGCTTTCTATGCATTCTCCATTTGAAATAGCAGGTAAGCTTGATATTTATATGACATATAAGGGTTATCGTGAATTCTATTTGCATAATTAATTACGGGATGGAAAAAAAGTACAGACCGTAATCCTATCCCGTAAAGGGATGGAAAAATGACTTTTAGGGACGATGCGGGCATCGTCCCATACATTTAATGAATAGGATGTGAACAACTGTGAGGAAATTAATTGCATTATTTGTTCTTATCTGCATTTCTGCAGCTTTTCAAGGGGGGTCTGTAATTGCTGATGAGGTTACAGAGGTTAAATTGCCGATTAAATCTGAACTATCTGTTATGGCTGAAAGTGATGTTCCGGTGGACAAGCTGTATGTTGATGACGAGGTTTATGTGAGGTATTCCT
>JAZUMJ010000063.1:0-5552 GCA_045603605.1 Ructibacterium sp. | reverse complement strand
CACACGAAAGTTACCACAGGAGTTAGGGATCACCACAGGCGAAGTAATGAAGTTATTTGATGAATGGTTAGCAGGCAGAAGGGAGCCAGGTGATTGGGAGCAATATCAACACATGAGTTAATGGCTTATCTCAAAATAAGCGAGTGGAAAGCATTAGCAATAATGCGAAGCAAGGGTTTCCCTTCATTCAGGGTAGGTCGGGAATGGAGCGTAATGGAAGAAGACCTAACAATGTGGATTAACGAAAGGAAGAAAAGATGATAGGTTGGTTATTTGCGATTATGGGTATTCCAGTAGCGTTTCTGCTGATAGCGTGTGGGCTTGAATGGGTGATAGAGCATGATTGATCTCAAAGCAGAACCGTCTTACAAGACCCTGTATGAAATGGAACAAGAGGAAAACAAACAGTTAAAAATTCAGAACATGAAACTGAATGAAAGAGTAAGAACATTAGTTCAAATGTTAAAGCAGTTAGACAAAGAAAGGAAATATACATGAAGTTAGATAGCTTTTCGGTAATTGATAACAAATATTACATCGTAACGGATGCCGAAGCAGCAGAGTACATCGCAGAGCTTATTTACAAGTACGGCTTATCGCAGATGAATCTTTTGGCGGCAAGGAACAGAGGAAAGTTTATCATTGATCCTGAAGATGTTCCTGAAATTCAGAAAATAAATGAAACGATGGATTTAATGGTGAACGCAAACAAACTGAAAGAGAGGGCAAAAAAAGGGGAGTCTTCCGAAAAAGACCCCAAGTAAGTAAAACAATTGAAAAACACTATCTAAATTGTATCGTACAGTAGGCATACTGTCAAGGGGTAGCCCGGCATACCCCGAACCTCCTAAATATGTATATTGAGATATCTTGGTCAACCGAGCCGGGCAACGGTTACAAAGGAGTGCTATGAGATTAACGAATGAAGAAAAGGAAACAATAATCATATTCAACGAAGCGGACAACACCGCATCTGTAGAAACTTTTCAGAGCAAGATCCAAAGAAGGATGGAAAAGGAAGGGGTAAAACCAGTAAAAGAAGACTCATACGGAATGAAGAGATATATCGTTCCTAAAAACTGGGTAAAGGTATATCCACCGAGGAAAGTTGTTATGTCAGATGAAGCAAAGGAGAAGGCGAGGGCAAACTTGGCAGTTTTGCATCAGAATCGTAGACTCCAAGTCCAAGAGGACGATACTGATTAATGTTCAACGATAAACTATAAGGCTAAAGGATAAAAAGAAAGGAAACACGACTACACGATGAGAGATTTAAGGGAAAACGAAATAGAAGTAAGAGTAGCAAGCGAAAATGAGAAGGGAGCTTCGTTCCTCTTATACAAGACCGCAAGAGTAGATGCCATGATGCTTGATGAGGAATTCGGAAAGTTAGGATGGACGAACAGCTACTATAGGGATGAGAAGGGAATCCTCGTCTGCAACATCGGAGTCTACGACGAAAAAGGACGGCTCGTGGAGCGAAGCAACGCCGGGTTAGAAAGTCAGCAGACCGATGACAATAAGTACAAGGCTGAATACTCCGATGCGATGAAGCGTTGCGGATTTCTTTGGGGCATAGGGTCGGAGCTTTATACCGCACCGTTCATATGGGTGAGTAAGGATAAGTACAAGACAAGGACAGTTAATGGCAAAGAACGATTCGCAGACAAGTTCAGGGTAGAAAAAATCGCTATAGAGAACAAGCGGATCACAGGATTATCAATTAAAAATTCAGCGAACGAAAGAGTGTTCGTGTGGAAGGAGCAGTAATGAATCAGATTATCGTAACAGGCAATTTAACGAGAGATCCTGACTTAAGGACAACATCAACAGGCAAGAGCGTTTGCAGTTTCTCACTTGCCGTACAGAGGAATTTCGGGGATGCAGTAGACTTCCTCAATATAGTGACATGGGGAGCTACGGCAGACAATTGCAAGAAGTATCTCTTAAAGGGAGCAAAGGTAGCGGTCTTCGGTACTTTACAGACAAGACAGTATGAAGTAGATGGGCAGAAACGCACCGCATACGAAATAAACGCATCCAATGTAGAGTTCCTCTCCAAAGCAGAGCCGAAAGCAGAAACTAAAGCAGAGCCTAAAGAGGAACTGAAGGAAGAAGAAACCCCTTTCGGAGTGCTGATGGGCGAGGAAGACCCTGACCTTCCGTTCTAAACTATGGAATACGATCTTGTAAATGAATTAAACGCTAAGACAAAACAGTTAGAGCTTTCCATAAAGCAATTACGGAAATCAGGCACAGACTATGCCACAAAGGAGAAGGACTATAAAATCCTTCTCCGGCAAGAATGCCTGAAGTTAAGGGATGATGGCATGGCAATAGGCATGATCCAAATGACCGCTTATGGGATACCTAAAGTCGCAGAAGCACGATTTGAGCGTGATGTGGCAGAGGCTGTATACCGGGCGAACCAAGAAGCGATCAATTCCCTGAAACTACAGTTAAGGCTAATGGATGCACAGTTATCAAGAGAATGGAGTACACAGATAAGTGACTAAATCAATAATTCAGAATGAGAAAGTTTGTTATAGATGTGGAACACCTTTTGGGCTACACCTTCATCACATATGCCAGGGAGTCGGCAGAAGGAAACATTCCGATGAGGACGGATTAACAGTATGGCTCTGTTATGAACATCATCTTGGAAAAACTGGAGTCCATAACGATAAAGCATTTGATTTGGCTCTTAAAAAGACCGCAGAAGCGAAATGGTTATATGTCTATGACAAGACTATAGAAGATTGGATAAAGAGATATGACAGAAACTATTTGTGAAATCCCTCTGAAGCTCCCAAGCTGCAATGATTACATCAACGAATGCCGTAAGAATAGGTATGCCGGGGCAAATATGAAGCGAGAAACCGAGGAAATGATAGGGTGGTTCATCAAATATCTTACCCCGGTAGAAAAGCCTTGTATCATCCATTTTACTTGGATAGAAAAGCACTTAAATCGTGATGCAGATGGGATCGCATTCGGAAAGAAATTCATATTAGATGCGATGGTCAAGCAAGGGATACTCCCTGATGATAATCGCAAATGGGTAAAAGGTTATACAGACACCTTTAAACAGGGTGGAGATTTTAAAGTAATAGTGGAGATTGAACAATGAAAAACACGCAAGTAAATAGGTTATTAAATGAGTATTTAGATAAGCCCTATGGGGTGACATCCACAGAAGCATTATCCCGGTTCTCAATAGGTAGATTAGCTTCAAGGATGTGGGATATCAAAGCTCTTGGATACAAAGTTGAATGGGTCTTTGAGAAATCAGTAAATCAATTCGGAGAACCCATCTCTTACAAGAGGTATTACATAAGGAGTGGCAATGAAACAAGAGTTGATTGACATGATGAATGAGGGTTGGAAAGTTGCCCTTTATGATCCTAAAACATTTTCGGCTGAAAGGTTAGTTAAATACAGGGAATACCTTAAAAGCCAAATAGACAAGGGTTATGAAGTGATGCTCTATAACTTTACCGATCTGCCTGACATCCCCGAAATGGAGATTATAGACATAGAAACAAAAAAGGCAGAAAAGTATGTTATAGCGAGTCCCGATGATACTAAAAAGGCAGAAGAAAACGGCAGCCTATATGTAGCCTTGTTAAATAAAACATTAAGCGGTCTTATTAAGGAGTTATTAAAGAGTGGTTCATAGTTTTGATAGAGAGATAGCAACAGAATATGGGATGTTAGAAGCGGTGCTGCTCAACTATTTCTACTTTTGGATAGAGAAGAATAAGGCAAACAACACCAATTTTTACGATGGTAAATATTGGACTTTCAACAGCTTAAAAGCCATGAAAAGCCTGTTCCCTTATGCTACAAAAGGATCTCTTGAAAGATGTTTGAATCATCTGAAAAAAGAAGGGTTGATAATCACCGGGAATTACAACAAGGAAGGGTATGATCGTACTCTTTGGTATGCTCTTACGGAAAAGGCGGAAGCCTTACTCTATGCCGAAAAATCCCAATCTGATGCCATTTCCCAAAAACAGGAAATGGATTTCCCAAAAACAGGAAATGGATTTCCTGAAAATGAGCAACCAATACCATTTAATAACACATTTAATAACACAATATATATAAATATAGTCGAGTACCTGAATCAGAAAGCAAACACGCATTACAAGGCGAACACGAAGAAGACGCAATCTCTTATAAATGCAAGGTTGAGCGAAGGCTTCACCGAAGAAGACTTCAGGAAGGTCATTGATAAAAAAGTGACCGAGTGGAAAGGCACAGAGTGGGAGCAATACCTGAAGCCCGACACCTTATTCACTACGAAGTTTGAAGGGTACTTGAATCAGAAGATCATAAAGAACAAGCCGAAGGAAGATATGATCAATCACAATTACGGAGAAGATTTTTGGGAGAAACGCAGATGGAAATAAGCACTTTAACAAGCAAGTTAAGAAATTACACTTTTAATACATCCAAAAAAGCCGGAGAATGCTTGGCTGCGAATGAGCTTGCAGAAATGAGCAGATTAAAAGATATGGTCAGTGCGGTTAGTCTTATCCTGTATTTTTTGGAAGACATTGAGGACATTGAGGAAGGGTGCTTGCCACGACAGTTAAAGACCTCAAGAGAAGCAGAAGTCAACGGTGTGTTAAGAGCAATCGGGCATAACGACAGAGATGCCATGATAGTGCGGATGGAGAAAGTAAAGGCGATAGAAGCTATGATGGATTTTCTGAAGGGGTTAAGAAAACAAGAAATATGAACGACTTAAACATTACTGATTGGATGAAAGTCACACCCGAATTGATGACGGAGCTTTTAGGAAAGAAGTTAGAAAGAAATCCTGACCTTTATAAGAGAGTGATGAAGGGATTAAAAGACTTGGATAAGGAATTTGACTATTTAGACATGGCGGCTGCTCAAGACCCTGACTTCTTCATGAAATGGTACAAGAGGAAACACAATCTATGAAAAAAGAAGACCTAATAACCATGATAAGACTTGTAGAACAAGACCTAATACAAGATGCCAAAAAGAGAAGAGGAAGAGATTACTTTGACGGAGTAAGAAACGCAGTAAATCTCATAGTGGCAAATATAAACCAGGGTGAAGATGTGATCTGTTGTAAAAACTGCAAATACTTCATAGTAAGCCCTGACTTCTCATGCTGCAAGTTAACAGAAGCGATAGTCGGAGAAGATGATTTCTGTAGTAAGGGGGCAAGATGACAAGAACACAAGAGTTATTAAAGCAGATAGAACGCATGAAGGAAGACTTTGAGCAAGAGAGAAAAGGATTTAACTTAATGCTTCGCATCAAAGACGATGAAATATCAAGACTAAAGGAGATGTTAAATGACAAATCAGGAAGTAATACAGACCGCTAACACACGACAGTTAGCAATGTGGTTGGCAAACAGGATGAGTTGCTTACATTGTCCGCAGAAGGGGTTATGCGATGCGGATCAGTATAGCAAACAGAGATGTGTGGAGCTTTTAGGGTCATGGTTAAAAGAGAGCCACGAGTTATGATATGCGTACCCATGCTGTCAACAGTTCCGGCAGAGT
>JAZUMJ010000062.1:0-23501 GCA_045603605.1 Ructibacterium sp. | reverse complement strand
GTAAAAGGAAGCCCCCAAGTACAACATCTTTTTTTGATTCAACCTTATTATACATTGCAAACTGCGTAGACGGAGGACAAGTAGTGTCCATAAGTCCTGTAAACATCAAAAGCTCGGCTTTCATCCGTTTTGCAATATTTTGAATATCAATATATCCTAATTTTTCATAAATTTCATCAAATCGCTTGTGTGTAGGATCAAAATTCCTAAAATAATACTTCAAACCTTCATAAGCACCTTCATTTAAGTCCATTTCATAGACACGCTTGTAATCAGAAAGATATGGATAACATGGTGCACATTTTTTAATTTCAGGCACAAGGCAAGCACAAGCAACACTGAGTGCTCCACCCTGTGAACCGCCGGTTACTCCAACACGGGTTTCGTCAACATAATCAAGACCCATTATAATTTTTGCAAGTAAGGCTGTGTCAAGAAACACATCACGCATCAAAAGGTCATGCTTATCGCCATCAAGACCTCTTGTGAATGGTGTTGTATAAGTTGTTCCCGTTACTGAGCCAACATCTTCTGACAAACCGCCCTGACCTCTTACATCCATAAATGCAACGACATATCCCTGTGAGGCATACTTTAAAAGTCCGCTCCAATCACAGGACGAATCTGAAAGACCATGGAACATCAATACGGCGGGCATCTTTTCCTTTTCGTTTTTTGGAACTGCCACTTTAGCATGAATTCTGGCGTTTTTTGTTCCTGTATAATACAAATCATACATATCTGCAACTTTTGACGGAAATTCTTTTTTGATAAACTCAGCGTTATGGTTTACAGCATTCATTTCAGCAAGCGCTGTATCCCAGTATTCATCTATATCTTTTGGACAAGGTGAAACTCCTTGATATTTAAATAACTGTTCAATCGACATATCAACTAATGGCATATTTATTTTCCTTCTTTCTTTTAAGTAATTATTTTAAAACTCTCCCATTTAATGAGATTTTTTTTTCATTTATAAGCTTTTATTTTTAATTTAATTAAGGTCTTTTTCGTGGAGTATTACACCGCTTTCCGTCAGTTTTTTCTGAAGTTCTTTTACGTTAATTAAAGTAAAATCATCTGTCATTGCAGCAGCAGTTCCTGCAGCCTGACCTGTAACGGCACAACAGGGAATAACCCTCATAACATCCCAAAGTGTTTCATTCACTGAGGTGCAACGACCTGCACATATAAGATTTTTTACCTCTGAGCTGTATAAAGTTCCAAATGGCACTTCGTATATAGGCCCTCTTTTTTTCCAATTAGAAACCATTCCAATGGAATCTTCAAAGTATTTATGTTCTTCTGTGTGAGCTAATTCGTATTCTCCCTTGATTTTTCTTGTCATCCTTATTTGAGGGGTAGTAGCAAGAGTTACAGGGAAAATACTTTTATCATCTTCACGCTTTTTAAGAAAATCTGCATATGTAGATTGATGAGATAAATATGTCTGCTCAGAAAGTTCTTCTCCGTCAAGACCTGAAAATCTTCTTGAAGTAAGAAGTTTAACCTTTTTGGTGTCATCTTTTTCCTCATCGGGAATATCACTGGCGCCTATTTGGTTAAGCTTGTAACCATTGTCGCTAACAGAATAATACCATGCAGCAAGAATGTTTCCTTGCTTAAACAGTTGGTTTGGAGCATTGGCAAAATATGCAATATCGCAATCGCCTGTGGCATCAACTACCGATTTAACCTTATAAGCATATCTTCCTGATTTGTTTTCTGTAATCAAGTGATTAATTTTTCCGTCTTTTGCATCCACACCTACAACATATGTTCCGTACATTATGTCTATGTCTTCGCTTAAAAGAAGTTGCTCAGCCAGTATTGCAAAAAGTTGAGGATTGTACTGAACCTCAAATCTCTTATCTGTTTTACCTCGGGTCCCCTTATTATCCAGCCAGTTTTCAGGGTATCTGTTCTCAGCTCCGTGTTTTATTGACAAGCGGAGTAGTTCTTCAGCAATTCCAAAGGATACTTGATTTCCAAAACCGTCACACAGAGGAAGAAATATAGTAACAATACCTGCAGTGCCAAGCCCTCCGAGAATATATTGCTTTTCAAAAAGAACAACCTTGCTTCCTTGTCTTGCGGCGGCAAGTGCCGCAGATATACCTGCAAATCCACCGCCGCATACGGCAACATCATATTCCTTTATTATTTTGGTTTCGATGTTTTCTTTTATAAACATTTCGTATCCATTCCTTTTCTTGATTAATAAATCTATTATATCATAAAATCCAACTATTTGCAAGCTATATTTCAAATGTTAAAAGAAAATTCAAAAACAAAAATGCTTTACATCCTCTCTTGTTTAAAACTAATTATAGAACAAAACATTTTATAAATTTAGTGCCTTTTTACGGTCTGCACTTTTTTCGACTCCTATATTAATTTGGGATCAACGTAGATAGTATTATATTTGTCATAGATAACCATTCCGGGTTTGGCTCCGTTTGGTTTATGAACATTTTTTACCGCAGTATAATCCACAGGAACCTTTGAGGAATTTTGAGCTTTGCTATGGTATGCCGCAAGCTGTGCCGCTTCTAAGATTGTGCGGTCAGGAACATCTTTTCCCCCCTCGGTTCTGATAATCGTATGTGAACCGGGGATAATTTTTGTGTGTAGCCAAATATCGGTAGAATACGCCATCCTGATTGTAAGCTCATCGTTTTGTTTGTTGTTTCTTCCAACAAGGATTTCAAAGCCGTCGGATGAAGTGTATTTCATAGGCTCACTCTTTTTTTGCTTTTTAATTTTTGATTTTATTTTTGGAACGTAGCCTCCATCTGCCAATTCATCCTTTATCTCTGAAAGCTCAGTTGGATTTTCGGCGTTCTCCAGAGAGACCTTAACAGACTCTAAATAATACTTTTCTTTTTCCGCATCATCTATCTGCTCGATTGCAAACTTTTCGGTCATCTTTGCCTTGGTGTAAAGCTTATAATATCTCTGGGCATTTTGAGATGGGTTTAAATCTTCTTTAAGAGGAATTTTAACCTGATTTAAGTCCTCGGAATAATAGTTTTCGCATACAAGCTCTTTTTCGCCGTAGCTTAATCTGTAAAGATTTGCGGTTATCAAATCTCCGTATATTTTATAGGTATCTCTGTTTTTTGATTTTTCCAAATTCTCACGATGGAGTGCAAGCTTTTTTTCGCATCTGTCAATATTGTTGTTTACAAGCTTTAAAAGATGATTTGCCCTTTGGTTCATATGCTCTTTTTGAGCACGTTTTTCGTAATAATTGTCAATAACCTGACTTATAGAGTCATAGGAAATTAACTCGTCCTTACCCTCGTATTGGGAAAGAGAAAGACAGGAAAAAGCAGAAGGCTTTTTATCATCTGCCGAAATAACAAGGGTAGGACAGAAATTGTTTTCGCAAATATCTTTTAAAATTCCGTCAACAAAGGTTAAAAATCCGGCAGTATCAACTTCACCACGAATTGCCTTGGTGTTTCCGGTAAAGCGGTAAACAATTTCTCTGGCAAGGAGAGGGCTCATTCCCATAAAATTAGATAATAAAAACTTGTCAAGCAGAGTATCCTCAGGAGAGTTATCTAAGTTACTTAAAAGTTCAACCAAGGAATAGTCATTAAGGAGCAGTTTATCCTGTTTCGGTGGAGCTTCATATATAAGACCCGGCAGAATTTGCCGTACTGCACTTACGGTAAAATCAATGTGCTTTGCACTGTCCATAATTTTGTTGTTTTCATCGGTCAGGATAACATTGCTGTGTCTGCCCATTATCTCTGTTATAAGATATCTCTTGCAGATATCACCAAGCTCGTTTCTGCCCTCTAATTCAATTTTAATCACCCTGTCAAAATCCTGTTGTTCAACCTTTAAAATTTTGTTTCCCGTAAGATGTTTACGCATAAGCATACAGAGCATAGGCGGTGTCATAGGATTTTCCTTTGAAACCTCTGTCAGGTGAACTCTGGCATTTGACGCACTGGCAGACAAAAGCAGGCGTTTAACGCCGTTTAAAGTTCTGATTGAAATTATAATTTCGTCACGCTCAGGCTGATGGACTTTGTCTATCTTTCCGCCTACAATTGTGTTGTTAAGTTCGTTTACAACGCAATGGGTAACAATACCGTCATAGGACATTTATATCACCTCTTATGGAATATTTACGGGACGGCCTTGCGGACGTCCCGAAATAACTAAATCTTCTTTAATTCTTCAACCTTATCAAGTCTTTCCCATGGAAGGTCAATATCATCTCTTCCAAAGTGACCATATGCTGCGGTCTGCTTATAGATAGGCTGTCTTAAATTCAAGGTTTTTATTATACCGCCGGGGGTTAAATCAAATACCTTTGAAACCTTTTCGGCAAGCTCTAAATCATCAATTTTACCTGTACCTCTGGTATCAATACGCAAAGAAACAGGTTCTGATACGCCGATTGCATATGCAAGCTGAACCTCACAAGCCTTTGCATGACCTGCCGCAACAACATTCTTTGCAACATATCTTGCAGCATAAGCCGCACTTCTGTCAACCTTTGTGGGGTCTTTTCCTGAAAAAGCACCGCCGCCGTGACTTGCAAAACCGCCGTATGTATCAACGATAATCTTTCTGCCGGTATGACCGGAATCCCCTTGAGGTCCGCCAATAACGAAGCGACCTGTGGGGTTGATGTGATATTTTGTATCCTCATCAATAAGTGATTTATCAATAACAGGCAGAATTACCTCATCCATAATGCCCTTGCGTAATTCCTCGATTGTAACAGTGTCATCATGCTGAGTTGAAACAACAATGGTATCAATTCTCTTAACAGAGCCGTCTTCGTTATACTCAACTGTAACCTGAGATTTTCCGTCAGGACGAAGATAGTTTAAAATGCCGTTCTTTCTCACATAGGTAAGACGTCTTGTCAGCTTGTGTGAAAGTGAAATAGGTGTTGGCATAAGCTCTTCTGTTTCGTCACAGGCAAAGCCGAACATCATACCCTGATCTCCGGCACCGATGCCGTCGCCATCATCGTCAACGCCCTGTGCTATGTCCTTTGACTGTTCATCAAGAGCCACAAGAACAGCACAGGTGTCGCAGTCAAAGCCGTATTTTGCTCTGTCATAACCTACTTCACGAACTGTTTCACGAACAATTCCCTGAATATCAACATATGCAGATGTGCTTATTTCACCAACAACAAGCACAAGTCCTGTGGTAACTGTAACCTCACAGGCAACACGGGCTGTTGGGTCTTCTTTTAAAATTGCGTCCAGTATTGCATCGGATATTAAATCCGATATTTTATCAGGATGTCCTTCTGTAACGGACTCTGAGGTAAATAATCTTTTATACATAATTCAAAATCTCCTTTGTAACTCGGTCAAGACCGATATTTGCATCAATTATTGCAATGTTGTGGGTGTCTTTAAGTTTGTCAAAAACATCATAAAAGTTTTTACGTATCTGTTTCATCAAATCAGTGCTTTTTTCATAAAGCTCAGGCTTTGAACGAACCTTATCAATTCTCTCCTTACAGGTGTCAGGATTAACGTCAAGGAAGATACATAAATCGGGTTTAAGTATCCTCTTACAACCTAAATTCAGGTTCATAACCCAATCCATATCAAGGCTTGTACCCTGATAAGCAAAGGAAGAGAAGTAGTATCTGTCACAGATAACGGTGTAGCCATCATTAAGATATTTCTCAATACCAAATTCAGGATGAGTTATATGTTCAAGACGGTCAGCAAGAAACAAAGCCGCCTGTAAATACATATCCTTATTTTGGCTGTCGGCAAGAATCCGCCTTAAATATGCCCCTGTTTCAAAGTCTGTAGGCTCAGCTGTTATGTAAACTTTTTCGCCTCTTTGCTCAAGAACCTCTGCAAGACGCTTAATCTGGGTGCTCTTTCCTGAACCGTCAAGACCTTCCATTACAATAAATTTTCCTGATTTCATTCTAACTTTATACCTTTCAAAATTCTACCTATCTATTATATCCAAGTCAAGCAGAAAATGCAACAATAATTTTATAAAAATAGAGATTTAAGCAGAATTTTTTTGTTATTTTCAATTTTTCCCTCAATTACTCTCTCAAGAAGAAGATTTAGTGTTCTGCCAATTTCTGTACCATCTGTAATATTGTTATCTATTAAATCTTTGCCTGAGATATCAAGTTCTGAGAGAGAACAACATAAATTCTTTTCATTTATTTCGTCTATAAAATATTTGAATTGGGTCAAATCTTGATTTTCGTATTTTTTTACATCAATAAAAAACGAAATGTTTTCTCTTCCGATTTTGTTAATCAGCCACCTTGTTTCAGCAAGGGTTTTGGGAATGGCGATGTTTTGCATATCCTTTATAAGTAAAGCAGTTAAGCGTGTTCGGTTATCAGTTTTGAGATTTGAAAGAAGAGATGAAAGTTCCTGCCGTGAAAGATTATTCAATAAAACTGCTAACCGCAACGGAATATGCTTAGGAAGTTCATCAATGTTTAGAAAATCAACATTGGTGTTGATTGCTTGCCTAATAACATCGGAGTATCCTGAAATGATACTAAATGGTCTGTCTGCAAGGAGCAGTTTGGAAAACTCTGCCCATATCCGCTCTCTTGCAATATTGTCAAGATTTTTAGAAAGCTGATGAATGGCGGAAGAGGTTTCATCTTCAATGTTCAGGTTATAAACTGCCGAAAACCTCAAGCCACGCATAATTCTAAGGGCATCTTCATTAAATCTTTGTATGGGATTACCAACGCAACGTAGGGTTTTGTTTTTCAAATCATTTTCACCGTCAAATAAATCAATCAATCCGTACTTTGGTGAATAAGCCATTGCGTTTATTGTAAAATCTCTTCGGGCTAAATCCCCGTTAATATCCAAAAGAAATTCCACATCTTCAGGATGACGGTTGTCGGTGTATTTGCCGTCACTTCTGAATGTTGTCACCTCAACAGGAATGTTTTGGGATAGGATAGTAACTGTTCCGTGTTTTATCCCTGTGGGGATTATGGTGTAATTTTCAAAAATGTCAAGCATCTCTTGGGGTTTTGCCGATGTGCATATATCCCAATCATCGGGAATCTTGCCAAGGAGATAGTCCCGAATGCATCCGCCCACAACAAAAGCCTTGAATCCGTTGTCTTCAAGGCGGGAGAGTATTTCTGATATGTAAGTTGGAATTTTCATAATAATCACCGAATATAGTTTAGCACAGATGCAGTTGAAAGTAAAGTTTTATCTGCAATATATATTTATATACAAAATAGGCTTTAAATCAATAATTGAAATGTTTTTTGAATATGTATCTCTCATAACGATCACTTGTTCGCTGACCTCGGTTATAATTCCGCATTTTTTTATCTTCATATGATTAGATGCCCATAAATCAAGGCAAACGTTTGCTCCCACAAATTTGCTTAAATATCCGCTCATTGTTTTTTTATGGGTAAGATTATCCGTTTTGGGCACAGATATTGCTCCTGAATGTCCGCTCATTTGATGAGGCAGATATTTTGAGGCAACATTGGGATTATAGGATGCAGGCGAAAATGTTGAAACCTTTTCACCGCAGTTATGAAGAAGTGAATTATCGCAGTTGGGAGGAACGACAATTCCTTCAAATTTATTTATTTCATTATTTTTCATAATTATAATCTCCTTTCCTTGCTATACATCGGCACAAATAGTAATAAAATTTCACATTAATCAGTCCTTTCAATAGCATATTATTCTTAAATTAAAAAAAGTATAATAAAAATTGTATATTTTTCTAATTTTCGTACAAAATAGGGTTGTACAAAAGAAAAGAAAATTAAATTATAAAATTTTTTGGAGGCAGAAAAAATGAATAACAATCAAAACAAAAACAACAATCAGAACAAGAACAACCAGAACAACAATCAGAACAAGAATAACCAGAACAACAATCAGAACAAGAACGACAATCAGAACAGATAGTTGTTTCTTTACGGTAGATGCCGACCGATTCGGTCGGCAGATGTTTAAGAGTTACATATAATTTTACTTCATATGAAACCTAAGCCCAATTTTTCATAAAACACCTTGTCTAAAAAAATTATAAAAAAGCATAATACTATAGGAGAGGAAATCTCTCTGAAAGGAATATGCTATGAAAAATATTCAACTAATAAAAAAAACGGCAATAGGGATATTTTCCACACTTTTTTTATTTCCGCTATGTTTATCTGTAAGTGCCGATGCCCTTGAGCTTGTACCGGTGGGACAGGCTGTGGGGATTACGTTGGATATGGACGGCGTTTCTGTAGTAAATACAGCGGAAGTCAAGGGATACGACGGAAAAAGCTATACTCCGGCAGAGGATGCAGGAATAAAAACAGGAGATACAGTTACGGAGATTAATGGCGAAAAAATAAATTCCGCCTCCCGACTTGCAGAAACAGTAAATGAAAATGGTGAAAATCAGTTGACAGTTAAGGTTAAACGTGGAGATGACGAAAAAATTGTTACAGTTAAAGCCATACTCTCGGCTGATGACGGACATTATCGTATAGGTGTATGGGCAAAGGATGCGGCATCGGGGATAGGAACGGTTACCTATTATAATCCCGAATCCAAAGAATTTGGAGCATTGGGACACCAAATTTCCGAACCACCAAGCGAGGATGCACTTCCCATATCAGGAGGGAGCATTTTGAAATCGGCAGTGGTTTCCATTGAAAGAGGGGAAAAAGGTGTTCCGGGAGAATTAATGGGGGTTTTCTCTGAGGATAAAGAGAAGATAGGAACAGTAACGGAAAACACAGTTGTTGGAATAAAAGGTATTCTTGACGGAGAAACCAATCTTGGTTGCGATAAAACCCCAATTCCTGTTGCAGCAAGAGATGAAGTATATGAGGGAGCGGCAGAAATCCGTTCTAATATTGAGGGAGAAAAAATAGAAACATTTTCCGTAGAAATCCAAAAAATAAATGGTGACAAAGAAGATACAAGAGGAATGGTAGTTAAAGTTACAGACCCAAGACTGCTTGAAAAAACAGGGGGAATAGTTCGAGGTCAAAGCGGAAGTCCTATAATTCAAGACGGAAAGCTTGTTGGGGCTGTTACCCACGTTTTTGTAAATGACCCCACACGGGGATACGGAATTTTTATGGAGAATATGCTAAAATAGAGAGGTTAAACACCTCTCTATTTTACTATCAAATCATTAAATTCTGCATTAATCAATTCTTCCAGATACTTGGGGGCAAGCTGAATTTGTGCTCCAAGTCTGCCGCCGCTGAAACAGATTGTTTCATAATCAAGAGCTGTTTGGTGGATATAGGTTTTGAACTGCTTTTTCATTCCTAAAGGACTGCAACCGCCCCGAACATATCCTGTAATGGGGGTAATATCCTTAACAGGAATCATCTCTATGGATTTTTCTTTTGCAACAGATGCCGCTTTTTTCAAATCAAGTTCATCAGCAACAGGTACAACAAAAACATAATGAGTTTTGCTCTTTCCAACTGTCACAAGGGTTTTAAAGGTTTTTTCAACAGGCTGACCAATTTTTTCAGCAATGGTTACTCCGTCAAGAAAGCCATCGCAATCATATACTATTTCCTTATATGGAATCTTATTTTTATCAAGATACCTCATTGCATTTGTCTTTGGTGCTTTTTTCATAATGTAACACTCCTTTGTTGTTAAGTTTATCATTTACCCTAAAAGATGTCAATAATTTAATATATTTGTTAAAATATTTATATTTACAGGTAAAAAAATTGGGATATAATCATTATAAAAATAGTAAAGTGAGGCGAGCTTTATGCGTGAATATGAAAATCTTGAAATATTACATCAAAACCGAGAAAATCCACGAACACATTATATTCCCTTTGACACATTTGAAAAGGCTGTGAAGGGCAATAAAAACGAGTCTGAGTACTATCGTTTACTAAACGGAGTATGGGATTTTAAATTTTATGAAAGGGATATAGATGAGGACGAGAAGATTGAATACACAGAGAATATTCCCGTGCCCTCCTGTTGGCAGTGCTACGGATATGAAGCTCCTTATTACTGTAATGTAACATATCCTTATCCAGTTGATGCTCCTTATGTTCCCGATGATAATCCTATGGGAGTTTATCACAGAAACATAACTATTGACGAAAAGTGGAACAGCAGACGTACATATATAGTTTTTGAGGGAGTGTCCTCGCACCTAAGTCTTTATGTAAATGGTGAATTTGTTGGGACAAGTATGGGATCGCATCTTCCTGCAGAGTTTGAGCTTACCAAATATCTTAAAGTCGGTGAGAATGAATTAACTGTTAAGGTAAGAAAATGGTGTGTTGGCAGTTACCTTGAGGATCAGGACTTTTTCAGGTACAACGGAATTTTCCGTGATGTTTATCTGCTCTCCCGTGATAATGACAGACTTTGGGATATTGAGATAAAAGCCGACGATAAAAGGATTGAATATTTGGGAGAGGGCGATGCGGTAATCCTTTATGCAGACGGAAATGAAGCTGACCTTTCAAACCCTGTTCTGTGGAATGCAGAAAAACCCTATCTTTATACAGTTGTGATTAACCATGGTCAAGAATATATTTCCCAAAAAGTAGGTATGAGAAAGATTGAGGTTTCCCCATTAGGTGAACTTTTGATAAATGGTGTAGCCGTTAAATTAAAGGGAATTAACCATCACGATACCCATCCCACCCACGGATATTGTGAAACCGATGAGGAGTTGGAAAGAGAATTAAAGCTGATGAAGTCTTTAAACATCAATACAATCCGTACATCCCATTATCCCCCTACACCATATTTCCTTCAATTGTGCGACCAAATAGGCTTTTATGTTGTGGATGAAACCGATATAGAAACCCACGGGTTTTCACTTAGATATAAAAATGAAGAAGATAAATTTCCGGGTTATGATGTTGAAAGTATGGATTGGATTTGCAGACGCCCTGAATGGAAAGAGGCGTTTGTAGAAAGAGCAAGAAGAATGGTTGAACGTGACAAAAATCATACTTCTATTATTTTCTGGTCCCTTGGAAATGAAAGCGGTTATGGCGAGAACTTTGATGCTATGAGTGAATGGATTCATAAAAGAGATGACAGCGGCAGATTAGTTCATTTTGAGGGGGCATCAATATGTGATGATCCTGATACTGTGGATGTAGTAAGCCGTATGTATTCTCAAACATTTGTGGTTGAAGAAAAAGCAAAAAATGATGACCCAAGACCATTCTTCCTCTGTGAATACTGTCACGCAATGGGTAACGGCTCCGGTGACCTTATGGATTATCAGAAGTTGTTTTATGAGTATCCAAAGCTGATTGGAGGATGTATCTGGGAATGGGCAGACCATACCTTCCTCAAAGACGGAGTAGGCTATTATGGCGGTGATTTCGGCGAGATGACCGAAGATGGTAATTTCTGCTGTGACGGACTTGTTTTCTATGACAGAACCTTAAAGGCAGGTTCTTATGAGGCAAAGCGGGCATTTCAGGGAATGTGGACAGAACATAAAGACGGAAAGCTGATAGTTACAAACCATTATGATTTTACAAATTTTAACGAATTTAAGCTTAACTGGACAGTTGAAACAGACGGAAAGACAACAGACGGTGGTTCAACCGTTATAGACATTGAGCCTCATCAATCAAAAGAGATTGGACTTGGATTTAATCTGCCTGAAAGCTGTAAGCTTGGATGTTATTTAAATCTTTCATTGATGAAAGGTGAAGAAGAGATTTCATCAACCCAACATCAGATGGAAGTGGCAGTTGATGAAAAATCTCTCTGTATGACATACGATAATATAACCATTGACAGAAAGGGAGAAATTATAACAATTACAGGAGATGGATTTAACCATAAATTTAATACACAGTATGGTTTTCCTTGTGATATTAATGGACTTATTGCTGATATGCCTGAAATTTCAGCTTGGCGTGCACCTACTGATAATGACAGAAACGTAAGAAAAAAATGGCAGTACTGGGATGGTGAGAACTTAGACAGAACATTCAGTAAAGTTTACAGCTGTGAAGTTCAGGATAACAAAATTATTGTTTCAGGAAGTGTTGCCGGAGTAGGTCGTACACCTTTTGTAAAATATACAGCAACCTACAGCTTTTACGATGATGGTTCAATTGGCGTAGAATTTGGCGGAAAGATAAAAGAAAATTGTTTCTGGTTACCTCGTCTTGGCTATACATTTAAGCTTCCAAAGACAGATAATAAGTTTACATATTTCGGAATGGGCCCCGGCGAAACATACAGGGATATGCATAACTATGCAAAGATGGGGATTTATGAAAGTTCTGCAGAAAATGAATATGTAAATTATATTATGCCTCAGGAACACGGAAATCATTATAACACCAAATATCTCAGAATGGAAAGCGGATTAACGTTTATTGCAGATACTGCATTTGAGATAAATGTTTCGGAGTATAACTCAAAAATGCTTACAGAGGCAATGCATACCAACGAATTGGTTAAGGATGATTATATCAATGTCCGTATAGACTATAAAGTTTCAGGTGTCGGTTCAAACAGTTGCGGACCTGATTTGCTTGAACAGTACAGACTTGATGAAAAAGAAGTAAGCTACGGTTTTAGAATTTGCATATAGTCATTGGGGTTTGGTTAAATAGTTATGTAAAAGTATCAATGCTAATACATATACAATAAAGAATGACGGCGGAGGCGTAGGAAGGAAAATCCCGAAAAACGGCAAAGAGAAAATATCCGCAATCTTGTTTATTAGCCATAAGGCAGGGCTTAACAAATATTGAGCAATAAGTCTTGCAGGCTGAGGGAAGATTTCAAATAAAATCACATTGAACAAGCCGCCTACAAATGTGAAGGCGGTAAGAAAAGTGATTGGAATGTTGGCTATAATACTTCCCCAGGAAAAACGATTGAAAAACCTTGCCATAAAATAGCCTACACCTAAATGGGCACTTATTGAAAGGGCAGTGGATGACAGAGTTGCATTTGCAATCCTGTTTGAAACTGCCTTTGGTTTTGTAAAACTGCAAAGTTTTTTTGTTATAGGCGAAGAAAAAACTATAATTCCAAGGGTGGATGAAAATGACAGTATAAAGCTGTAGCTTGTCAAGAAATATGGATTTGCGATAAGTAATATAATTGCTGATGCACTGATTGAGTTATATGAATCAGGTTCTCTGTGAAAAATACAGCCCAAAGTAATAAATGACAGCATAAGAATTGCTCTGCACACAGATGGAGTGAATGCAGATGCGGCAGCGTATATAAATAGAAAGGGAAACAAAATCAGGTTGAGAAATTTATAAATTCTCAGCCTTCTTGATATGTATGCCAAAAACATAACGAGAAACATAATATGCATTCCCGATACCGAGGTTATATGTATAAGTCCTGAATTTGAAAATGCGTCTGTTTGATCTTCAATGAAGTCATCGCGATAACCTAAAAGAATCCCCTTTAAGAGAGCTGATTCGCTATTTTTTACAGGAAAGCATTGGTCAATAGAATTTAAAATTCTGTTCTTTATAAAAGTTCCCAGTTTTACAATGGGATAATAAATTCCTGATGTCTTAAGGTGCTTGGAAGATAATTCGATTGTCTTTACATATTCAGAATAGGAAAACCCTGAGCGGTATATATATTCCTTTGAAGAAAAACCTCCGCTGTGAGGTTTGTTGTCAGGAGGAAGAAATGAGGCAGAAAACTCAATAGTATCATCTGTGTTTAAACCTTTAATTATATCCAAAGGAGCATAAATCAAAGCCCTGCAATCTGTATTTGCAAAGCTGTTTTCATTTTGGGCATAGAGAATATTTACAGGAACACCTGCTGATTTCCCTGAATTACTGATGATATACTCATCATATATAACACCGGTATATGTGGTTTTTATATTCTCAAATTCCGTAAGTTTTCGTGCCTGATAAAAATCATAATACCCCACACGCAGACAACCTGTTAAAAAGCTGAAAATAACCAATGCAACAATAAAAATCTGATGCCCGTTAAAGAAGTTTTTAATAAACTTTTTTGCCATAAATAAAACTGTGGTTATAATAATAACAAAAGTCAGGGTATATAGAAACAGGGCAGAAAAGGAAAGATTGAAAACACTGTTATTATATAATCCGTAGTATATACCAAAAATAAAACTGACGGCAACAAAAGGAAGTAGTCGGTAATACTTATTGGAATATGATGAGAAATTGTCCATATTAAAACTCCTAACAAAAAAGTATGTTTTTCAGAAAGCCAATTAAAAATTCATAGCATTTTCATCCAGTAAGAACTTTTCAATACCTATATACAAAATGCCATTATCGTCATGCCAAGGTATAATATTATCTTTTACCACAACAATCTTTTTAAAAGAATCTGCAATATGGTTAAGGGAGCGGATTTCCTGTTCTCTTTTAGCTTCATCAGCTATAGAAAGAGCAGACTGGATATAATATTTTTGACTGCCTTTGTTTGCAATGAAGTCTATTTCAAGATTTGTACGATTACTTTTTTTATTTTCATCACGATAATAGGATTCAACAACGCCTACATCAACATTGGATTCTCGATATATAAGCTCATTATAAAGGATATTTTCCATAATATGATTTTCTTCCATCTGACGGAATTGCAATCCCACATTTCTAAGGCCTATATCACTGAAGTAGTATTTAAGAGGAGAACCTATATACTTTCTTCCTTTTACATCGTAGCGATCTGCTTTATAGAGTAGAAAGGCATCAATAAAAAGATCAAGATAACGTCCTACAGTAGTGTCATCGATATTAATCTGTCTGCAACTTTTAAAAGTTTTTGCAATATTTCCAGCATTGGTGAGAGAACCTATTGAAGATGAAACAATTTTCAAAATGTCATCAAGAACCGATTTTTCGTGAAGTATTTTATTTCTTTCCATAATATCACTAAGATATATTTTATCGAAAAGAGTTTGAAGATATTTTGTCTTATCTTCATGACCATTCTTCTTCGTTACAAGGGGCAAACCACCATAGGTATAGTATTCTTGCCAGGCATCACGCTTGTCGCCTTTAAAAGCATTGTAGAACTCCGAAAATGATAAAGGGTTAACTCGTATTTCGTCACCCCTGCCGCGAAATTCGGTAAGAATATCAGAAGAAAGCATTTTTGAATTACTACCCGTTACATAAATATCCAGATTATCGTGCCGCATAAGACCTAAAAGAACGTCAACAAATCCGATTTTATCCTCAACATCTTTTATATAAGGATTTTGTATTGAAACCACTTTTTGAATTTCGTCAAGAAAGATGTAATATGTTTTATCTTTGTGCTTTGTACGGGAGCGAAGATATTCACCAAGCTCTAAGGGGTTACGATATCTAATATTTTCATCATCATCAAGAGCCAGTTCGATTATACAATCTTCCTCAACCCCTATAGATAAGAGGTAGTCTTTGTATATGTTAAAAAGTAAGTAGGACTTTCCGCTTCTGCGAATTCCGGTAATAATTTTTACAAGACCGTTTTCTTTTTTGCTTATAAGCTTATCCAGATATTTTTTTCTTTCAATCATAATAATACCTCTTTCGGTAATTTTGTGTATTTCCACAATTTTTTTGAGTTTATTATAGCATATCCATATTTTAATGTCAATATGACTTTCGGTAATTTTGTGTATTGCCACAAAATTACCGAAAGTATATGTGGAATATTATATAGAAGGGTAATAATTGCAATACCAAAATAAATTTTTCTTCAATAAGAATAAAAGAAACAAGCACACAATATAATGGTATAAAATGAACTACTATTTTTGAGGAGGATTATTATGGATAGCTGTAATAATATTTACAAAGATATTGCCACCCGAACCCAGGGCGATATCTATATTGGTGTTGTAGGACCTGTGCGTACAGGAAAATCCACCTTTATAAAAAAGTTTATGGATTTGGTTGTTTTACCTAATATGGATAACGATTATAAGCGTATTCGTGCCATTGACGAACTTCCCCAGAGTGCAGGGGGAAGAACAATTATGACAACTGAACCAAAGTTTATTCCCAATGAGGCAGTGGAGATTTCTTTAGCTGATTCAACAAAGTTTAAGATGCGGATGATAGATTGTGTGGGTTATATTGTTGATGGTGCAAGAGGATATATTGAGGACGAAATGCCTCGTATGGTTATGAGCCCTTGGTCAGATGAGCCAATACCTTTTGCAGATGCTGCTGAAATCGGAACCAGAAAGGTAATCGCCGACCATTCAACTATTGGTATTGTAATGACTACAGACGGAACTATTACCGAGATTGACAGAAATGATTACATTCCTGCGGAGGAGAGAGTTATTAACGAGCTTAAAGAGTTGGGCAAGCCCTTTGTTGTTGTGTTAAACAGTGTATATCCAAGCTCTGCACATGCTATTTCCTGTAAGAATGAGATAGAAGAGAAGTATGGTGTAAAGGTAATACCAATGAACTGTATGGAAATTGACCAAGAGGATATTGACACTGTTATGAGCAGTATATTGTATGAATTTCCTCTTTCGGAGGTTGGGTTTAATGTTCCTAAGTGGATAGTTTCTCTGGATAAGAATAATCCTCTTAAAAAAGGGGTGGAGAATATTATTTTTGAATCCACTGAAAATATAATGAAAATATCCGATGCAATGATACTTCCTCAAATGATAGGGGAATGTGAATATATAAATTCTGTGAAAGTATCACAGATAAATGCAGGGGAAGGACAAATTATTCTGGATATTGATGTTCCGGAAAAGAACTTCTTTGAAGTGGTGAAGGATGTTTCAGGATTTGAGATTGAGGATAAATCAAATCTTCTCAAGTTATTAGCAGAACTTTCCCAGACAAAGAGTGAGTATGATAAAATATCTTCAGCTCTTGAGGAGGTCAAGCAGAAAGGCTATGGTATTGTAACTCCATCTCTTGAAGAATTAACATTGGAAGAGCCGGAAATCGTAAAACAAGGAAGTCGCTTTGGTGTTCGGCTTAAAGCCAGTGCTCCGTCAATACATATGATACGGGCAGATATCGAAACCGAAGTGTCGCCAATTGTTGGCACTGAGCGACAATCAGAAGAACTTGTCCATTACCTTTTAAACGAGTTTGAAAGTGATACCAAGAAGATTTGGGAATCTAATATATTTGGTAAATCTCTCCACGAGCTTGTAAACGAGGGGCTTCACAATAAGCTTTATCGTATGCCTGATGATGCACAGATGAAACTTCAGGAAACACTGCAGAAAATCATCAATGAAGGCTCCGGCGGTATGATTTGTATTATTCTATAAATGAAAATGACGGGAAACCCCGTCATTTTCATTTATAATACCTTAGTTATGTCTTTCATAACCTGACTTATTTCAATTGATTGAGGGCATTTTTCTTCACAGGCTTTACATTCAAGGCAAGCATCTGCTTTGAATGTAAGCTGAGAATAGCTGTTTACGGCATCTTTTTTCTCGTCTCTGCCCCATTGATTATATATTCCAAAAACCTTTGGAATTTCAATTCCTGCAGGACAGGGCAGACAGTATTCGCAAGCGGTACAGCCAACCATTGCGGTTTCATTAAATATTTTTCCTGCATCTTCAAGCATCTTAACTTGAGAATCTGTAAGCATACCTACAGAAGACCTTGATGCATATTCCATATTTTGTTTAAGCTGTTCCATATTGCTCATACCGCTGAGAATAACTCCAACTTCTTTGCGGTTCCAAAGGAAATCAAGACCCCATTCAACGGGAGATTTTTCATTTGACAGGCTGTCTGCCACACGTTTTGGAGGGATTGCAAGCTTACCGCCCCGAAGAGGTTCCATAATTATTACATCAAGCCCTTTTTGATGTGCATATTCAAGACCTTTTATTCCTGCCTGATTTTCAATATCGGTATAGTTTAGCTGAATTTGGCAAAAATCCCAACCATCAAATCCGTCTGCAATCTCACAGAATGCATCAAAATTATCGTGGAATGAAAATCCAATATGACGGATTTTCCCTTCAGCTTTAGCTTGCTTTGCTTTTTCAAGAAGTCCGTGTTTTACCACCATATTCCGCCAAGTATTTAAAGAAAGGCTATGCATAAGATAAAAGTCTATATAATCTGTTTGCAGTTTTTCAAGCTGTTTTTCAAAAATCTCCTCATATTCATCAGGAGATTTCATCAAAAAAAACAGGCATCTTATCTGCAAGCAAAATCTTTTCACGATATCCGTCTTTTAAGGCTTTTCCAACTAATGTTTCGCTTTCACCGTTGTGATACATCCAGGCTGTGTCAATATAGTTTACGCCATTATCTATGGCGTAACGTATCATTTCTATTGACTCTTGTTCATTGATGCGGTCGCCATCTGTAGGAAAACGCATACAGCCAAGCCCAAGAACAGAAACATTTTCCTTTGAATTGGTGAGTTTTCTGTATTTCATATAAATCCTATCCTTTTAATTCAATTTTACTAAAAAAAGCATATGCATCTGCAGGAGATGTTATGTCCATTGCAAGTGTTTCCATTGGACAAAGACCTGTTTTACTACGGTTCTGTATTCTGTCAACCAATTTGTCATAGGTAACAGAAACATTATTTTCTTCAAAAACCTCTGAAGCAGTTTTGCTTATAACCATCGTATGTACGGCTGAAATTCCGCCGTATACAAACAAAAGAGCTGCGGCTCTGCCGATTACCTTATCGCATACAACAGCACCTTTTAAAGCATTTATATTACCTTTAAGCATAGTTATAACCGGCTTTATTCCACGCTCAGTTGAAGTTATGATGGTGTCACCTTTTTTTATTACACAAGTATAATCATTGTCTGATAATAACTTTTTAAGTTCTTCAATTTCTGTCATTTATATTTACCATCCTTGATAACAGTTTATATAAAAGTGGAATAAATACTAGTTGAATTATAAGCCCTGTAATACCGTTTAACAGAGCAGACCAAACCGTCATAAGCGGGGACACATTCATATTAAAAAGAAGCATCGAAACCCAAAGTGCAAATGCATTTACAATACGTCCGCCAATCATAGAAATTATAAGGCTTATGTAACAATTCAGTTTAAGATTTTTTGATGCAATACCGGATATAAAACCATATGCCAAAAGTTCAAAAATCATAAAAGGAAGTTTTGCAACAGGTGGCATTCCGGTTATCAAAAAGCTGAGTACAGGGCAAATAATACCGGTAAGTGTTCCTGATAAAGGACCAAGCAACATCCCTGAAAGAAGAACCGGTATATGCATCGGAAGAAATGTTCCGCCTGAAGCAGACCCTCCTATCAGATGAAAAACCTGAGGAAGAAGAACTCCAATTGCAATCATAATAGCAGTATAACTTATCTTTTTTATCTTCATTCACAATCACCTTCTATGCCTTTCTGGTTGTAAGTATCTCGGTCATAAAAAGTTCTGCGGCAATAATTCCGTCAAGCTTACCTGTTTTTATTGAGAAGTCATAATCAAGCCCCTTTTTAATCATTTCAGTAAGATATTTCTCGCTGTAACGCTTGCTTTCTTCTATGGTTCTGTTAACCACAAACTGCGGTCGGTTAAAATCAAAATATGTGCCAATATCTTTAGCTGACATTCCTGTTTCCTTAAGCTGTTTACAAGTCAGGATTTCTACAAGCTTTCCTGTCATACTTGCAATAATGACGGTTGGAGCAATGCTGTCACGGCATTCTAAAAGGTATTTCAACTGTTTTCTTGCAGTTTCTGCTTTTCCTGCAATAGTGTTATCAATCATATCATAAATGCGGTATTCGGCTGTTTTGTCAACCACTGCATCAATATCTTCACGGGTAATTTTAATCTTATCCCCCACATAATTTAACAGCTTTTCAAATTCAATTGATAGCTTGCCAAGTGATGGACCGCATATTTTCACGAAATATGATAAATCCTTTGGGAAAAGCTGCTTTTCAGCATTTTTTGCCTTTTCTTCAATCCATATTTCAAGGCGGTTAACCGGCAGAAAATCAAAGGCAACAACACCGCCGATATCATTTAGAAAATCTACATTCTTAACTTTTTTCTTATCAAAATTATCTTCGATAAATATCAAACAGGTATAGTCAGGCAAATCTAATGAAAACTCTTTTATTCTTTTATAGTTTCTCAAATTCATTTGATTGAAAAATCCACTGTTTTTAACAATAACAACCTTTTTGTCTGACATTTGAGGATACTGTTCGGCTGCCTCAATAACAGCTTCGATATCGGTCTTATCACCCTCAAAAACAAAACGGTTAAAGTCCTCCATACCGGAAGTAATAATCTTTTTCTCAATATCGCTAACCCGTCGGTTTAAGAGATACTGTTCATCACCATAAAAAAAATAAATGGGCATAACTCTGCCTGATTTAATTTGTTTATTAAGTTCTTCAATGGTCATAGTTACACCTCCGTTTAGCTGTCTGGTCAATCATAACACATACAGCCTCAAAATTTTTGTCAATATCTAAATTTAATATTCGTAAAACGTATATTCCTTGGGATTTTAAAAATTCTGTCCTGTCATTGTCATACTTTAGGGCATCGTTTTCATAATGCTGTGAACCATCAAGTTCAATGGCAAGTTTTGCTTTATGACAATAAAAATCTACAATATAATTCCCAATTACTTTTTGTCGCTGAAATCTAAGAGAATACGTGCAAAGGAAATCATACCACAGATGTTTTTCCTGCTTTGTTGCATTTTTTCGAAGATTTTTTGCATATGAGATTAAATTTTCTTTGTATGGCAAAGACATAGTTATTCTCCTTGAAACTCCTTCCGTCAAAACTTCGTTTTGCCACCTCCCTCAAAGAGGGAGGCTTATATAAATGCTCTTTGACATTCCCACCGTCAAAGAGGAAGACTCAAACGAAGGCTCCCTCTCTGAGGGAACTGTCAGCGATAGCTGACTGAGGGAGTGCTGAAAGGTGAATATGGTTCTAGTGACGGAAAGAGTAATAATTTTTTTCAAAATCAATTTTATCATAAAAAAATACTGATTGCAACACAAAGATTATGATTTACAAATTTAACTGAATATGATACAATAAATGCTATAAAACAGAAAAAGAAAAAAGGAAGAAGGTTACAAAATGAGAAGGAAGGTTTCATTGTCTATTACAATAATTATGATAGCTACCCTTGTCTTTAATGTAATAAATGTCTCTGCCCTGACCTACGGCGGTACCTGTGGTGAGAACCTTTCATGGGAGTTCGATAATACTAACAATACGCTTACAATCAGCGGCAGCGGTGATATGGATGACTATTATTACTATACTACCAGGGCACCATGGTATTCCTATATGTCAAGGATAAAAGAGATTATTATCGGCAACAACGTCACGTCTATCGGTAATTATGCATTTAACTTGTGTACTGCTCTTACAGAAATCACCATTCCTGATAATATAAAATCTATTGGCAAATATGCTTTTGAAGAATGTGGAAATCTTACAAGTGTAACTATGGGCAGCGGCATCGAGTCCATTGGCTATGCTGCGTTTAGTGAGTGCCGAAATCTGACAAGTGTTAACATATCTGATTTGGAAGCATGGTGTAAAATTGACTTTAGCAGTGCTTCAAATCCTTTGCATTGGGCAAAATATCTTTACCTTAACGGCAAATTGGTAACAGATGTAACTATCCCAAATGGTATAACGACCATAGACAATGAGGCTTTTTATAATTGCATCGCCCTTACAAATGTAACAATCCCCAATAGTGTGACAAGCATAGGCGATGGTGCGTTTCAAGGTTGCACCGGACTTACAAGCGTAACTATCCCCGGCAGTGTAACGACCATAGGTATTAGTGTGTTTCGTGAGTGCACGGGACTTACAAATGTAACTTTGAGCAACGGCATTGAGTCTATCGGCCGTTATGCGTTTAATGATTGTGAACAGCTTACAAGCATTACTTTTCCCGATAGTATTCGACACATTGGCAATAGTCCTTTGGATAGGACTGCTTATTATGACGAGGCTGACAACTGGGAAAACGAAGTATTGTATATTGGCAAGCATCTTGTAGGCGCAAAAAGCACAATTACAGGTGACTATACTATAAAGGATAATACGCTCACGATAGCTGATGGGGCATTTTCCTTTTGCAGCAAACTTACAGGTATAACCATACCAAATGGTGTGAAGTCCATAGGCGATAGTATGTTTAGAAATTGCACAGGACTTAAAAGTATAACAATACCTGACAATGTAACAACTATTGGTAATAGCGCATTTTATAAGTGCACCGCACTTACAAGCATAACTATTTCTAACCGCGTAACGTCTATTGGGGAAGAAGCGTTTTATAATTGCACAGCCCTTACAAGTATAACTATCCCTGATAGCGTGGAGTTCATTGGCAAATATGCTTTTGAAGAATGTGGAAATCTTACAAGCGTAACTATACCTGATAGCGTTAAATCTATTGGTGGTGGTGCGTTTATGTATTGCTCGGGTATTACAAGTGTGAACATATCTGATATGGAAGCATGGTGTAAAATTAAGTTCGGCAATGCTTCTTCAAATCCGCTATATAATAGTGATAAGCCCAAACAACTTTACCTTAACGGCAATCTGATAACAAACCTGGTTATCCCCAATAGTGTAACAACCATAGGCGATTATGCGTTTTATAATTACACCGCACTTACAAGTGTAACCATCCACGACAGAGTTAAAGCCATAGGAAATTCTGCATTTAGTAATTGCACCAATCTTACAAGTGTTAACATATCTGATTTGGAAGCATGGTGCAAAATTGACTTTAGCAATGATGGCTCAAATCCTTTGTATTGTGCAAAACAACTTTATCTTAACGGCAAATTGGTAACAAATCTTGTAATCCCCGACGGTGTAACGACCATAGATAATTCTGCGTTTTGTAATTGCACCGCACTTACAAGTGTAACTATCCCCGACAGTGTAACGTTCATAGGCGATCATGCATTTTATATTTGTACAGGACTTACAAGCGTTACCATACCCAAAAGCGTTACAACTATTGGAGAATGGGCATTTGCCAGTTGCAAAGGGCTTACAAAGGTTACCATACCAAACAGTGTGGAGTACATTGGCGATTATGCGTTTTATTTGTGTAACAATCTGACTATTTACGGAGGCGTAGGAACATGTGCAGAAAGCTATGCACGGCAGCAGAGCATTACTTATGTTGGAACAGGCACGAAAACCGTATGCACAACAGCAGCTGACGGCAAGGTGACATTTGCTGTTACTCCAAGTAATTTGCCCAATGGTGCACAGATAATTCTTGCCTGCTTCAAAGACGGAAAAATGATTGAAACCAAATACTCGACAAATAAAAATCAAACCATAAATTTTGCAACGAATAAAAAGTTTGATACGGCAATGGTTTATGTTTGGAAATCTTTTGGAACCATGGAACCGATTTGGGAAGCCGAAATTGTTCAGCAGTAAGTTCAAAAGCAAGTTTTGCTTTATGACAGTAAAAATCTACAATATAATTTCCTTTGTATGGCAGAGATATGGTTGCTCTCCTTGATA
>JAZUMJ010000061.1:0-19539 GCA_045603605.1 Ructibacterium sp. | reverse complement strand
ATTGAAGATGAAAGTTCAATTAAGGTTTTAGAAGAAAAAGACGGAGAGGTTTTGTATGCAGTTTCTCAAAAAGGAAAAGCTGAAACGAAAAATATTAAAGATAATATCTTAACAGTTACATTCTCAGCTAAAAATACAGGGGATACCCAGGTAACCTTAAAAAATCTTAAGCTTATTGACAGCGATTTAAAGTATACAATACTTGATGATATTGACGTAATTGCAGATATAAAAATATCCGAAGAAAAATCTTCTGCAGTTGTAAGACCAAACAGAGGCAGCGGCGGAGGTGGCGGTGGAGGAAGAGTTTCTTCAACTGTAAAGGTTCCGGCAGGAACAATTACATCTGCACCAAGTCCTGAGCCAACACAATTACCCAACCAAGATGAGAATGAGGCATCAGAAACAGCTCCTATGTTTAAAGACTTAGATGAGGTTAACTGGGCGGTTGATGCAATTAATAATCTTGCAGAAATGGAAATAATCAACGGATATGAAGATAATCTTTTTAAACCCAATAATATAATCACACGGGCAGAGTCAGCAAAGATTATAGTATCTGCGTTTTATAAAGATGATACATATGACGGCGAAGAAAAATTTTTAGATGTTAAAACAGATGATTGGTATTATAGCTTTGTAATGAGTGCCTGGAAAAATTCGCTTGTAAACGGCTATGAAAATTCAATGTTTAAGCCGAATTCTGTGATAACCCGAGAAGAATTTGCTACAATTCTTGCAAGATGTATTACAGATAAAAATATTAAGTTTAAAACAAGCAGACTCAATATTAATTTTACCGATGAAAAAGATATTTCGGATTTTGCAGTTGGAGCAGTTGATATGTTGTATATTAACAGTATAATAAACGGAAATCCTGATGGTACTTTTATGCCTCAAAATACAATTACAAGGGCTGAGGCGGCGGTAATGATAAATAATGTTATAACAGCGGAGGCTGAAAATGAAGAATAAAATAATTATTAGTTTCTTATTATCTTTAAGCATACTTTGTTCATTTAACTGTTTTGCAGATTTAGATGAAAAAGCTGTTCCTGAATATAACAGTGAATTATTATTTGAGTGCGATGAATTTGAATTTGTAACAGAAAATCATAATATTAACCTTTGGGCTGTTGAGGATTATGAAAAGGAAACAATGCATAATGATGAATTTGTATTCAGAAGAAAAGATAATACAGATGATGCCTATTTGGTTTATGATTTGCCATATGTAAATGAATTTAACTTTACATCATATTTTTGGCCAACTAATGAAGGCGAGTTTTTAATATATATTTCTGCTGATGGCAATGAATGGAGTGAAGCTGATGCAGAGGTTGAAATAGATAAAGGTACAGAAGATGCCAGTGTTTGGTCAAAGCATATCTACAGTTTAAACTCTCTGGAAAAATGCAGATTTATAAAAATTGTTTGGCCAAGTGTAGATTTAAGTGTAAACGATTGGTGGAATCCATATTTAGGAGAAATTCAGGCAAAAATCGGTGAGCCTGTGCCATGCGAAATTGTTGTGGAAGATATAAAAGAGCAACTTGAAATTCCAAGATTTGATGTAAATGAATATAACTTTACAGCCGTTGTAAAAGACCAACTTGGAATTGATATGGATTATACACTGTATTGGGAAGAGGTTGATGAACTTCCAAAAGGGGTTACCTTATCCGAAAACGGAAATATTACTGTTTCTAGCGAATGTGAAGATGGTTGTGTGATTAAAATTTCTGTTTATGCAGATTTATCCGAAGATGATGAAGCTGAAAAAATGGAAAAAGAGATTGAAATTACGCTAAAGGATGCGTTAATAGGTGACATAAATAAGGATTTGAAAATTGGTCAGGAAGAGATAGATTTTGTAATTGAAAATTACGGAAAAGATGAAAACGCAGAAGATTGGCAAAATATAAGATTGGTAGATATTGATGAGAATGGCATAATAGATATTATTGATATGGCTTATTTGAGTTATCATTTTGCAGTGGAAGAGAAATAGATTGTGAGGTTTGGAAAATGAAGCGTATTATCAGTTTGATAATTTTAATCACTATGGTTTTCGGAGTGATTTCAATAAATGCACAGGAAAATACAGATATTGTTTCAACAGCTCCCCAAGGAAATCTTGTTGATGATTGTGTTGATTTTTCCAAAGCTTGCGGAAGAAGTGAAAATGTTTATCCAAGTGTTACAGCCGAAGAAGATAAGTATGCTTTTGATGATTACACAATGTTTATGAGAAATGAAGCAACTGCCCAGTGGATAGACTATGAAATTCCCGAAAATCAATATTTGATATTTCATACTTATTTCAGGCAAAACGAAGAAATATCCCATTTTTCCTTTATGTCATCAATAGACGGAGAGAACTGGAAAGAAGAAAAACCCATAATAAAAACTGTGCAGATTGAAAGCTGGAAGTGGATTCCTGTTATATATACGCTGAAGAACATCCGCAGTGATGCAAAATATATTAGAATTATATTTGGAAATATTGGCAAAACAGTATGGTCGCCAAGTATAGCAGGGGTGTATTCAAGATATATAAACGAGAATGATTCAGGCTTTGCAGATTGTGTTGGCACAAAGTATTATGACAGCACAAAACTTTTAAAAAATTTAAACTTAATATCAGGATATAGTCAATATGAATATCGCCCTGAAAATAAAATAACAAGGGCAGAATTTGCTAAAATGATGGCAGTATATATGAATTTATACACTGATGGAAAAAGTAACAGGGTTTTCTATGATTTATCTGCAGAGCACTGGGCGAACAGTTCTGTAACAGCCTTATACGGAGTAGGTGTTATTAACGGCGATGAAAATGGAAATTTTAATCCCGATGCTGAGATTACATATACTGAGGCTGTTAAAATGATTATATCTGCCTTGGGATATTCTGCGGCAGCAGAGGAAAAAGGCGGATATCCCGTTGGATTTGAATATTATGCAAAAAGATTTGGACTTGACAATGATATAGAAGCAGTTGGGGATAAACCCATAAACAGAGGAGAGGCTGCAATTATTTTTGTTAATTCTCTGGATGACGAGATGATGTATCAGGTGGAATTTGGCGGTGAGGATGTTCGGTTTAAGAAAGACGGAACTACTGTTTTGGAATATTACCATAAAATATATAAAACTGAAGGTGTTCTTTCAGATGTTGGAAACCGTTCTATAATAAGTGACAGTATTCATAGTAGTGACCGTTGTGTTATCAATGATGTTGAATATAAACTTGGAGAATTTGACTTAAGTGATTTATTTGCCCACAAAGTTTCTGCCTATGTTAAGTATGAAGGCCACGGTGATATAGGCACCGTTTTATATGCGGAAAATGATGATTGTGAATTAATAGAAATTACACCTATTGAATATAGCGGAATTGATGGTAATTATATTACATATACAGATGATAGCGGAAAAGAGTATAAATGCGGATTTACCAATAACACCCGTGTTATATATAACGGCAGATATGACACACGAATGGGTATGGTAGATGAACTTGAATTTAATTCAGGATTTATGCGGTTGATTAAATATTCGGGCAGCAGTTTGGCAGATATTATTTTAATAGAAAATTATGATACATATCATATTGGCTCGGTTGGAAGGCTTGGCGGTGGAATAACCGATAAGAATAAGGGTTTGATAAATTTAGAGATAGATAAAGCTGAAGAAGTTTTTGTAAATCAATATGGTGAGAAGATTGAATATTCTCCTGAAATCAGACTCAATCCTGAGGATATCTTCCAAGTTGCACATAGTAAAGATAAAAGAGTTGCATACATAAATATTTTAAATTCTGTTTTAAACGGAACCGTTACATCTATAAAAGAAGATAAAATATTTTTAGATGGGGATATGTTTGATTTAGCATCTTGTTTTGATAAAAATCAATTAAAGGGTCTAACAGGAAAAGAGGTTATTGCCTATTTTGATATAAACGGATATATAGCCTGTATTGAAGATATAGGTGATAAAACTCAATATGGATATCTTATATCAGGGGCAGATACAGGTTCTTTTTCAACAGAGGGAAGTCTTAGAATTGTTGTAGATGACAGAGAGGCGGTTGAGTATACAGTTAATGGTTTAACTCGCTTAAATGGTAAAAAAACAACTGTTGCTGACATAACGAAATATAAAGACAGATTAGTAAAAATTACAAGCAGGGATGGAATTATAACCAATCTTGAAATACCGGAGAATAAAATAAATTCCGTGGGTTGTGATGTATTTTCGCTGAATTATAAATCAGATAGCAGTAAATACTATGGGGATAATATGAAATTATTTTCTTCCATATATCAGCTTGATGGCAATACAAAGGTTTTTGTTTTGCCTAAAGACAGAAGTAAAACCGAAGATTACAGAGTAAAGGATTGTAATTATTTAATTACAAATAAAAGCTATAATGTATCACTTTACGATATAGATAATAATTACCTGACAGGAGCGGCTGTTATTGACTTAAACGGCAGTGAAGACAGATATCTTGAAAGCTATGATAACATCGCAGTTATAAGAGAGGTTGAGCATATAAATGATAAGGACGGAAATCCCTGTCTGGCTGTATCTGTGTATGGTAATGGACAAGAATCATATGTTTATTTTGACAGTGAAGGCGGTATTGATGTAACATATGATTGGTTGGGAAGTTATGAAGAAAGAAACACAGCCAACGGGAACAATCCTTTTTCTAAAGGGGAAGTATTACAATACTATATGGACGATGAAAGTCATTGCAGATATTTCAGAATGCTTTTAACCGCAGATATAATTGAAAATGATGGCTTTTATGAAAAGCATCTGTGGGATTACGGACCGCTTACGGAACAGAGCTATTTTAGTGAGCTGTACACTGCATATAGTACTGTAAGTAAAAAGCTTAACGGAAAGATGATTATAAATCCGGCAGGTAATTATCAAAGAACAATTTTGCTTAGCAATGCAAATATATACAGATATAATTCAAAAGAAAATAAAATTTATATAGGTGATGAAACCGATATATTTGATGGAAGTTCTGTATTTGTTCGTTTGAATTTTACTACAGTTAAAGAAGTTATTGTTATTGAATAGGGGTGAAAAAATGATAAACGTTTCAGGCATAATAAAAGAATCAATCGTGGATGGACCGGGAATAAGATATACAGTTTTTGTTCAGGGATGTCCCCACCATTGTGAGGGGTGTCATAATCCTCAAACCCATCCTTTTGAGGGGGGGACAGAAAAATCTGTTGAAGAAATATTCGAGGATATCAAAAAAAATCCGTTGCTTAGCGGTGTAACATTTTCAGGCGGAGAACCTTTTTGTCAGGCTTGCGAGCTTGCAAAACTTGGCGAAATGGTGAAAAAAGAAGGTATGAACATTGTTTCTTACAGTGGATATACCTTTGAACAGCTCAATAAAATGAAAGAAACTGACGAAGGAATTAATGCATTATTAAATCTTACGGATATTTTAATTGACGGAAAATTTGAGATTTCTAAAAAGAGCTTGATGCTTAAATTCAGGGGTAGCAGCAATCAACGAATTTTAGATGTTAAAAAATCCCTTGAAAAGGGAGTTGCCACAGAAGCAGAAATATAAATTACGAGGTAAAGCATATGATAACATTGGATAATGGGATAAATAAAGTAAGTATGCAGAGGATAACCTTTGGACCCAATAACTATGATAATGAGGGGGAAATAGATAAATATTTCAATCTGTTGGATATGTATTTCGATGCCGGCGGAAGGTCTATAGATACTGCACGGGTTTATGCAAACGGACTTACCGAGGAAATAATAGGCAGATGGATGAAGAAGAGAAAGAACAGGGAAAAGCTTGTTATAACAACAAAGGGCGGACATCCACCGGTTGGTGATATGTATTGCCCAAGGCTTGACAGAGAAAGCATAATTTTTGACATAAAGGCAAGCTTATCAGCATTAGGCACTGATTATGTTGATGTGTATCTTCTTCATCGGGATGCAAGAAGTTTGCCTGTTTCGGATATAGTAGATACATTAGATGAAATTGTTAAAATGGGTTATGCAAAAGTCTGCGGTGTTTCAAACTGGAAAACTGACAGAATTAACGAGGCAAATGAATATGCAAAAAGACATAATAAGGCGAAAATCTGTGTCAGCCAAATTAATTTTTCCTTGGCTGAAACAACTCCTGAAAGATTAAACGATGACACCTTGGTTTGTATGACAGATGAGGAATATGAATATTACCGCAAAAACAATATTCCTGTAATGGCGTTTTCTTCCCAGGCAAAAGGTTTCTTTGCAAAGCTTGGTCAGGGAGCGGAGCTTTCCCAAAAGGCAAAGGATAGGTTTTTGTGTAAAAAAAATTTAAAAAGATTTGAGAGGGTGAAAGAAATTTCTCAAAAGTACAGGATTTCTCCAACAGCTGTTGCACTTGCATATCTAAGCTGCAATCCCTTGCCTGTGTCTGCGGTTTTCTCTTGCAGAACTAAAGAACAAATGGCGGATACATTATCTGCGTTAAATATGGAAATTAGCGAAAATGAGGTAAATTTTTTAAAAGGATAATTTAAGAGTGTTAAGGCGTGAATTTATTGTTACAAAATATTATCAAGCCTTGACACTTTTTTTATTTTAGTTTATACTTATAATATATAATTAGTGTCATTATGTACAAGTGAAAAATATGTGTTTGGAAGGGTGAATTAAGTTGGCACAAGATAAGAAAATGGTGGAAGAAATCACATCAATGAGTGAAGATTTCGCTCAATGGTATACAGATATAATAAAAAAAGCCCAGTTGTGTGAATATTCCGGAGTAAGAGGTTGTATGGTTATTCAACCTTACGGATATGCAATATGGGAAAATATTCAAAAAGGTCTTGATTCAAGGTTTAAAAAGACGGGCGTTGAAAATGTTTATATGCCTATGTTCATACCTGAAAGTCTTTTGCAAAGAGAAAAAGACCACGTTGAAGGCTTTGCTCCGGAGGTTGCATGGGTTACCCACGGCGGAACCGAAAAACTTCAGGAACGTCTTTGTGTTCGTCCTACATCCGAAACATTGTTCTGTGAGCATTATGCGGGAATTATCCGCTCATATCGTGATTTGCCAAAACTTTATAATCAATGGTGCAGTGTTGTTCGTTGGGAAAAGACAACCAGACCGTTTTTAAGAAGTGCAGAATTTTTATGGCAAGAAGGTCATACTGCTCATGCTACAGCTAAAGAGGCACAAGACAGAACAATACAGATGCTCAATGTCTATGCTGATTTCTGTGAAGAGGAGCTTGCAATCCCTGTTATTAAGGGTCAAAAGACAGATAAAGAAAAGTTTGCAGGTGCAAACGAAACCTATACAATTGAAAGTATGATGCACGACGGTAAGGCTCTTCAATCAGGTACAAGTCATAACTTTGGTGATGGATTTGCGAAAGCATTTGGTATTCAATATTTAAATGATAATAATGAACTTACCCACGTTCATCAAACTTCATGGGGTATGTCAACCCGTATTATCGGTGCGATAATTATGGTTCATGGTGATGATGCAGGATTGAAGCTTCCACCGAGAATTGCACCAATTCAGGCTGTTATTGTTCCTATTGCGCAGCATAAAGAGGGTGTTTTGGAAAGAGCCGAAGAACTTAGAGCTCAGCTTGCTGAGAAATTCCGTGTTAAGCTTGATGACAGCGATAAATCACCGGGTTGGAAGTTTAGTGAATATGAAATGAGAGGAGTTCCTGTTCGTATTGAAATAGGACCTAAGGATATAGAGAAAAATCAAGCGGTTTTAGTTAGCCGTGTTGACAGAAGTAAGACTTTTGTATCTCTTGACAATATCGAAGAAGAGGTTGCTGCACTTCTTGAAAAAATTCAGGCACAAATGCTTGAGGCTGCACGCAATAACAGAGAAGAAAAAACAAGCTCTGCTAAAACATATGATGAGTTTAAGCAAATCATCGAAGAAAAAGGCGGATTTGTTAAGGCTATGTGGTGCGGTGATGAGGCTTGCGAATTGAAGATAAAAGAAGATACAACGGCAACATCAAGATGTATTCCTTTTGAACAGGAAGAGATTGCTAAAACCTGTGTTTGTTGCGGTAAACCTGCAACAAAGATGGTATATTGGGGTAAGGCGTACTAATTAAGATTAAGATTATAAATGGAGGTGACCGAATAAATGTGGTTAGAAAATTTTTATCATATTTTAAAGAATCAGATTGATTTGCTTAGAATTACCGACATTATTGATATATTTGCAGTTGCATATCTTGTGTATATTTCATTGAAATTTATTCGGGAAACCAGAATGATACGTCTGCTTAAAGGCGTTGTAATTCTTGTTCTTGCAACCCTTTTAAGTGAAACCTTTAATCTTAATACATTAAGCTTTATACTTAGTAATGTCCTTCAGGTTGGATTGATTTCAATATTGGTTATTTTCCAACCTGAATTGAGAAAAGCTCTTGAAAATATTGGAAAAACAACAGTGGGTAAATGGTTTGACCAAAAAGGTGAGTTTGATGAATCAGCAATGCAGATGATAAAACAACTTTCTCACGCTGCTCAAGCTTTGTCAAACAGTTATACCGGTGCATTGATTGTAATTGAAAATTCTGATAATATAGATAACCTTATAAGTTCCGGAATACGCATTAATGCAGAAACAACCAGTGAATTGCTTGAAAATATATTTGTTTCAAATACACCGCTTCATGACGGGGCTGTAATAATAAGAGATAATAAGATTGAGCTTGCAACCTGTGTATTGCCTCTTTCACAAAATCCAAATATTAGTCAGGAATTGGGTACAAGACACCGTGCCGGACTTGGTGTGTCGGAAGAATCAGATGCAGTTGTTGTTATTGTTTCTGAAGAAACAGGAAGAATATCTATTGCGCATAAAGGTGTTCTTGATATTGGCTATACCGAAGATACATTAAAAGACCGTATAATTGAATTGTTAAATTCCTCTGTATTAACAAAGAATGATGTTAATGAAAAAGGCTTCGACAAGATTAAAAGCTATTTGAAGGGGGGAGAAAACAAATGAAAAAATGGATAGAAGATAATGGCAGACTTAGAATTTTGTCAATTGTTATTGCTGTTTTTATATGGATACTCATTGTTTTCGTTGTTGATCCCGCAGTTGAAATAAGTGTAAGAGATATTCCAATTCAGTTTGAAGGAATGGATGTTTTAAACCAAAAAGGTTTGAGCGTAGTTAACGAAGAAGCTACCACTATCAACTTGAAAGTTCAGGGAAGCCGAAAACGTATGGGGCAGAATGATATGAAGACAATAAGCGCTAAGGCTGATATCTCAAAAATTGATAGTGATGGGATTTTTGAGATACCTGTTTCAATTGTTATTCCATTTGAAAATTCAGGGATAACAGAACAAAATATGTATCAGGTTGCAGTGGCTGTAGAGAAACTTGCTGAAAAAGAGATTAATCTTGAGGTTAAGACAACAGGCTCGTTGGCAACAAACTATATGGCGGGCCCCATTAAAACTAATCCTGAAAAGATTACGGTTAGAGGTCCTGAATCAGCTGTTGGAAAGATTGCCGGAGCAGGTGTAGTTTTAAACTATGCAAACTCAGATGTTGATATTGACAAAGAACTTAATATAGAGTTGTATGATGAAACAGGTAATGAATTTTCAACAACAGATGTATTATTAAAGAGAGTTAGTATGAGTAACAGAACAACAATGCTTCATTGTTCAGTGCTTAAGCTTAGAAGTGTTGATGTTAAGGCGATATTTGACAGTGAATACAGTTGGGACAAAAACATTTCTATAGATGATATTGAATATGATATTAATCCCAAGTCAGTTCAGATTTATGGTGATGATGTACTCACTTCAAAGATAAATGAAATTTCAACAGCACCAATTCCATTTGAAAGACTTTTGAATAATGAAAAAGTAAAAGTTAAGCTTAATATCCCTGCTGATATTAAAATATTAAATGATATTACAGATGTTGAAATTTCACTAAAAAAATCTACAGAAGACAAATAAAACGGTGATTATATGAAGATTGCAATTTCGTCAATTAAAATGCCGATTAAACATAATACAGATGATGTAATTTTAGCCGCACAGGAAATTGTGCGGCTAAATTCTGTTACAGCAACAAATTTCAGGGTATATAAACAATCAATTGATGCACGAAAAAAGAATAATATTCATTACGTTTATACTGTTTCAGCAGATGCTGCTGAAAATACAAAATGTGACGGAAAGATAATTCGTCCCTTAAACGATGGTGAAGACTTAGAAATTCCTGCAGATAAGAGGCTTAATGACCGTCCCGTTGTTGTTGGAATGGGACCTTGCGGACTTTTTGCTGCATATATCCTTGCTAAATCCGGAAATCCTCCTCTTGTTATTGAGAGAGGTGAAATGGTTGAAAAACGTGTAAAGACCATAAATCATTTTTGGAAAACAAATATAATTAATCCAAATTCAAATGTACAGTTTGGCGAGGGTGGAGCAGGAACATTTTCTGATGGTAAGCTTAATACACGAATAAGTGACCCCAGACAGAGATATGTTTTAAAGACCTTTACAGACCATGGCGGTCCTGAGGATATAATGTATAAGGCAAAGCCTCATATAGGAACAGATAAACTAAGAGCTGTTGTTGCCTCAATGCGTAACGAAATCATTCGTTTAGGCGGTGAGGTTAGATTTGATACCTGTTTGACAGACATAAAAATTAATAATGGAAAGGTTACAGAAATTCAATTAAATAATAGCGAAAGCATCCCTTGTTCTAAGGTTATTCTTGCAATAGGGCATAGTAGCCGTGATACTTATGAGATGTTACTTAATAATGGTGTTTTCATCGAACCAAAACCTTTTGCAGCAGGCGTTCGTGTTGAGCATAAACAATCATTTATTAATGAAAAACAATATGGTGCAGACAGAAATGATTTGCCCCCTGCTGATTATCGTCTTGTGTACAACGGAAATAACAGAAGTTGTTATTCCTTTTGTATGTGTCCCGGAGGAGTTGTTGTTAATGCATCTTCGGAAGAGGGGCGGTTGGTTGTAAACGGTATGAGCGAATATAAGCGTGACAGAGAAAATGCAAACAGTGCCCTTGTTGTTTCAGTAAGACCGGAGGATTTTGGGGAAAAATCACCTCTTGGTGGCGTTAAATTTCAACGAAAGTATGAAGAACTTGCTTATAAACTTGGCGGCGGTGACGGAAGTGCACCAATACAGAATATAAGTGATTTTTTAAACAACAAAGCATCAAGCAAGATTTGTGAAGTTAAACCCAGTTTTACGGGAAAAACAAGATTTGCAGATTTGAGAAAATGTCTGCCTGAATTTATTTCAAACACCCTTGTTGATGGGCTGACAGATTTTGAGAATAAGATGAAAGGCTTTTCAAACGGAGTTATGACAGGCGTTGAAATGCGAACATCTGCTCCTGTTAGAATTTCAAGAAACGAGGATATGGAAAGCATAAATGTGAAAGGTTTGTATCCTGTAGGAGAAGGTGCCGGTTATGCAGGAGGAATAGTAAGTGCGGCTGTTGATGGGATTAAGGTTGCACTAAGTATAATTAGTGAGGTCAGTTTCTAAAAACTGACCTCATTCTTATATTATTCAATTATTTCTCTGCCACCGTCACCGATTTCTGTGATATAGAATGATGCAGGATATCCAACCTTGTCTTCGTAAATTTTTCCGATTGTTTCAATAAAGTTGTCTACACTTTCGTCTTTTACAAGGCTCACAGTACATCCGCCAAATCCGGCACCTGTCATTCTTGAACCGAGAACACCATCAATTTTAAGAGCCTCTTCTGCAAGAATATCAAGCTCTTCACAGGAAACTTCAAATAAATCTCTAAGAGAGTTGTGAGATGCCGTCATAAGCTCACCGAATGATTTCAAATCACCCTTTGATAATACGTCGATTGCTCTCTTAACTCTGTCATCTTCTTCGATAACGTGACGTACACGTTGCTCAACTAATGGGTCGCAAATTGCATCCTTTGCTTTGTTGTAATCTTCAACAGAAACTTCGCCAAGACAATTTATATCAGGAAGCTTTGTTTTAAGCATTTCAAGTCCTTTTTCACACTGACTTCTACGCTCATTATAAGCTGATGCACCAAGAGAATGTTTTTTGTTTGTGTTTGAAAGAACAAGCTTATATCCATCAAGCTTCATAGGAACAAGCTGATAATCAAGATTTTTACAATCTAAGAATATAGCGTGGTTTTTCTTACCCATAGCAGATGCAAACTGATCCATAATTCCGCACATAACACCTATGTAATTATGTTCAGCCTTTTGGCTGAGTTTAGCTATCTCGATGCTGTCAATACTATCTGCACCGCCTAAAGTTGCCATAGCAATTGCAGATGATACCTCAATTGCTGCAGAAGATGAAAGCCCTGCACCATGTGGTGTTGTATCGTGGAAAAGCATATCACAGCCCACAATATTATAGCCTGCATTTCTTAACTCAACAAAAACACCAAACTGATAATTTCCCCATTTTAAGTCTTTAAAATTATCAATTGTGTCAACAGTTCCTTCAACAATATCGGGAAGGTCTGTTGCTTTCATACGGATAACTCCATCCTGACGAACTCTTGCAACAACTGTTGTACAGAACGTAAGTGCAGCAGGGAAAACATATCCTCCGCTGTAATCGGTATGTTCACCGATGAGGTTAACTCTTCCGGGAGAAGCAAATACACGCAAGTCTTCTGCTTCTCCGCCGAATGTGTTAATAAATTCCTGTTTCAATTCAGCAATTGTCATATTAATTTCCGCCTTTCGTTATTTATTTAAACTTTCTAAAAATTTCTTATGTGCCGCTCTAAGCTCAACAGCTTTTTCTTCGGGAGCAGTTGGATTACAAGCTGCCCAAGCCCCTGTTTCACTTGACGCATTAAATTTCTGTTTATCTGCCGCACGCATTGGCGGGAAGAACTCAATGTGGAAGTGGAAGTAATCGGAGAAATCTCCGCTGTTTACAGGGTCTTGATGCATACACATCATATATGGGAATGGATAATCAAAAAGATTATCAAGCATTCCTGCAGTTTCTTTAAGTATCTTTGCAAGGTTTTCCTTTTGACGTGAATTAAACTGTGTCAAATTCTGAATATGCTCTTTTGCAGCAATGTATACACCGTATGGATAATCAGTGAAATATGGGAGGAATGTAATAAAATCATCATTTTCAATGATAACACGTTCCTTATATTTAACCTCGTTTTCTAATATATCGCAGAAAAGACATTTTCCCTTTTCATCAAAATGTTCCTTGCTTGCCTCAAGTTCAACCTCAAGCTTTTTAGGGATATAACTGTATCCGTAAATTTGACCATGAGGATGCGGCATTGTAACACCAACTACATCGCCACGGTTTTCAAAGATAAATATGTATTTTATTTTTTCGTCCTTGCGTAATTCCTCAAAACGTTCTGTCCATAAATCAACTAGTTCGCAAATATGCGGAACAGTTAATTGAGGAAGTGTAATTGTATGCTCAGGTGAATAGAGGATAACCTCGCATTTTCCATAAGCCTCTTTTGTCTTATATAATTCAGTTTCAACGTCATCAGGAACAGGAGGATTTTGTGAAAGAGCAGGGAAGTCATTGTCGTATTTATAAACAGTAAAGTTATCAGGCACCTTTCCTGAACCGGGACAGAATGGACACCAATCCTTTGGCATCTGAGGTCTGTTTTGTCTATGTGATGCAATCATCACCCAATCTTTTGTTAATGGATTATAACGTAATTCAGCCATTTAATATTTCTCCTTATAATATATTATCTAATTTATAGTCTATCATAATTATCCATAAGGTCAATATTAAATAATTGATATTTGTACATTAATATTCTAACATAAAAAAGAGGAGAATGCAATAAAAATGCGTAATCTCCTCAAAAATTTTTATTTTAGTATGTTAAAATTCTATTATAGATACATTAGGTGCCTCGAGTTTTTCAACACGATATGTAGGATTAACCCATTTAACGGCGTTTTTGATAATTCTTTGAATATCAGGGTTGTAGTAAGCACGATTTGTTTCGTGACCGGGTTGCAGATAAAAAATTCTGCCGTTAACTCTCTGCCATGTGCAAGCACTCCTGAATACTTCGTGGGAATTGTAGGTTCCAATCATAAGCAATTCGTTTGGTTGAGGAATTTCAAAACATTCACCATACATCTCTTCTTCAGGCAGGTCAATGTACTGAGGAACGCCTTCCATTATAGGATGAGCAGGGTTGATATTCCAGAGTCTTTCTTTTGCACCATCACGCCATGAAAGATTACAGGTTGTTCCCATCAATTTTTTGAAAACCTTTGAATGATGTCCTGAATGGAGGAAGATTGCACCCATACCGCAAAGAATATGGTTATGAACTCTCTCAACAACTTCATCAGGGACAAATTTATGACGCATATGACCCCACCAGATTATAACGTCTGTATCCTTTAAAACTTCTTCAGTAAGTCCGCAATCGGGAATTAATTCCTGATTTTCGTCATACTGTGTCACACATCTTACCTGAACTTCGTCGGATTGAAGAAAGCTTGCAAGTTGGCTGTGAATACCTTTTGGGAAGTTTTCACGCACTTTATCTTCTATCTGTTCATGCATATATTCATTAAATATTGTAACTTTAATCATAGTTAGTCTCCTTTATTATAAAGCAATTTCTCTGCCCTCGTCTGAGGATTTATACATTGCTTCAAGTATTTTTATCATATCAAGTCCCTGTTGAGGAACAAACATAGGTTCTGCACCATTTAAAAGAACATCTGCAAAATGTCTGAGATTTGCTTCGTGAATTTGAACGCACTTTGTATCGTCAACATTTGGAATATAATCAACAGTTGTACCATTTTCCTCAGTGAATATTTTTAACTGTTTATCTGCAACAGTTGAGAATGTAGAACCTGCTTTTTCACCGCGAAGTTCAATAAACTGCTGTTCCTGTTCAATGTTTGACGCCCATGAGAACTCAATTTGCAGACATGCGCCGTTGTCAAAACGAATAAAGCCCATTGCCAAATCTTCCACATCGAATGTTCCGCCCTCAACTCTATCGCCATGTTTTGCAGAGATTGAGTCGCTGATATCCTCAGAATTTGCAAATTTGTTATAAGCACAGCCGCTTACAGCAACGGGAGTGGGATTTTCCATCAGCCATATTGCCAAGTCAATCATATGTACTCCAAGGTCAATGAGAGGTCCGCCGCCTGATTGCTCTTTGGTGGTAAACCAGCCACCTCTTCCGGGAATACCACGTCTGCGTTGCCAGCCGCAACGGCCTGCATAAATATTACCCATTTTGCCATCTTCTATATATTTCTTTAAAAATGCCGCAGTTGCTCTGTAACGGTTGTTCCTCATAACCATTAATACTTTGCCGCTTTTTTCCGCAGCGGCTTTCATTTTTTCTGCTTCGGCAACATTAACAGCATCAGGCTTTTCACAAAATACATTAAGTCCCTTTTCCAAGGCTTCACAGGCAATTATTGAATGAAGGTAGTTTGGGGTACAGATATCAATTGCATCTAAACCGGGGATATTCAATACCTCTTTGTAGTCTGTGTAAACAGCAGGAATAGAATAATCTTTTGCTACTTGCTCAGCTCTGTCCTTTAAGATATCACATATTGCAACAATTTCAACATTATCCATTTTTGCATAACCGGGAAGGTGAGCCTTTTGGGCGATACCGCCGGCACCAATTATTGCAATTTTAAGTTTTTTGGACATAAATAACACCTCTCATATAAATTATTTGTTGGTTTTAAGTATATCATTGTCCGATTTATTGTGATATAATTTTTTTAACAAAAAATATCGAAATCCTGATATTGGGGTGAAATTATGATAATTGATGAAGGTCTTGCAAAACGTAATGGAGAAAATCTAAACATACAGTGTTTGCTCATGGAGAGAAAGCCATCTATATCAAAAAATGAAATTAGCTATCATTATCATGAATACGTCGAATTGATATATGTGCTTGAAGGTAAAATGCGTGGGTTAATTTCAAATGATGTATTTAAATTAAATAAAGAAGATATTTTTGTTATTTATCCCGGTGAACCGCATAACTTTATTGCTGATGAAAAGTGTGAGTATATTGTTGTCAAGTTTTTGCCTGATATAATTTTCTCTCGGGAAAGCAGTGCAAATGAGTTTGAATATATTTTTAACTTAAATGGAAATAATAAAAATCAAACACGAATTATAAGCGGTATTACAGTTGCAAATCAACTGATAATAGATGCGTTGGAGGCTTTTGAGCAAAATGACTACACATCAGAATTGAGAGTTCGTTCTGATATGCTCAGAGTGTGTGCGGAAATATTGGAATATTGGAAGAAAAATGATGAAATTATTTCAATTAAATCTAATATAAACCGTGACAGTATCAGGCAGATAAGAAATGTTATGGAGTATGTTAAAGAGAGCAATGGATTTATAAAAACTAATGAAGCGGCTAAAATATGCGGTATGAGTGACGGACATTTTTCACGAATATTTAAAAGTGCAACAGGAATGACATTTGGGGAATATGTAAAGCTGTATAAGTTGACATATGCAGAGAGAGTATTGCAATGCACAGATGTATCTGTTACGAGTATTGCGCAGGAACTTAATTATGCAACAACAAGTCATTTTATAGAAGATTTCAAAAAACGAAAGGGAATATCACCAAAGCAATACAGAAAGATTATAAAAGAAAGGGTTCAGCGATAAGCTGAACCCTTAAATATTATGCCAATTCTTTTTTTGCAGTAACCTTCTTGATTACAAAGAGTGATGCAATCATCAAAACTATTGTTACAGGTAAAAGAATTACTGCGTTCTGAATGAATGCTGCAAGTAAATATCCAACAAATGAAATTGCAGCAACAAATATTGCATATGGAAGCTGGGTTGAAACGTGGTTAATGTGGTTAGACTGGCTTCCGGCTGATGACATAATTGTTGTATCTGAAATTGGTGAACAATGGTCACCGCAAACAGCGCCTGCAAGACAAGCAGAAACACCGATTATAAGGAGTTCGCTTGATGGGTCAAAGATTGCAGTTACAATAGGAATTAAAATTCCGAATGTTCCCCAGGATGTTCCTGTTGAGAAAGCGAGGACGCAAGCAACAAGGAAGATAATTGCAGGCAAGAAGTTTGCAAGTCCTGCAGCTGCAGAATTCATCAATGCTTCGACATATTCGGCAGCACCGAGTAACCCTGTCATATTCTTAAGTGATGTAGCAAATGTAAGGATTAATATTGCAGGTACCATTGCGTTAAAGCCCTTGGGGATAGAATCCATAGCTTCTTTGAATGTAATAACTCTTCTTGCAATAAGATAAATCATCGTAAAGATTAATGCAAGGAGTGCACCCCAAGGAAGACCAATTGTTGCATCTGTATTACCAAATGCTGTAATAAAGTCATCTCCTGCAAAATACCCACCAACGTAAATTAATCCAAGTACGGAGAAGATAACCAATACGATAACAGGAAGAATAAGGTCAATTACCTTTCCTTTGGGGTTTCCTTCGCTTGAATCGGCCTCTGCATCAATCTGTCCGCCGCTGAAGATATCACCTTTGTTGATTGCATTAAATTCATGCATTTTCATTGGCCCAAAATCAAACTTCATTAATGTAAGTGTGATGATGAATACCAACATCAATAATGAATAGAAGTTATATGGAATTGCACGAACAAAAAGGTCAATTCCTGAATAACCTGTGCCTTCAGTAAATTCGGATACAGCAGCAGCCCAAGACGAAACAGGAGCAATCATACAAATAGGAGCAGCTGTTGCGTCAATAATAAAGGCAAGCTTTGCTCTTGAAATATTATGTCTGTCTGTAACAGGACGCATAACACTTCCAACTGTAAGGCAGTTAAAGTAGTCGTCAATAAAGATTAACACACCCAAGATAAATGTAGCAAATATTGCGCCGACTCTTGATTTGATATGTACCTCTGCCCAACGTCCAAAAGCGGCAGAACCACCGGCTTTATTAACAAGAGCAACCATTGCACCAAGAATAACCAAGAATATGAATATTCCCGCTGTTCCTGATACAGCGGCGATAATACCCTCATTGAGTATATTGTCAAGTGCTGCAACAGGATGCCAATTGGTTGAAAGAAGTCCGCCAAGAACTATACCTAAAAACAATGATGAATAAACCTCTTTGGTAATCAGGGCAAGGGCGATAGCAACCAATGGCGGAACCAAAGCCCAGAAGGTGGAATGATAACTTGAAACAAATGTTTCAGCATCTTCACCGGTTGCCGATACAACTGTTGCTGTAACAAACATAAGGAGCATTACGGCAAAAAAAGAAAATAATGATTTTTTGTTAAGTTTCATAAAGAAACTCCCTCCTAAAATATATATAAATAATTATTTTACAAACTTAGACATATTTTAACATTTTTTTGTATCTGTGTCAACAACACTTTTCTTCTCAGGCATTTGAACGAGAAGTATGGCTGTAAACATCAAAATACAACCTAATATTTCTTTTAAAGAGAGAGCACCGCCTGTTAAATCCCAACCCAATGCTACCAGTACAACAGTTGAAAGGGTGGCAAAAACAGATTCTAAACTCATTAAAATAGAGGCAGAGGTAGGATCTGTGTATTTCTGTCCCACAATCTGGAATGTGTAAGCAACTCCGCAAGACATTATTCCTGCGTATCCAATAGATGCCCAGTTGTTTAGAATTGGTGTGATATGTATTTCTTCGGTAAAAATAACCATTATCATATTTATTGTTCCGCAAACAAAAAATTGAAGACAGGATAATTTAACACCATCAACCTTTGGAGAAAAATGGTCTATAGAGAGGATATGACCGGCAAAGACAAATGCACAAATAAATATAAGTATATCCCCTTTGTTGATTTTCAAATCAGAATCTATGCACATAAGATACAGTCCAATTACTGCGATTATAACCGAAATACCGATTATCAGAGTTGGTCTTTTTCCTGTAAATAAACCGATAATTGGAATGATAACCATATATAAAGCGGTTATAAATCCGGCTTTTCCCGGACTTGTATATACCATACCTGCTGATTGAAGGGTTGTTGCTATACACAAGAAAATTCCGCATATAACACCGCCAATCCATAATTCTTTATTTTTCCATGACAGGGCTTGTCCGCTACCTTTATTTATATGATCCAAAATAAAGATAACAGGAAGAAGAACTATTCCCCCTAAAATACATCTCACACCATTAAAGAGGGCAGGAGAGAGCGATTCTACTCCCTTACTTTGAGCTATAAATGAAATACCCCATACAAAGGCTGCAAAAAACAGAAATGTATTTCCTTTTAATTTTTGATTATGCAAAAAAATCACCACGCTTAAATAATATGAGTACATTGTATAAGTTTTTAAATATAAAGTCAAGAAAATAATAGAGCTTAATTAATATAATTTTGCATATTCCGAGGGGGACATTCCAACATATTTTTTAAATA
>JAZUMJ010000060.1:0-5088 GCA_045603605.1 Ructibacterium sp. | reverse complement strand
TTACTATCATTTTGTAAGATTTTTGTTACATTGCATAGCAAAAAAGCTCTCCTTGTGCAAAGGAGGGGGGACCGCTTGCGGTGGGGGGATTGTCGAATATAGCACAATCTCTCAGTCACCTTGCCGTGACGGAGAGGGCTGATAAATAACATCCATTGCATGTAAAATCTTGACACCTACTGTCAAATTTGATATAATGTTTTCTGTGGAAATCCACCGTCATACAGTTGATTTTTTAATCCTCGTAGACGGTGTGGTGGTTAAAAAGGACGGTTGCCTTGTCATCCCGCTTGGGCGGAATGGAGGCGAATGTATAGCCCTTGACGGGAAATTGTTTCTCGAAGGGAGGCTGGTACATATTACTTTACTTAACTTTGCAGCTATATGCAATATCGCCGGTTTTGTTTATACAATTCTTAAAGATATAATAGTTTGCATAAAGAAAAAGTGAGCCGTCTGCCGCAAACAGATTGGCTCACATACTTGAGATTTAATCTCAATATCGTGTGTTAAATTGTATCGTGGCAACCGTCTTGGGTTTCCACACTTTTATTATACCATAAAATAAGTAATTGTCAATAGCGTTTTTTCATACTTTGGTTTCTGCGGAACGACACATAGGTCGTTCCCTACCGATTGCGATTAATTTACAATTTATCGTAGGGCGTGACGAAATCATTTGTGCAGAAACACGATTGTGTTTCATATAAAGTCGGTGCTGTCCGCACCTCATCTTTTTGCTATAAACGTGCCACCGGCACCTTTATTTAACGCAAAAACGGCACGCCGTAATATGTTAAACCGCAAACCGGGCGGACAGAGGCGTCCGCCCCTACGAGAAATGGCGAGGTTAAACGAATGTAGGGGGCATTCACACAAAAAAGCAACCGCATTTAAACGGTTGCTTAATCATTTATTTTGTTAATTTAACGATAACTGTATCAAATGGGTCTATGCTTCCGATATCACCTTTGATGTTCTCATACTTATATCCGTCTGCAATAGAAATTTCAGGTTCTATTTTCAAATCCGAATAGTTGATTATTACTGCATAAACTGAGCCGTCTTCTGCATAGTGTTCTGTAATCCCCACATATCTGCAATCACTTTTTACAACGTGTGTATTGATTTTTTCCTCAAAAATCATCTTGTATATCTCACGTTGGTCTGTTAAGTGCATATCCGATTTATCCAATAAATTCTTCTCTACCGGGAAATTAGCATAGATAACCTTACCTTTTCCATATCTGTAAGAGGTAATAAGGGGACTTCCGTTTTCATCACAGCACAGAACATCTGCTTTATCAGCTGTAATTGTCAGCTTACGTTCATAGGCATATTCGACGTTTTTCCCATTAATGATAACCATTCCTCTCTCGTTCTTGGTTTGGGAATCGTTTATTACAACACCTGTAAGCTCCTTAAACTCAGATATAACCGCCTCACAATTTGAAATATACAATGTTGCGCCATCTGCTATACGTTCTTTAAGTCGATTAAATTTCTCCGACCTTATAGGGTGTACAGACTGAACAGAAGGCATCATATAAAAGTCGCTTTCCGGCAACTCTCCGCCGCCGTCTGCAAATCTAAGATTAATTCCTGTCTGCTTTGCAAGTATATAAGACATATAGGCAATTCCCCACTGGGATTGACCTTCGGTCATAATACACACTGCATCTTCTTTAGCTTTTGGCAACTTAACTTCATTTTCACTAAGCCAGTCAGCAAAATCTTTCATTTCCAGAAGAACAGGCTTTGGATTGCCGTTTCTATCAATCATACCAAGCTCTGTTTCGCACATATTCCATGTATATGGCGGTGTTTTAAGCATAATCTGTTCATTGGCACACCACCACAAAACCCCTTCTGAACCGTGTACCCAGTTAGAAAACAGGTTAGTATGTAAAAACTTTGCAGCGGTAGCATCGTCACACATTGCAGGGCCCAGTGTTCCAAGCTCTTCTACAAGACACGGCTTATTTCCTATATCTGAATAATATTTGGTTTCACAGGTTGCGTGCATAAGGGTTCTGTATGAAGAAAATTTATCCTTAGCACAATACTGAACAAAATATGGATACGGGTGGGTTGTCAGCATATCTGTATGTGCTGCCTGTTCGGTAATTCGCCATATTCCTTCTATATTTATTCCGTGCATTCCGGATATAATCATTCTTTCGCTGTCATTTGCACGGATAGCGTTGCATACAACCATTGTCCATGTTTCTGCTTCTTCGTGATTTGCCGCCTTGGACATACAATTACATTCATTTCCTAAGTTCCACGCATAAATGGCAGGCTTATCCTTCATTCTTTTCACAAAGCCTTCAATGAACTTTTGCTCAAAGTTAAGAGCAACAGAATCTGTATAAAGGTTTTTCCCAAATAAAGCAGGGGGTATAAAAAGTCTGCCGCTCATCCATCCTGTCAATAATCCAACAATGAGCTTAAGTCCGTATTCCTGAGCCAGGTCGCAAAACCTACTGAATCTTTCAAGCATTTTTTCATCCAACATATAGAGGTTTTGTGGCAAATCACTCTCATTTAATCTATATTCTTTAAGCTCTCCACCCATAGTATACAAGGGATAAACCGGCTGAAAATCTCTCCAAATCGGGAACACTCTCAATGTGTTTACTCCGTTTTCGCTTAAAATTCTAAAGTCTTTCTTTATTGCATCTTCATCCCAGTTTACCCACATTTCTGTGCCGGCATTTGATGCCCAATAATTACAGCCCAACATAAATTCCATAGTTAAATCCTCCTAATTTTCAATAATGATCTGTTTCTTATCAGGCAGATAAACAGAATATCCCTTGTCGTGCAAGGTTACAAACACAGGCCCATTGCCTTCCTGATATTTTTCACGAATTTTCCTATACTGCTCAAAATCAGGCCAATTATTCAAACAATAAACTCCTGATGATTGCTCCTGTGTTGTCTTTACTGAAACAGAAAATTTATTTTCCAAATATGCTTGCATATCCTCTGTGGTTTCAAGAATCCAAGGCTTGCTGTCATTCAGATACCACAAACGTCCGCCTTTATTAACCCATTCCATTATAATATCCATGGTCTTTTGCGGAACAGGGCAAGTATCTAAGATGATTAAATCCTTCTTATCGGCAAGTGCTCCGTCGGCTATCATATAAGAATCATACACATCATAATTATAAAGCTTACGCACATCTCCACCTTTTATATATAAATCGTGTGTATCAGATGCATCCATATCGGTTATTCCCAAATCATAGCCATCAAGCATTTCTTCTGTTCTCTCCGGTATCATACATTCCATCTGCTCGCCCTCAACCGGATAAAATACTGCTATATCAGTTTTCGCTTTCAAAACCGGCATCTTATCCTTCCACGGATAATAATCATCCCAACCATCTATAATGCCTGTCATTTCGTTATGTAACATACTTGAACCATTACTCAGGTTTACATACAGCACATTATACGCCATATCCCCCGGAATACCCAATGACACCTCTGTACCAAAGCCTTTTTGGGAATAAAAATCAACCGCTGAGGAAACACGTCTTGCCTGAAAGTCTATTATTCCATAATCCTTTTCGTTTCCCATACTTGTCCATCTGGTTAAAAGGTTATATTTTTTTGAAACTCTTTTTATAACCAAGCTCTTTATCTGCCCAAGTTTTAAACGTTCACGGTCACCGCCCATTGGAAATCCAGCACGGATATCCGGGAAATGCTTTCTTATTATTGCTCCGGCTTTATCAACAAAGTCCACAAGGCTTTTTGTATACCAATCACGAAAATCCTGTCTGCGTTTAAGGGTATTTGCCACCAATGGCATTCTTGGCATTAAGTTAGCTTCCCAATCTACAAAGTCCGTATTCCACGCCTCATTTAGCTCACTGAGTGTATTATATTTATTCTGTAAATAACGCTTAAAATCCTCTCTTGCAAGCTTATCACCGCACCAATAACCATAATGAGCATGCTTTGCAGAAAACCTATAATGCTTCGTACAATGAGGGTACTGGGGTTCACCAAAATCTCCGTAAAAGCTGAAATATAAAAATTTAATTCTGTCACCATATCTTTCAGCTAATGCCCCAAATAATCGGTCATATTCTTCCAAAAGTCTGGGTTCCCATAAGGATATTATTGACGAATTTTCACCGTGTTCTATACACTGGGCACGAACCAACTTATTTTCCCATTCAGGAGCGTGCATAAACCACGGAAACACTCCCGGCTGAAGTCCTGCCTTCTCAATTTTCTCAATCCTTTTATCCAGAACAGACCAATCAAAGACTCCCGGCTCTTTTTCTATTTCCCACCAAACTACACGAGTTTCTATAACGCTGGTACCATAGTCGTTCAGCATTTTTGTATTTTTTTCATTCATTACATCACATAAACCCGCTTCTTTTACTCTGCGTCCAGAATCTGTTTCAAGCTTTAACTGTTCCTCGGGTATATGTCTTGTATGGTAGTAAAATCTTTGCATTTTCAATAGTTCCCCTTTCCTTTCACGCTTTAACAAATTATAACATAAGTTAAAATAAAAAAGTACTATCAAAATGTAAGATTTGTTGCTTTTTTTTCAATTTTATCGGTATAACAAATTTTTAACAAAAAAAGGCTGTAGAAAAATAAGGCTCTATAATAAATGTTGGGGTAGCGAAATAGAGCCTACAAAAAAATAATTAGAAAAAAATCAAAAAAAGTAGAGCATATTTAGCTAAAATCCGTTAAAATGGAATTGTCCAAAAACCATGACGGATAGGAGACTAAATTATGCTCTACACTCATTTTACACAAGAAATACTCGGATTGCAAGAGGTAACCGTAACAAACATTGAGACTTCTTCTGAAACTTTAACTATTTATGCTGAATTAGAAAGAAAATCACATTCTTGCATCGCTTGTGGTAAAGTCACAGATGCCATTCATGATTATCGTATTCAACGTATTAAAGACACTCCGGCTTTCGGAAATCTAGTTACTATTGTTTTGCGAAAACGAATATACCGTTCTCCTCACTGTAGCAAAAGATTTTTTGAGAATAACTCCTTCCTCCCAAAATATCATCGTATGACAAACAGGCTT
>JAZUMJ010000059.1:0-15499 GCA_045603605.1 Ructibacterium sp. | reverse complement strand
TTTGGATGCAGAGCTTAAGGCAAATTACGGCGGCAACAAAGAAGCTGCTAAAGCGGTTGGCGCTTTGATTGCTAAGAAGGCTATTGAAAAGGGCATTAGTGAAGTCGTATTCGACAGAGGCGGATATGTATATCACGGCAGAGTTGCAGAACTCGCCGAGGCAGCTCGCGAGGGCGGTCTGAAATTCTAATTGTCGAGAAAGAGGTGAAACATAAATGGCAGAGAAAGGTGAAAGAACCAAGAAACAGGAACGCATCGATGCAGACGTTCTTGATATTCAGGAAAAAGTAGTTTACCTTAACCGTGTTGCAAAAACCGTAAAGGGTGGTAGAACAATGCGTTTCAGTGCATTGGTAGTTGTTGGTGACGGCAACGGCCACGTTGGATGCGGTACCGGTAAAGCGGCAGAAATTCCTGACGCTATCCGTAAGGGTATTGATACAGCAAAGAAGAATATGATAACTGTTCCAAGAGTTAACACAACAATTCCTCACGAAATCATTGGTGAGTTTGGAGCAGGTAGGGTTCTTTTGAAACCGGCTGCTCAAGGTACCGGTGTTATCGCGGGCGGTCCTGCTCGTGCGGTGCTTGAATTGGCAGGTATCAGAGATATTCGTACAAAATGTTTGCGCAGCAACAATCCTAAGAACGTTGTTGCAGCAACAATTGAGGGTCTGGCATCTCTCAAGAGTGTAGAAGAGGTTGCTCAACTCAGAGGTAAGAAGCCGGAAGAGATCCTCGGTTAATTAAAATTTAAGACAGGAGGGTTTATCCTTGGCTAATACAATTAAGGTAACACTTAAAAAGAGTACAATCGGATGCAAGAAGGATCAGATTGCAACAGTTGAGGCTATTGGTTTGAAGAAAATTGGTCAGACAGTAGAAAAGAATGACACACCTCAGCTTCGCGGAATGATCTTCAAGGTAAAACACCTGGTAGAGGTATCCGAGTAATTATCAGGTAGTCGTATTAAATCGGCTGCAGCCCGAAGGGCTATGGTCATTCGGGCAAAAACAATTTTGAATTAAAAGGAGGAGGTGGACACAATGAAACTCCATGAATTATCACCGAGCGAAGGCTCCAAGAAAAAGGCATTCAGAGTTGGTAGAGGCCATGCAAGCGGTAACGGTAAGACCAGTGGTAAAGGTCACAAAGGTCAAAACGCCCGCAGCGGTGGCGGTGTTCGTCCTGGCTTTGAGGGTGGACAGATGCCCATATACAGAAGACTTCCAAAACGTGGTTTTACCAATATTTTTGCGAAGCAGTATGTATCTGTCAACGTTGAAGCTTTGAATAAATTTGAAAATGGCACAGAAGTAACAGCAGAACTTCTTAAGGAAGCAAACGTTATTTCTAAAATTTGCGACGGCGTAGTAATTTTGGGTCGTGGCGAACTTACAAAGAATCTTACCGTAAAGGCAAAGAGATTCAGTAAGAGCGCAGCAGAGAAGATTGCTGCAGCAGGCGGAAAGGCTGAGGTGGTATAAGATGTTCGAAACAATCAGAAACGCATGGAAAATTGTTGATCTGAGAAAGAAACTTATTTACACCTTCGTTATGCTGGTAATTTTCAGACTTGGTTCATGCATTCCGGTTCCTATGCTGGATCCGGCATCAATGAAAGATTTGTTCAGCACAGATAACACCATGTTTGGTTTTATCAATCTGGTTTCCGGTGGAGCATTCCAGAATGCAACAATATTTGCAATGAGTATTACACCGTACATCAACTCATCAATTATTATGCAGCTCCTTTGTGTTGCAATTCCTGCTCTTGAGCGTATGCAGAAAGAGGGCGAGGATGGAAGAAAGAAGATTGCACAGCTTATGCGTTACGGAACAGTTGTTCTTGCATTAGTTCAGGCAGTAGGTCTTTACTTCTTGCTTAAATCATACGGAGCAGTAACAAATCCCGGATTTGTTACAGGCGTTGTTGTTGTAACTACATTTACAGCAGGTACAGCATTCTTGATGTGGCTTGGTGAACAGATTACTGAAAAGGGTGTTGGTAACGGTATCTCTTTGATTATCTTTGCAGGTATCGTTTCAAGATTGCCAAGTGCCGCAACAACTCTTTGGGCATATCTCCAAGGCGGTTCACTTAACTGGATTGGTGTAATTGCACTTTTGTTAGTGGTATTGGTTGTAGTTGCATTTGTTGTTGCTATGAACGAGGCAGAACGCCGTATCCCTGTACAGTACGCAAAGCGTATGGTTGGCAGAAAGATGTATGGCGGTCAAAGTACACATATTCCCATTAAGGTTGCATCAGCTGGTGTTATCCCGATTATCTTTGCAATGTCAATATTGGCATTCCCCGGAACAATAGCAAGTTTCTTTGGTGTTCAGGCAGGAGATGCAGGATTTTGGGGTAAGTTCCTCAGCGTATTCTCACCGGATTCATGGGTATATGCAGTGGTTTATTTCTTGCTTATAATCTTCTTCACATATTTCTATACAGCTATACAGTTCAATCCAATTGAAATGGCTAATAATATGAAGAAGAATGGCGGATTTATACCAGGTATCCGTCCCGGACGTCCCACAACAGATTATATTTCAAGAGTTCTTTCCAGAATAACATTGGCAGGAGCTGTATTCCTTGGCATCATCGCTGTTATGCCGATATTTATGAATCTCGGACTTAACATTTCAAACTTCGCTATAGGCGGTTCATCCGTTCTTATCGTAGTTGGTGTTGCTCTCGAAACAGTTAAGAGCCTTGAATCTCAGATGTTGATGAGACATTATAAGGGATTTTTGGAATAATTGAATACGACGCACAGCTAAGGTGCGTTTTACGGAAGAGTAGAAACCGTATATGCACTTATCAGGCAGAACGGGTTCTGCTCTATCCGTTTTTAAGCAGAAAAATTAATTTGGAATATATAAAATTATATTCCATGCAGCATATGTTCCGATAAAAATAAATAGATTTATAATAACGGAACAGGAAGGATATGTATCTTATGAGACTTATTTTATTGGCAGCGCCGGGAGCAGGAAAAGGAACACAGGCTGAAAAGCTTAGTGAACATTTTAGCATTCCTACAATTTCCACCGGTGCAATACTTCGTCAAAACATTAAAGAAGGTACAGAACTGGGCAAGTTGGCGCAAAAATATATTGATGGCGGAAATCTTATTCCTGACGATGTTATGATAAAGGTTATGAAAGAACGTTTATCTCAGGATGATTGTAAAAATGGATTTATCCTTGATGGTTTCCCAAGAACCCTTGCACAGGCAGAGGAACTTGATGCATCTGATATAGATATTGATGCAATATTGAATATTGAGGTTGCTGATGAAGACATTATTTCCAGATTATCAGGCCGCTTGGAATGTTCAAAATGTGCAACAACCTTCCATAAGGTTCACAGAAAACCTGTGATTGAGGGCGTTTGCGATAAATGCGGCGGAGAATTGGTAACTCGTAAAGACGATACGCCTGAAACCATAAAAAGCCGTTTGAGTATTTATCATAGTCAAACAGAGCCGTTACTTGACTTCTATAAAAACAAGGGAATTCTTAAAACTGCAATGGGTCAGGATACCATAGAAGATACTACTAAGGCAGTGCTTGCAGCGTTGGAAGCTTAAGGGGAGATAAAACAATGGTTGCTATTAAATCAAAATCAGAGATTGAAAAGATGAAGATAGCCGGACGAATAACTTATGAAACCTTAGAGGCTGTTCGTGAGGCAGTTAAACCGGGAGTTACAACTCTCGATCTTGACCGTGTTGCGGAAAAGTATATTAAATCCCAGGGTTGCAAGGCATCTTTTAAGGGTTATGGTGGTTTCCCGGGTAGCGTATGTGCCAGTGTGAATGATGAAATAATTCATGGTATTCCTGATGAAAGAGAACTTAAAGAAGGGGATATTGTCAGCATTGATGTAGGAGCTTGTTATAAAGGTTATCACGGAGATGCTTGCAGAACCTTTGGTGTTGGCAGAATTTCTGATGAAGCACAGCGTTTAATTGATGTAACCAAACAGAGTTTCTTTGAGGCGTTGCCATTTGCAAGAGAAGGCTACAGAGTATCTGATATTTCAGCGGCAGTTCAAAAATATGTTGAAATGAATGGCTATTCTGTTCTTAGAAACTATTGCGGTCATGGTATAGGTGCTCAGCTTCACGAGGATCCGGAGGTTCCTAACTATGTAAGCAATATGCGAGGTATCCGTTTAAGACCGGGAATATGTATTGCGGTTGAACCTATGGTTTGCCAAGGCGGGAAAGAGTATTATGTCAGCGGCAATGAATGGACGGTTCATACTAAGGATAAAAAGCTTTCGGCACATTATGAGAACAGTATTCTTATAACCAACGGCGAGCCTTATTTGCTCACGTTGCCTGAAGGAAGGATATAATGGAAACTCAAGGTAAAATACAGGTTGGCGAAATTGTTTTATCAAAAGCAGGTCACGACAAGGGAGATCTTTTTCTTGTAAAAGAAATTGTTGGAGAATATGCCTTGATTTGTGACGGAAAAACAAGAAAGGTAACCAAGCCCAAAAAGAAAAAGATTAAACATCTTTTTAAGACGGGTCAGGTTTGTAACTGGGTTGCAGAGCAACCCTGCAGAGTGAATAATACGTCTGTGAAAAAGGCGATAAGAGAAATGATAAAAAAAGAGGAGGTGTAGCGATATGTCAAAAGAGGATGTTTTGGAGGTTGAAGGTACCGTTTTGGAGGCACTTCCTAACGCAATGTTTAAGGTTGAACTTGAAAATGGTCATCAGATTTTGGCGCATATATCCGGAAAGTTGCGTATGCACTTTATCAGAATTTTGCCTGGAGATAAGGTAACAGTAGAGATTTCTCCTTACGATTTGACAAAAGGCCGAATTACATGGCGTGCAAAATAGGCATAATAACAACGGAGCTGCGCCGGGTAAGTAACCGGCGCTGTTTTTGCTTTTTATATAGGTTGTTAGCTAATTTGACCATAGAATATAAAAAAAATATAATTCTTTTGGTAAGATAAACAGCAGTAAAGGACTTGACATAAAAATAAAATCGTGTTAAAATGATATGGTTCGCTTAATGGGTGAAAGTGTCTGTGAGCGGACAAGTACAAATTCAGGAGGTGAAGGACGTGAAAGTACAACCTTCCGTAAAACCTATTTGTGAGAAATGTAAAATAATCAAAAGAAAAGGCAGAGTCATGGTTATTTGTGAGAATCCACGCCACAAGCAGAAGCAGGGTTAATCTTTCTCATATAATGGGACGGAGCAGGGTCAGGCTTATGAACCAAATATCACAATAGGCTGACTCCGTGTTTACACGGGTGAAATTCTGCTCCACTGTTTTTTCAAAAATTCAATGGAGGTGAAAATTTATGGCACGTATTGCAGGTGTAGATTTGCCAAACGACAAGAGAGTTGAGATAGGTCTCACTTATATTTTCGGTATTGGTTTATCTACTTCCAAGAAGATTCTCGAAGCTACAGGTATCAATCCTGACACCAGAGTTCGTGACTTAACAGAGGACGAAGTATCCAAGTTGAGAGCTGAGATCGACAACTACAACGTTGAAGGTGATCTCAGAAGAGATATCGCACTTGATATTAAGCGTTTGATGGAAATCAACTGCTACAGAGGTCTTCGTCACAGAAAGAGCTTGCCTGTACGTGGTCAGCGTTCAAAGACAAACGCAAGAACCCGTAAAGGCCCTAAAAAGACCATTGCTAACAAGAAGAAATAGTAAATGGCAACAGTGTGCTTGACTGCACATAAAAAAGAACTTTGATTTTTCTATACGGTAAAGAACCGTATCAGATATTCGTATTTTCAGGAGGTGAAAGATACAATGGCTAAGGCAGTAAAGAGAACACGCCGCCGCAGAGAGAAAAAGAACATCGAGCGCGGTGCAGCACATATTAAATCAACATTTAATAACACCATTGTTACGATTACAGATGTAGCCGGAAATGCAATTTCATGGGCATCAGCCGGCGGCCTCGGATTCAGAGGTTCAAGAAAGAGCACTCCTTTTGCAGCACAGATGGCTGCAGAAACAGCTGCAAAAGCTGCTATGGAGCATGGCTTGAAGTATGTAGAGGTTTATGTTAAGGGACCGGGTTCCGGTCGTGAAGCAGCTATCCGTGCATTGCAGGTAGCAGGCCTCGAGGTTAATATGATTAAAGACGTTACACCGATTCCTCATAACGGTTGCAGACCGCCTAAGAGTAGACGTGTTAAATAACGGAGGTGAAATTAGTAAATGGCTAGATATACTGAATCAGTTTGCAGAATTTGCAGACGTGAAGGTCAGAAGTTATTCTTAAAGGGTGACAGATGTTACACAGATAAGTGTGCTATCACCAGACGTGCTTATGCACCCGGTCAGCATGGTCAGGGCAGACGTAAGCTTTCTGAATACGGCACACAGCTTCGTGAGAAGCAGAAGGTAAGACGTGCTTACGGTGTTCTTGAGGGACAGTTTAGGCACTATTTTGAGATGGCAAATAAGAAGGAAGGCGTTACAGGTGAAAACCTTTTGACAATCCTCGAAAGCCGTCTTGACAATGTTGTTTACAAGTTGGGCTTGGCAGTTTCCAGACCTGAAGCAAGACAGTTGGTTTCACATGCTCATTTTACTGTAAACGGAAAGAAGGTTAATATTCCTTCTTACTTGGTAAAACCCGGCGATGTTATTGCTGTTCGTGAAAAGAGCAGAAACAGCGTGAAGTTTGAATCCGTATTGGCATCTACAGAAAGCAGAATCGTTCCTAAGTGGCTTGATATGAACCGTGACACTATGGAAGGTCGTGTTATCGCTCTTGCAGAGCGTGAAGATATTGATTTGCCAATCGAAGAGCATTTGATTGTCGAGTTGTACAGCAAATAATAACTTGCTGTAATAGGCGAATTGCATATTCGTTTAAAATAATTAGGAGGGCTTACAATGATTGAAATAGAAAAGCCAAGAATTGAATGCACGGAAATATCCGAGGATAATCGTTATGGCAAGTTTGTTGTTGAGCCATTAGAGAGAGGCTATGGTACAACCTTTGGTAACTCTCTTAGAAGGATGTTGCTTTCTTCACTTCCGGGTGTTGCGGCAACTTCTGTAAAGATTGATGGTGTTCTTCATGAATTTTCCACCGTACCTGGTGTAAAGGAAGACGTTACCGAAATCATACTCAACATTAAAAATCTGGCAATCAAGTTGCATTCTGATGCCCCCAAGACAGTTTATATCAATCAGGAGGGTGCAGGTGAGATTTGTGCCGGGGATATTAAACATGATTCCGACGTTGAGATTATCAATGAGGATCTCCACATTGCAACCTTAAGTGAAGATGCAAGACTGTTTATGGAAATTACCCTTGGTAAGGGTCGCGGCTATGTGTCCTCTGATCAGAACAAGCAGTTGCTTCAACCTGCAATTGGTGTTATTGCAACCGATTCTATTTATACACCTGTTCAAAAGGTTAACTACACAGTTGAAAACACTCGTGTTGGCAACAGAACAGATTTTGATAAGTTAACTCTTGAAGTATGGACAGACGGAACAATTGCACCGGCAGAAGCAGTAAGCTTTGCTGCAAAGATTGTCAGCGAGCATATGTGTTTGTTTGTAGATTTATCAGATGATGCGAAGAACGCAGAAATTATGATTGAAAAAGAGGAGAGCAAGAAAGAAAAAGTTCTCGAAACAACAATCGAAGAATTGGATCTTTCAGTTCGTTCCTACAACTGTCTTAAACGTGCAGGTATTAATACCGTTCAGGATTTGACCACACGTTCTGAGAACGATATGATGAAGGTTAGAAACCTTGGTCGCAAATCCCTTGAGGAGGTTATCGCAAAGTTGGACGCTATGGGTCTTTCTTTGGCAAACGATGACTAATTGAGTAAAGAATTTAGAAAATGAGGTGATAAAATGGCACATCAGAGAAAACTTGGCAGACCTACTGACCAAAGACGTGCAATGCTGAGATCTATGACCACTTCTTTCATTGAAAATGGTAAGATTGAAACCACTCTTACTCGTGCAAAGGAAGTTCGTAAGATTGCAGAGAAGATGGTAACACTCGGCAAAACCAACACACTTCACACAAAGAGACAGGCACTTAGCTATATCACAAAGCGTGACGCTGTAGTTAAGTTGTTTGATGAAATTGCTCCTAAGTATGCCGAAAGAAACGGCGGATATACCAGAATTATCAAGATTGGTCCCCGTCGTGGTGACGCTGCTGAAATGGCGATATTGGAGTTTGTTGACTAATAAAAAATTAAGAGTTCCTGAAAAGGAGCTCTTTTTTTGTTTTTTATAATAAAACGCTGAAATGTAGAAGGGTGTAAAAATTTTGTTAATAATCTGAATAAGAAGTTGACAATTTACATATGGGTGATATATAATTAAGTGGATTGGGTATAATATTATTTTACTCGTCGGTATATGGAAGGAACGGTTTTATATGAACAAGACTTTTAAAATTATTGCTCTATGCGTGATATTTGCAGTAGTAATAGTCTCCGTTGTCAGCGGAGTATTTATGGCAAAGACAATAGCTTCCCTTAACTTCGGCAATACAGTTGATTTTATTGATGAATTGGACAACGAAGACGAAACAGTTGGAATGATAAACTTTTTGTTAATTGGTATAGATGAAGATGGAACAAGAAGCGATACAATTATGCTTTTCTCTTATGATGGTTATTCAAAACGTGGAAATATTTTATCTCTCCACCGTGATACCCAGGTCGAGATGAACGGCTATAAGCAAAAGCTTAATGCTGCTATGGGCGTAGGCATACAAAATGTTAAAGAGGGAATAGATAAAGAACCGGAAGAAGAATTAATAAGACAGGTAAAAAAGCTGACAGGATTGCCTGTTAACTATTTTATGACTATTGATTTTGATGCATTTATTGAGATAATAGATGAACTTGGCGGAGTGGAATTTGATGTTCCATATGATATGGATTATGATGACCCGGCTCAGGACTTGCATATCCACTTGTCAAAAGGTCAACAGCATCTTGATGGTCAGGCGGCTCACGATTTTGTAAGGTTTAGACATAATAATGACGGAACTGCTCCCGGTGAGTATATCTACGGGGATGACGGAAGAATCTATTGGCAACAGGAATTTATGAAAGAGCTTTTCCGACAGAAAGCAAAACCCCAGTATTTTGCTGAACTGAAGGATATTTTTGAGGTAATTCGTGACAATGTAAAAACTAACTATACAATGCAGGACCTTCTTAAGCATATTAATCTGATTGAAAACTTTAATGTGGAAGAAATTCAATCATATAAGCTTCCGGGAACAGCAGAGTATACTGATGCAATATGGTGGTATATTTGCAATGAGGATCAAACAATAGGTCTTATTAATGATGTATTTTTACCCCGTAGTGCAGAGGAATGGGAAAAACAAAAGGCAGAGGCTGAACTAAATGAGGCAGAGCCAACTGAAGAATAGAGATAAGGCGGTTAGGAGGAAAATCCATAACCGCTTTTCTGTTAAGGAGTGATAATGTGAAGAAATTTTTAGCGTTTATAATAGTTTTTGTAAACCTTTTTTCTTATAGCTTTGCTCAGGAAAGAGATATATCTGTTATGTTTGATGGGAATATGGTTAATTTTCCGGATCAGCAACCAATCTTAGTAAATAGCAGAGTTCTTGTTCCTGTAAGGGGCGTATTTGAGGCTATGGATGCAATGGTTGATTATATTCCTGATGGGGATAGAGAAAAAGTTACTATAGCCAAGGATGATAAATTGATTGAATTTGAGGTTGGGACTTTAAATGTAAGCGTAACCGAGAATGAGAATACGGAAATTAAGGAAATTGATGTACCGACACAGATTTTGAATGACAGAACAATGATACCTGTTAGATTTGTTTCTGAAACAATGGGATATGCAGTTGAATGGCTTGATGAAAAATCTCAGGTAAAGATTACTTCGCAGATTATTAACTCAAAAATCCAAACAGAAAACAGAGTTTCAATAGGCAAGAACAATGGTATGTTGATAAAGGATGGCGGAAAATTTTTTGCTTGGGGAAATGGCGAATATGGCCAGCTGTGCGGAGTTAAGGAAAGTGAATACCCTATAGAAATTTCAGGTATATCGAATGCGGTTGCAGTAGCTTGTGGTGGCAAGAGTATGTATGTGCTGAAAGAGGATGGCACGGTCTGGAGTTGGGGAAACAACGCCGGCGGCGAGCTTGGAAGACATACTGATGAAAAGATTGATGCTGTTCCTAAGAAAGTAGAAGGACTTGAAAATATTACCCAAATAAGTGCAGGATATGATTTTGCACTTGCCCTTGATAAAGAAGGGAATGTCTGGAGTTGGGGAGTTAACAGATGCGGACAGCTTGGTATGGGGGATACTCAAAACAGAACAATTCCTGAGAAGATAACAGAAATAGATGAGAAAGTTGTTTCTGTTGCTGCAGGCAGTCAACACGGCGGAGCGGTTACATCAAGTCGAAGGGTTTGGCTGTGGGGAGCAAATGACGGAAGTCAGCTTGGAAAAACTGATAAAAATTCTAAGATTGAAACCCCGTTTATGCTAAAAAGTATTACTCGCCTGACGGATGTTGCTGCAGGAGGTGGGCAGACTATTGCCCTCAGACCTGACGGGAGTGTGTATATGTGGGGAACAACATATGTAGGTCAACAGAGTGAAGATGAAAAGTCAAAAGATAGTGAGGAAAAAGAAGAAACTGAACCTATTGCAGTAGTTGATGAAGATGGATATTGCAGATACCTTGAACCTCAGCGAATGAGATATATTTATTATGACAGAGATAAAGAACAGGACTTTATTCAGATTTTAACTGACGCAACTATGATATCCTGTGGCGATTATCATTCGGTTGCATTGGTTAACGGCAGAATATATGCCTGGGGTGACAGTGCGCTTATGCCAAGAAGGTTAATCAGCAGAAATTGGAGGTTTTATGCACAGGAATATACAGGATTAAATAATGTTGTAGGTGTATATGCAGGAAAGGAACAGGATATTTATGCATTAACAGAGGATGGAGTTATCTGGAAAATATCAGTAGATGGGAAAAATGAGTTTTATAAGATTTAAACTCCATATTGTTATGTGATTATCTATTAACCCACAACCTATTGTGGGTTAAATTTTATTACGTCAAAGTAAACAAAAATAAACTTTATTTTCTGTAAAAATCGTGAAAAAATACAAGGGGAGAAGAACGGGAAAAACCTTGGAACTCCCTTGACAAATTGGGGGAAATGAGATAAAATATAACGGTTCGCAGTGTAAAATGGAGTTGGAATATATGTTTGAATTTTTGAAAACAGCGAATAAGGTTGTTGGACTTAAACAATCGAAAAAAGCAGTTGCAAAGGATTTAGCAAAGAAAGTCTATGTTGCAGAAGATGCTCAGCCCTGGGCGGTTGAGGAATTGATTCGGCTTTGTGATGAGAAAGAGCTTGAGATAGAGAAGGTTCCTACTATGAAAGAGTTGGGAAAGGCGTGTTCTATCGAGGTTCCAACAGCTTGTGCAGTCCTGTTGAAGGATTAATTATTTTGATAAAAGCGTGGAAACGTTTTTATATATTATTCTATATGTATGGAGGTGAACATATTGCCAACATTTAACCAATTGGTCAGAAAAGGAAGATCTACAGTAGAAAAGAAGTCAACTGCTCCCGCTCTTTTGACAGGTATGAATACCATCAAAAAGCGTCCAACAGATCAGGCTTCTCCTCAGAAGAGAGGTGTTTGTACTTCTGTTAGAACAATGACACCTAAAAAGCCTAACTCAGCTTTGCGTAAGGTTGCCAGAGTTAAGCTTACAAACGGTATCGAGGTTTCTGCTTACATTCCCGGTATCGGCCACAACTTGCAGGAACATAGCGTTGTTATGATTCGTGGTGGTCGTGTTAAGGACTTGCCTGGTGTACGTTATCACATTATCCGTGGTACTTTGGATACATCTGGTGTAGACAAGCGTTTGCAGAGTAGATCAAAGTATGGTGCAAAGCGTCCTAAATAAGCTTGCACAGACAAATTGAAGATGTAGTGCATATATGTTCAAAAATATATCTGTTGACCTATATGCACGGCAGCGGGTTAAACTCCCGTTGAGTACCTTAATGGTGAATAAACCTGAAGAAGGAGGGGAAGAGAAGTGCCAAGAAAAGGTCATGTTGCCCGTCGTGATGTTTTGCCTGATCCTATGTACAACAGCAAGGTTGTTACAAGACTCATCAATAACATCATGTTGGACGGAAAGAAGGGCGTTGCTCAAAGAATAGTTTATGATGCATTTGACATAATAAAGGAGAAAACAGGAAAGGATCCTGTTGAAGTCTTTGAGGATGCTATGAATCAAGTTATGCCCGTATTGGAGGTAAAAGCTCGTCGTGTCGGCGGTGCTAACTACCAGGTTCCGATCGAGGTTAGAGCTGACCGCCGTGAAACATTGGGTCTTAGATGGATAACAATGTTCGCAAGAAAGCGTTCAGAAAGAACTATGGCAGAAAGACTTGCTAACGAATTGCTTGATGCTATCAACAGCACAGGCGGCGCCTTCAAGAAGAAGGAAGATACACACAAGATGGCAGAAGCGAATAAAGCATTCGCTCACTACCGCTGGTAATTTTCACTTTGAAAATTTGGCTATTTTGTTTGTTCGTTCGGCTCGCATATCTCGATATAGCTCGTGCGTCTGCACAAACAAACTATCTCAAAATTTCTGCGTGAAAATGCGTGTATGGTTGTTTTTAAAACAACAAAATTATTAATTAAATTGCATATTGCAATAAACCTATTATGCTGTGCATAGCATGGCGAAAGGAGATTACTATGGGTAGAGCGTTTTCTTTGGAGAAAACCAGAAATATAGGTATTATGGCTCATATCGATGCCGGTAAAACCACTACCACCGAGCGTATTTTGTTCTATACAGGCCGTGTTCATAAGATTGGTGAAACCCACGAGGGTGCAGCTACAATGGACTGGATGGAACAGGAGCAGGAGCGTGGTATTACTATCACATCTGCTGCAACAACTGCACAGTGGAAGAACCACAGAATTAACATTATCGACACACCCGGACACGTTGACTTCACAGTTGAGGTTGAACGTTCACTCCGTGTACTTGACGGTAGCGTTACAGTTCTTTGTGCAAAGGGCGGCGTTGAGCCTCAGTCTGAAACCGTTTGGCGTCAGGCTGACAAGTACAAGGTACCGAGAATGGTATATGTAAACAAGATGGATATTATGGGCGCTGACTTCTATAACGTTGTTAGTATGATGAAAGAACGTTTGAAGTGTAACGCTGTTCCCATCCAGTTGCCTATCGGTGCTGAGGATGAATTCAAGGGTCTTATCGACCTTATTGAAATGAAAGCTTACGTTTATTATGACCAGTTGGGTCAGGATGAGCGTCAGGAAGAAATTCCTGCAGATATGATGGACAAGGCAGAAGAATACCGCCAGGCTCTCTTAGAGGCTGTTGCTGAAACAGACGAAGAGTTGATGGAGAAATTCTTTGAAGAAGGAGACCTCTCTGTTGCTGATATCAAGAAGGCAATCAGAAAGGCTACCATTGACAATGAAATGGTTCCTGTTCTCTGTGGTTCTTCATATCGTAACAAGGGTGTTCAGAATATGTTGGACGCTGTTATCGACTTTATGCCGTCACCTCTTGACGTACCCGCTATTAAGGGTGTTGTTCCAAGAACAGAAGAGGAGCAGGTTCGTGAGTCATCTGATGAAGCACCATTTGCTGCTTTGGCATTTAAGATTGCAACAGACCCATTTGTTGGTAAGCTTTGTTTCTTCCGTGTATATTCCGGTGTATTAAACAGCGGTTCACACGTTTACAACTCTGTTAAAGAGAACAAAGAAAGAATCGGACGTATTCTGCAGATGCATGCTAATCACCGTGAGGATATCGAAACTGTATATTCAGGTGACATCGCTGCTGCAGTTGGTCTTAAGAACACAACAACAGGTGACACACTCTGTGATGAAAAGGCTCCTATTATCCTTGAGTCTATGGAATTCCCGGAACCTGTTATCCGTGTTGCTATCGAGCCTAAAACAAAGGCCGGTCAGGAAAAGATGGGTATCGCTCTTGCAAAGCTTGCAGAAGAGGATCCTACTTTCAGAACTTATACAGATGATGAAACAGGTCAGACAATTATTGCAGGTATGGGTGAGCTTCACCTTGAAATCATTGTTGACCGTCTACTCCGTGAGTTTAAGGTTGAGGCAAATGTTGGTAGTCCTCAGGTATCTTACCGTGAAACTATCCGTGCTGCATCACATGTAAACCACAAGTATGCAAGACAGTCCGGTGGTAAAGGTCAGTATGGTCACGTTGTTATGGACGTTGAGCCTATGGAACCGGGTTCAGGATATGTATTTGAAAACAAGATTGTCGGCGGTGCTATTCCTAAGGAATATATCCCTGCTGTTGATGCAGGTATCCAGGGTGCAATGCAGACAGGTGTTCTTGCAGGATATCCTGTTGTAGACGTTAAGTGTACATTGGTTGATGGTTCTTACCACGAAGTCGACTCATCTGAAATGGCGTTTAAGATTGCCGGTTCAATGGCATTCAAAGAGGCTTGTAAGAAGGGTAATCCCGTTATTATGGAGCCTATTATGAAGGTTGTTGTTAACGTTCCTGAGGATTATATGGGTGACGTTATCGGTGATTTGAACTCTCGTCGTGGTCAGATTCAGGGTATGGAAGCAAGAACAGGTGCTCAGGAAATCACAGCTATGGTTCCTCTTTCAGAGATGTTTGGTTATGCAACCGAGCTTCGTTCAAGAACACAGGGCCGTGGTCAGTATTCTATGGAGCCAAGTCACTTTGAAGAATTACCTAAGAGTTTGGCTGAGAAAATTATTAAGGAAAGAAGTAAGTCTGAGGACTAATTCGTCCTTGAATTTCTGCTAAAAGAAAAAATTGTTGCAGAAATTTAAAAAAATTTAAAAAAACTATTGAAATTATTCTAAATTAATAGTAGAATAGTATTATCAATTTGTTAAAATTATTAAATATTCTATATTCCATTTATAGGAGGAAAGTAAAATGGCAAAGGAAAAATTCGAAAGAAGTAAACCCCATGTTAACATTGGTACTATCGGCCACGTTGACCATGGTAAAACTACTCTGACCGCAGCTATTACAAAGGTATTGGCTATGGGCGGAAAGGCTCAGTATGAGGCTTATGATATGATTGATAAGGCTCCTGAGGAAAGAGAAAGAGGTATCACTATCTCTACAGCTCACGTTGAGTACGAGACAGACAATCGTCACTATGCACACGTTGACTGTCCCGGACACGCTGACTACGTTAAGAACATGATTACAGGTGCTGCTCAGATGGACGGTGCTATCTTGGTACTATCTGCTGCTGATGGTCCGATGCCTCAGACCAGAGAACACATCCTGTTGTCCAGACAGGTAGGCGTTCCCTACATCGTAGTATTCATGAACAAAAAAGACCAGGTTGACGATCCCGAAT
>JAZUMJ010000058.1:0-9260 GCA_045603605.1 Ructibacterium sp. | reverse complement strand
AGCGGTAGAAACTCCGGCGTAAGGTTTAAAGACACCTGAAGGCATAGAAACAACTGCCTCAAGGCGGATATTTTCTATAATCTCCTTGCGGATTGCTTTATGCGCAGTTGACGAGCCGAAAAGAACACCATCAGGAACGATGCAGGCACATCTTCCGCCAATTTTGAGCATACGAAGAAACAGTACCAAGAATAAAAGCTCTGTTTTCTTTGTCTTGCACATTTTAAGCAAATCGCTAGATACAATATCTGCATCAAGACTACCTTTAAAAGGTGGGTTTGCTAAGATAAGAGAATACTTTTCTCTGTCTGCATTCTGGTCTGACAAGCTATCACGGTATTCTATAAACGGACTGTCAATTCCGTGTGTCATCATATTCATAGCACCGATACGGAGCATAGTTCTGTCCATATCGAAGCCGTAGAACATAGAATTCATATAATGGTCTTTTTTCTGTTTGTTGAAGAAAATTTCTTCTTTGTGATTTTCCTTTAAATATTCACCGGCAGACACCAAAAATCCACTTGTACCGCAAGCGGGGTCACAGATAACATCATCCGGCTTTGGTTGCATCATAGCAACCATCATTTTGATAATATGTCTTGGTGTTCTGAACTGACCGGGCAAGCCTGATTGTGCAATCTTATTAAGCAGATACTCGTACACATCGCCTCGCACATCTGTATCGTCCGACTTTTTCATCAATTCATAGATATTATCAAGGCTTGAAACAACCTTATCAAGCACCAATGGAGTTGGTAACTTAAAGATAGCATCATCCATATATTTTGAATATGCACTGTCTTTATCTGCGTGAAGATTTTTAATAAAAGGAAATACAAATTCCTGAACTACTGAATACATCTGTGTGGCAGGAAGGTCTTTGAATTTTGACCATTTCAGCATTTCACCGTCAACCTTACGCTCGCCGATTTGAACATCGTCTGCAAAAATGCTTTTATGTGGAATACCAAGCATTTCACATTCTTTGGCTTTTAGGTTATCTGTTGCGTCAAGGTCGTGTATAAACATTAAATATGTAATTTGCTCGATAACATCAAGGGGATTTACAAGTCCGCCTGATGCGAATATATCCCAAAGTGCATCTATTTTATTTTTAAGTTCACCTGTAATCATCCGTAAAACTCCTATCAATATTCTTTTTCTATCATATTATACTACAAAAACCCACAAAAAGCAATGTCAATTTAAAAAGGAACGGTTCACTCAAACCGTTCCTCTTTTTTATAGTACTATTCCGTCTTTAAAAATTGAAATTTCCCGATAATTGTTAATCTCGTTCTTGGTTTCTTTGCCCTGAGCGACTTCAATAACAAAGTCAAAAAGTTCATCAGCAAGCAATGAAATTTCCTTTCCCTCTGCAATAGGTGAAGCATCAAAATCAATCCAATTTTTCTTCCTGTTTGCAAGGCTGTTATTTGTTGAAATCTTAACCGTAGGCACAACCGAACCAACCGGTGTTCCTCTGCCTGTGGTAAACAAAATTATATGTGCTCCCGCAGCCGCAAGGTTGGTTATTGCAACAATATCGTTTCCGGGTCCGTTAAGGAGGTTAAGTCCATTCTTTTTAAGGGTATCCCCATAGTCAAGTACGTCAACAACCTCACCCATTCCGCCTTTTTGAACGCATCCTAAAGACTTTTCCTCAAGGGTTGTTATTCCTCCTGCCTTATTTCCCGGCGAGGGATTTTCATAAATAACCTGATTATGACGTGTAAAATAGTCTTTAAAGTTATTAATCAAATCAACTGTTTTATCAAACAATTCTTTTGTCGGGCAACGTTTCATCAAAAGATGCTCCGCCCCAAACATTTCAGGAACTTCTGTCAAAACACAACTTCCGCCATAGCTTATCATCTTATCGGAAAATGCTCCCACAAGAGGGTTTGCAGTTATTCCGCTAAGCCCGTCACTTCCTCCGCATTTTAAACCAATCTTTAGCTCTGATACTGAAATTGGCTCTCGCTTAAAGCTTTCGGCATATTCCTTTAGCTGACTGATAATTTTTATGCCCTCTTCTATCTCATCATCAAAATCCTGAGTATTCAAAAATTTTACACGTTTTGGATTATACTCTCCCAAAACTTCTTTAAATACGCTGATATTATTATTCTCACAGCCAAGTCCCAGAACAAGAACTCCCCCGGCATTTGGATGATTAACCAAGCCTTTAAGAATAAGCTGTGTTACTGTCTGGTCGACACCAAGCTGAGAACAGCCAAATGGATGTTCAAAGCAAAAAGCTCCTGTCAGTTCAGCAAGGCGTTTACCGATTTTATTTACGCACCCTACTGTATTTATAATCCATATGTCATTTCTTATTCCAACACTGTTATCTTCACGTCTGTATCCCATAAATGTTCTGTCTGTTTCAACCCTCTTTATAGGAACAAACTCAGGCTTATATTCATATGAAATATTCCCTGAAAGATTGGTTTTCATATTATGGGAATGAACGTGTTCACCTTTTTTTATATCTTCAACAGCATGGCCTATAGGATTTGCGTATTTGATTATGTTTTCGCCTTTTTTTATATCGGTCAGTGCATATTTATGTCCGTCTTTTAAATTAACCTCAACATTATCAAGATTGTTTATAATCATTTTTCTACGCTCCCTTTACTGCATCTGCAAGAAAACTCAAATCCTCATCCCAAAGCTTTTCATTGGCAAGAATTTCATCAATGGAAGCATTCTTCATAAACTCTGCAACCGACGGATCATCATTAACCATATCGGTTTTATAAAACTCTATAAGCTTTGAAAATGCTAAAATCAAATTCTTGGGCATTTCATTCTTTCTCTTGATATATTCAAGGATTGATGGAAGCACTCTTACCTTAAACTTACTTACCGAATTAAGAGCAATTGATGCACACATATGTCTTATATAAGGATTTTTAAATCTTTCAATAACACTGTCTGCATAATCAATCAATTCTTCTTCAGGCAAATCAAGAGTTGGTATTATTTCCTCATAGATACACTTGTGCAAAAACTCACTCATATGCTTATCTTCCATACAATCCCCTACGGTTTCAATTCCCTCAAGCATAGCATACGGAATCATTGATGTGTGAGCACCGTTTAAAATACGAACCTTTCTGGTTCTGTATCTTTCAAGATTTTCTGTAAGGATTATGTTTAAATTAGCCTTATCAAATGGAAATTCATCTGTTAAATTCAGCATTCCCTCAATAACCCAAAGATGGAAAATCTCACTGGTGTTTAGCATATTATCTTCAAAGCCAACATCTATCTTTTCATCTTTTGGATATCCTGTAACAATCCTGTCAACCAAGGTATTACAGAAAATATTTTCACTTTCAACCCAGTTAATAAACTCAGCCGAATATCCCCAAAGCTTTGCGTATTCAATAATATATTTTTTCAATGTTTCGCCGTTTTTGTCTATAAGCTCACAAGGCAGGAAAATAAAGCCCCTAAGCCCCAAATCAAAGCGTTTCTTTAAAAGAAGTGTCACTTTTGCGGGGAATGTAATTTCAGGTGCCTTTTCAGGTTCATCGCTCTCATTAAACACAATACCGGACTCTGTGGTGTTAGATACAACAAATCTAAAATCAGGGTTTTGTGCAAGTTCAAGATATTCATCAAAATTTTTATATGGTTCTACAGTTCTTGAAATAACGTCTATCTTTTTCTTTTCAACCGTCGGAACTCCGTTCTTTATGCCACGCATAACATGGGTATAAACGCAGTTCTGTTTTTCAAGCATTTGGCACATTCCCTTTTCAATAGGCTGAACCACAACAACACTTCCATTAAAATCTGAATTTTCATTGGTTTCCTGAACTATCCAATCCACAAATCCTCTTAAAAATCCGCCTTCACCAAACTGAATTATTTTTTCTGACATTTAAGCCACCCCTTATTTATATACTCTAAATCCGTTTCCGACAATCTGTTGGGATTCAGAAAAAATTATGAACGCATTCTCATCCAAAGCCAATACTCTTCTTTGAAATGTTGGCAGTTCATTTTCTTTTAAAGCACACATAAGAACATTTCGCTTATCCATTGTATAAGCCCCTATTCCATCAATAATTGTAACTCCCCTGGGTGATTGCGATACCAAACTTTTTGATATTTCCTCACCTTTTTCGGTGACAACAAAAGCAAGCTTAGAAATATTCAGCTTTGCAATTAAAACATTTATTGCAAGTGTTGCCACGAATAATGCAACAATTCCATAAAGCATCAAATCAATTTCCTTAAATACAATAAGTGATGCTCCAATAACAATAGAGTCTATAATAAGCAAAAGACTTCCTATTTTTATATGAGGAAACGCCGCCTGAACCAAACGGCTTATAATATCTGTTCCGCCGGTAGACGCTCCCTCAATCAAAGTCATACCAATACCTGCACCGTAGCATACTGCACCAAAGACCGCAGCAAGCATTATATTTTCAGTTACCGGCGGCAAATATGAAAATAATTGTACAAATACAGATAAAAGTACCGACCCGGCTATTGTATCCCTTACAAATCTAAAACCTAAAACTTTAAATGATACCAAAAGCAGAACAATATTTATCAACAAAAATGACACTCCGGTTGGAATCTTTAATGTATAATAAAGTATTGTTGAGATACCCGATACACCGCCGCTTACAATTTTATTTGGTGTGTAAAATCCACTTATAGCAAAGCCTGTGAGCATTGTGCCAAAAAGGATTGTTAAATATTTCTTTATTTTCATTGCATAATATTTCCTGTTTTATAAGTTATACATTCCCAAATATTCCTTGGTGTTTTCACACATTTCATCAAACAGTTCTCTTGCATCTGCCATAGAACATGTCACCAATGGATCATTTGCAAATGCCATAAATATCTTTTCCAAATCTCTATTTGCAATAGCATCTGATACAAGCTCCTGCTCAGCACATACTCTTGCAATCAACGGATAAATTTCTGTAGGGATTTCTCCTGCAAATACAGGTTTAACAGAATCCGAACGGAATACTGCATTTGTTTCAACAACTGCACCAATAGGAAGATTTGGAATTTGACCCTGATTTGGGATATTAACGTTTGTTACCAATTCACACAATCCAAGCAATGCACGGATTTGGTCAACGCCCTCTTCTCCTGTAAAGTTAATCTTAACTTCTTCCTCGCCGCTTACAAGGCGTTCACATTTTGCAAGACGTTCTTTAAGTTCGTTCTTTCTCCACTCAACTGATGTAAGACCAAAATGCATCTCTTTTACTCTTTCAGGACTTTCAAGATACCATTTTCCCTCACAGAATTCAGCAAGATGTCTGTCGCCTGCTGCAGCAATATATCCAAATTTATTACACAAATCAATCTTAACCTTTTCTGTTGATGCAAATACATTATTCATCCAGTTTTTGTCTGCATGCTCAACTCCCTCAGGTGTTGTACGACAGAATTCTCTATACATTGGGAATAAATCTTTTCCTCTAAAGGTTGCCTCGGTAACCCATGTGAAATGGTTAACTCCGATTGGGTTTACCTTAATTTCATGTCTGTCTATATCTTCTTCAATTCCAAGATTCTTCTTTACAACTTTTGCAAGAAGCTTTTGGGTTCCAAAAACCTCGTGACAGCAACCAAATGCCTTAATTTCTGGGAAAACTCTGTAAAGAGTTTTTACACACAAGGTCATTGGATTTGTATAGTTTATAACCCATGCATCAGGACAACATTTCTTGATTGCTTCTGCAAAGCCTTCATATATAGGAATAGTTCTCATTGCACGAACAATACCGCCGGGTCCTGCTGTGTCACCAACTGACTGATAAATACCATACTTCTCAGGCATATGAACATCTGATTCCATCTCATCAAAAGTACCGGGAAGAATTGATATAATTACAAAGTTTGCTCCTGTAAGAGCCTCTTCAATTGTATCAACAGCCTTATAATTCCATACGGATTTTGCATCTTCAAGGTCATTAAATTTATTACCTATTATCTCATTTTTGTCAGCAGCCTCTTTATCTATATCATAAAGATAAACATCACCGCTTATATCGCTTACACCTGCAAGGTCGGACATAAGTCCCCAAGCCCAACCTCTTGAGCCGCCGCCTATGTATGCAATTTTAATTCCTGAAACCTTATTGTTTTCAAATTTCATAATTCAAACACCTCATATAATAAAGTTTTATTTGAGTGTATAATAACACAATTTTTCTTGCTTTTCTATAATTATATCGCCCTATATTATTAAAAACACGAAAAAATTGCTTGACCTATGCTATTATCTGTGTTAAAATGAAAAAAATTTTGAAGGCGGTGTTTAACATGAGTGAAACATTTCCAAATTTATATATTTCCAGAAACAAGGTTGTTAACAGACGTAATCTCACAAAGATGCACTACCATGATGAACACGAATTATATTACCTTTTAAGCGGAAATACAAAATATTTTATTAAGGATGAAATATTCAGCTTAAGCAAGGGCGATTTTATTTTCATACCTAAAAATACCCTTCATAAAACCGACAGCGATGAATGTTTAAATAATGAAAGAATACTGATTAGTATCAATGATTCACTTATCACTCCTGAGCTTGAGCCTGTTCTGGAGGATTTATCCAATAAAAAACTAATAGGTATATCAGAATACAAGCTTGCACCTCTTGAAGATATTTTATTTAAAATTGAGGCTGAATATATGAGTAACAACAACCACAAATTCATTATGATAAACACATATATTATACAGCTGATGACATTGCTTTCAAGATATGCACGGAACCCGAAAACAAAAATTTCTCCTACGGACAAGCTAATGACCGACATCGCTGCATATATAAGCAAAAACTTCAGCAATAAAATCTCACTGGAGAGTCTTTGCGAGGAATTTAACGTAAGCAAAAGTTACCTTTCCCGTCAATTCAAAACCTCTTGCGGCATTGGCATTAACGAGTATTTAACCGGCATTAGAATATCCGCAGCAGAAAAGCTGTTAGCGAATAAAAAGTATTCTATAACCGATATAGCCCTTAGATGCGGGTATAATGACAGCAACTATTTTGCTGCGGTTTTTAAAAAGTACAAGGGTGTTACCCCCTTGAAGTTTTCAAAAGAAATGGATAAAAACAGATAATTTGTAAAATCTAACATAAAATTAAGAAAATATAACGGCATATTTTGTCTTGCATTGTATTTTAAAATGATGTATAATTATATATGGATTTTGATTTTACTACGGAGGAAAAACTATGGGCGGATTTTTTGGAGCAGTTTGCAAACACGACGCAGTTGCTGATATATTTTTTGGGGTGGACTATCATTCCCATCTTGGAACACGCAGAGGCGGAGTTGCCGCATGTAATGAAGAAATAGGTTTACAACGAGAGATACACAGCATTGAAAACTCACCTTTTAGAACTAAGTTTGATGATATTTTAGACAAAATGCATGGTAATGCAGCAATTGGCTGTATAAGTGACTTTGACCCGCAGCCCTTGTTGTTTCATTCACATCTTGGCACATATGCAATGTGTATGATCGGGGTGATTAACAACGCCGATGACTTGATGAACAGATACCTTAAATCAAGCAACAGCTTTTTCAATGTTATGACCGGTGGTACTGTAAACTCTGTTGACTTGCTTGCTGCACTTATAAACCAAAAGGACAGTTTTGAAGAGGGAATACGTTTCGCTCAGGAAAACATTGACGGAACAGCATCAATTCTTATTCTTACAAACGAAGGTAAAATTATTGCTGCCCGTGACTACTGGGGAAGACTTCCTCTTCTTGTAGGACAGAGCGAGGACGGCTGTTGCACCTGTTTTGAATCATTTGCTTTTGAAAAACTTGGCTATGAATATGTCAGAAATCTCGGTCCTGCCGAGGTGGTGGAAATAACAGCAGACGGAATTACCCAGCTTTTAAAACCCCGTGAAGAAATGAAGCTTTGCTCTTTTATGTGGACATATTACGGTTTTCCAACCTCAACATATGAAAATGTAAACGTTGAGCTTATGCGTAACAGAAACGGTCAGATTATGGCACAAAACGATTCCATTGCCAAAAATGCAGAGGATATTGACTCTGTCAGCGGTGTTCCCGATTCGGGAACAGCCCACGCTATAGGCTATGCTAACGAAAGCGGTGTTCCGTTTACCAGACCATTTATAAAATATACCCCTACTTGGGCAAGAAGTTTTACTCCCACAAACCAAGCAGTTCGTAACAGAGTTGCAAAAATGAAACAAATTCCTGTTAATGATTTGATTAAAGATAAAAACCTTTTGTTTATAGATGATTCTATTGTGCGAGGAACACAGCTTAGAGAAACTGTTGAATTTTTATATTCCAACGGTGCAAAATCAGTTCATATGCGTTCAGCCTGTCCGCCTATTATGTATAGCTGTAAATATTTAAATTTTTCTCGTGCAAACAGCCCTATGGAGCTTATAACACGAAAGACCATTATGGAGCTTGAGGGCGAGGAAGGATTTAACCATATTGAAGAATACAGCGATTCCTCAACAGAGCGTGGTCAGACGATGAGAAAGGCAATCAGTGAAAAATTTAAGTTTGCATCATTAGAATTCCAGACCCTTGACGGATTGATTAAATCCATTGGCTTAGAACCTTGCAAACTGTGCACATATTGTTGGAACGGAAAAGAATAGAGTTTATATTGGGCGGATTATATCCGCCCTTTTCCATTGACGGATATTACAAAATTTGTTATAATAAATTTAATTACAATATTGTAGGGCGTGACGACCCCGGCACGCCGTGGAGGCTTTGTAGGGAACAGTCCGTGACTGTTCCTAATAGGAACGGTTATGAACCGTTCCCTACAAAAATAATCCATATGGAATAGCGTAACTGTAGAGGACATTCACAAATGTCCCAAATGAGGGCTGACCAATTTGGTCAGCCCTCGTCTATTTCATATTCTTCATCATCTGTCATACACAGATACATTTCTTCTACATCAATCTGTGATTGCTTTAATTTTTCAAGAGCCTCATTTTTGTCTGTCTGCGGTTTTTCCAGTAACCATATAGTATCCGTAATATCATTAAATAATTTATGATATAATTTTTCATAGTCGAGCATCTTGTTGCCTCCCTTCAAATAAAAAATGCATAACCCCTGTTACAGAGTTATGCACCAAAAAACGCATTGACTCTGTTTCTAAAGGTTGCTACACACTTTTTACTCATACAACTTAATCTTTCACAAGGGTATGACGAAACAAGAGTGTACGCTTTT
>JAZUMJ010000057.1:0-8182 GCA_045603605.1 Ructibacterium sp. | reverse complement strand
TAATTCAGGGCTGTATTCATAGTCTGAATTTTCGGTTGTGATATTTATAGGCTCAGTCCAAGCCACACCGTCAAACTCCACATAGGAAAGGTCGGATTTTAACGGCACCGATTCAACATTGTCCGAATCGGTTATGGTTTCTGTCATATTCTGATATAATATAGCAGCCTTGTTTCCGCAAACCGCCAGTGAAAAATCAAAATCTGAGGTTCCGTCATCATCTATCTGCTGCGGCTCACTCCATACTCCATTATTATATATGCGATAGTAAAGAGCAGTTTTGTTGTAGACATCACGGTCTGTATCATCATCCAGCCAGACAGTGAGCTTTCGTCCGTCTGCAAGAGTTACGGTTTGTACATCAGTATATGGATATGCGTTTGTTTTAAGAGTATCGTAATCTAAATTTAAATTCGTGGAATATAGGGATATTCCATTTTCAAGATAATCACGAGGCGTGATTTTCATATTTGATAAATCATCCAAATCCATAAGAATATCATCATTCTGCATACCATACAGACTTAACGCTTTTCCGGAATTATCGGACTCCCACGGAAAAAGCTTATAATTTAAAAATTTTTTGGAAACCTTATCCTCATATCCTAAGATATTTCTGAGAAAATAGACATCTGCTGATAATTTTGATTCCAAGCTCTCTTTTAGATCTCCAGGTGGAAGCTTCAGTGTATTTTCTATCCCGCCTTCTATACCTGCTTCAACAGATAAAAGCTTTTTAAACCCTGCACCTATGCCTCCGTGGATTCCAAAATCCAGATTGATCTCTCCCTCTATTTTGAACTTTGGGTCATAGTATTTTGCACTTTCAAGAATAAGATTAAGACCTGCACCTACTTCTCCATCAAAACCATAAGTGAAATAAACTATAGGGCATGCAGCAATTGGTGCAGATACCTCGCTTTCAAGCTTTACAGCAACAACTACACCGCCTTTTGCCTCTAATGTATCTCCGGGAGTTATCTCAATAAATCCTTCCATTGCGTATGATGCATCTATTCCCAACTTACCAATTTTAGGCTTTTTGCTGTTCATCTCAACGAAAATATCATCGCCTTTAATTCCTCCCTTTCTTATCCCATTAATCAGTCCTTCAATTTTGTCATACTGCTCTCTCCATTCGGGAGTCAGCTCTGCCTCTCCGGGAGCTTTCGCCTTACCAATGGTAACCTTATAGGTGTTGTCAGTTTCATCATAAGCTACTGAAACGACTTCATCAAAATTGAATTCAAAATCAAAGGGCAATTCAAATATCGGCACATTTTCCCCTGCAACCTTCACCTCGGGGCCTGTAACAGTGGTGCTTTCATCAAATGACAGACCAATATCTTCCTTTGTCAGCTTCAAGCCATTAATCTTTATTTCATTGATGTCACCGGGGATGGCTATGTAATCCATTGCAGAATACACCATCTGTCCGCCGTTACTTACATTTAAGCTTTCGATATAACTATCCTGCTTCAAAAAGGCTATGCCGTTACTGTTTGTAGCATACTCCTTTCCATCGGCACTTATCAATGCACCTGCAACAGGCTTTCCCGATATGCTATCTATCACCTTGATTGCAAAGCTTTGTTCCGTCTCTTCAGTACTTACAGGCGGAACATACCCGGGAGCCGAAATACTTGATTTGCCAATACGATAGGCAACAGTATCATCTTCGTTGGGGTCAGTGACCGAAAGAGCCGGGTTGCAGTAATAACAAGTCTCGCAGTCACAATCTCTGCAAAAATTACCATGATAATCATCTGGTCGGTCCCTGTCCTCATAATCGTAATTTTCTTTCCACCATTTTTCGCATTTATTGCAATTTTGTATACAATGGGGGCTGTTAGGGAGAAATTTGGTATGACTCAGTCCGCAACAAGGAGTACTAATATAATAGGTGCGTTCTGTTTCTGTAAAAACTGTGTCGCAGCTAAGGCAATAAAATTCCTTTACTAAAGGAGTTTTTTTATCTGCCACAATTGTCCCATAGCGTGCTTTCTTATAAACTCTTCCGTTAATGGTGTTTGCGCTTCCTTTTCCATCTGCTTCATAGATTCCGCAACCACCACCTTCTATATACACATTCCCATTCAATCGGTTGTTATAGCCTCCGTATATACCGAAGCAATCGTTGCCATAGATTGTGGTGGAAGTTTTAACATCTCCGTATATAGAACAATTATTCACCTTATTCCCATTTGAAAAAACTCCATAAATACCCACAGCAACATTAGGATCGTGATAAATATCGCCATAGATGGAGCAGTTTGTAACCTTTCCTGTCACGGGAGTTTGAAGCTTGGGATAACTTACATTCATTCCTATAATAAAAGTTGAGTCGCCTGAAACATCCCCCTTCAACACACACGAGCTGACTATTCCGCTAAAATCAGCTGTCATTCCCGAAGTGCAGTAGCTTGAGCCTTTTATGTCACCCTCCATAACGCACCTGTCAATTCTGCCGTTGTGTCTGGCAAAAAATCCTACATCTCCGTTAATTATATTGCCATATAATACGCAATTCGTTATAAGTGCATCATTTCCTCCTCTAACTTCAAAGCCTGCTACTTCATAATTTGTGCTGAAGCTGGATTCATCACCGATTACATTCCCGTGAAATGAACAATCCCTGATTGTGCCGTAGCTGTCTACACAGAATGCCTGACCTGTTGCATCCGTACCCACATAGACATTTCCATTAAAACGGCAGTTTTTTACACTACCCTCATACTCACAGATATGTATTGCAGATGCTTCTGCAAGCAATCCTTCAACCGTTATATTGCCATTAAAGGTGCTGTTTGAGCAGGAGTCCAAACCATACAGCCCACTGGGACCTCTATATGAATTTGCTGCCGTTGCGTTCAAAGTCATATTTCCGTAATATACATTGCTGTTTCCATCATATATACCACATACGCTGAGTGATTGCTCCAAAGCTGTATTTGTAACACTGACGTCACCTCTGAACACACAATTATAAGCGTAAACATCCCCCGCCGGAACAACATAATTATTATTACTGAATGAATCGGTAATATTTATATCAAAGTTATTAAGAGTCAAATCGCTCATATAATTCCCCTGACCAACCATAAAGCCTGTGGTGGAACTGCCGCTTTTTTTTGTTATCTTCATTCCTGAAATTTTATGTCCGTTTCCGTTGAAGGTTGCATTGGTCAGCCTAATCGGTGTCCATTCCCGACCTGCTAAGTTGATATCACATTCTAATTCATAATATCCGCCATCGTGCCCATCAATGGAAAGCAAATCCTCAACAGTGCTTATGTATAAAACCTCACTATAATTATTTTCGGAAAAAAGTGCGGCATTGGCAAAGGAATCCAGTTGCTCCTGACGCACAGCTGCTTCCTCATCGGATATAAGCCCGTGAGTACTTTCTGTAGTTTCATCCGGATTTGTTGCTTGTACTGTATTTAATGCGAGTAGATTAGAAAATGCAGGCATCATAATTGTTAGTGCACAAATACAACAGATGACCTTTTTTAGTGTTTTTTTCATTTGAAAATCCCTCCATAATTTAAAAAATGCATAACCCCTATTCAGGGCTATGCACCGAAAAACATACAACCCCGACATTAGGTTGCTACACCAATACTCATTACTTCGCCGTAAAGTTTTGTCAGAGTGTACGCTTTTACCTAATTAGCGTACACTTTACAGCGAAATAAATACATTTAACCCATTATAATGAGTATAATGTAGCATATATAGTATAACACAACATTTTAATTTTGACAATGGTTTTATTAAAATTTGAGGGGAATTTTGGATAGAATAAAGGAACAGTTGTGAACTGTTCCCTACAATGTTTATTTACGGTGTGCCGAATTTTCGACAGTCTGTAGCGTTTTTTCCCGCCTCTTTTGTATTAATCGTAAATTCCTATACGATCATTTATAACAAGCATACGCATTAAATCTTCTGTTAAATTAAGCCCCTTTCCATTGCCTTTAAGTACATTTTTGTCCACAAGTTTTTTAACTGTAGGCTTTGCCCACTGAGGCATATTATCGTCAATATAATTATAAATGACCGGATTTTTTAGTCTTTTCATCTCGTCTTTTAAAACAGATATTTCGCTTTTTAACTCCTGATATTTTTCCAAATCTAAAACCTCCTTTTCTTCTATTTTTTCTTTAAACTGCTCCCACTTCTTCCAATTATTTTTTGAAAAGCTTTGGGGACAATTTTTTCGGCTTGCATCATAATGCCGTACAACCCGATTTCCGTTAATGTTAAGTTCTTTCATAAGGGTCTTAACAAATTCCACAGTATTTTTAACTGCTTTTTCAAAATCACCATCTTGATTGATACAGATTTCTATTCCAATACTATTTGCATTTGTTATGCCGTATTTTCCTTTTCCGTCACCGCAATGCCAACTGTAATATTTATTATAATCATTAACAATCATCACAGTATTCTCATCAACAAAAACATCTGCACTGCTGCCTCTGTTTCCGCCATTGAAATAATTATAATGAGCTTTGGCATCTGCACCAACGGAAGTATTTCCTGTATCGTGTATCACGATGTATTTAATTTTTTGGTTTCGGCGTGAATAATTATACGCCATCTGCTTTTTAATTATATTCAAAAGCATCTCTCCTTTCATTTGGTTTTAAATATAATAAACCATAGGATAAGGAAAAGTCAATGAATACGGGCTTTTACGTCACCTTTTGGCACTAAAAAAGGAGCTGTTTCAGCTCCTTTCTTTTATTGCCTTTTCATATACTTCTAAGCCGCCTATTTGATTTATTAATTGAAGTAAACCATTTGCAGAAAGCTTTGGCGGAAGTGATAGTTTTTTTATAAGCTTTGCTCTTTTTTGAGCACTATCGGGTTTACCCGTTAATCCGTCATTATAAAAATCAGTTTTTGTCACATAAACAATATCTGTATTTTCATTTACAGATGCCGTATTCTTCAGGATTTCTTCTAATGTATTTTCATCAATCCCTTCAACACCCAACAAACCCTCCTTACCGGGCTTTTCTTTCCTCTTTTCTTTCCCCTCAACTGCAGGGATATATGCATTTTTTATGTTACAATTTTTACCCAAACAGGTTTTTAGGTAGTTGCGTATTCTAAATCCGGCACTGTCAGAATCGGTTAAAATTATTATTCCCCTGTCCTTTGCAAAGGTACGGATACTATTAACTATTGCCTTTGAACGATAGAGTTCAAAACCATGGGTGCAAATAATCGGAGCATCTGTAATTTTCTTTAGTCTTTCCTTGTCATATTTCCCCTCAACAATAATTGCTTCTTTAATATGTAGCATAGAATTTACTCCCTCCGTCTTTGCCTTCGACAAATCCACCTCCCTCATAGAGGGAGACAAAATTTGAGGCGTTGCTATGCAACGCCCTTGTTAATTAGTAATTCTCTTTTTGAATTTCAAAATATGCCTGAGGATGTTTACAGGTAGGACAAACCTCAGGAGCATCCTTTCCAACATAAATATGACCACAGTTACGGCAAATCCAAACTGTTTCTTCACCTCTTGAGAACACCATATTATCCTCAATGTTGCCTAAAAGTTTAAGATATCTCTTTTCATGGTGTGCCTCGATATCGGCTACCATTTCAAATAAATCTGCAATCTGGTCAAATCCCTCTTCACGAGCCTCTTTTGCAAATGTAGGATACATTTCTCTATGCTCATATCCTTCGCCCTCTGCTGCTCTTTTCAAGTTATCCGTAGTATCACCAATACCGCCGTCTAAGAGCTTAAACCAAATCTTTGCATGCTCCTTTTCGTTATTTGCAGTTTCCTCAAAAAGTGCTGCAATCTGTTGATAACCATCTTTTTTTGCTTTAGATGCAAAGTATGTGTATTTATTTCTTGCCTCTGATTCGCCTGAAAATGCAGCGCGAAGATTAGCTTCTGTTTTACTTCCTTTAAGTTCCATAGTAATTACTTCCTTTCATAGTATTTCCTTAATTATAACCATTAAAAATGGCATTGTCAATATTATTACCCAAATTTACTATATTATTCCATAACAGCTCTGCATATATATTTTAAAGGACGAGGTGAACGAAATGAAAAACATTGTTATAAAAAATGCTCTCATTCTTGGTTTATCAGGAATACTTGCAAAATCCTTTGACTTTATATTCAGAGCCTACTACTCCAGAATTTTAGGAGCTGAGGGAATGGGACTTTTATCCTTAGGTTTTGGTTTGCATGGCGTTATGCTTACAGTTTCCACGGCAGGGCTTGGTGTTGCCGTTTCCAAAATCACATCCGAGTATATTGAACAAAACCGTACATACTTAGCGGTAAAATGCGTGAAAACTTCAATTTTATTGGTTTGTGTTTCTGCAATAACTCTTATTTTAACTATTTTTCTCAAGGCAGAATATTTTGGGGAAAATATTCTGGGAGATAAACGCATCTCTATAGGCCTATGCGGTCTTGCCCCAAGTATTCTTTTTATGGGGATTTCCTATTGCCTTAAAGGCTATCTGTATGCAACCAGAAAAGTAGTCATTCCTGCTCTCTCCGAGTTTTTAGAACAAGCAATTAAGTTTATATCAATAAGCTTTTTTATCAAGCTTTTACTGCCCTATGGAATTGAATATGGCTGTTTTGCCGTTTTCTTGGGTATTTCAGTAGGCGAACTTTCCTCGTGTCTATATCTTTTAATTAGAATGTTTCCTGAATTTAGAAAACCACAGCCTGTCTGTGATGATAAAATTCTACGGAAGATACTAAAAATTTCTCTGCCATCAATGTTAACCGCACTTGTTGGCTCAACTTTCCGTATGCAGGAAGAAGTATGGACAGTATCCTCTTTCAAAAGATATGGGATGTTACATAACCAAGCTATATCTTTATTGGGGGTAATTTACGGGATGGTATTTCCTCTTCTTACATTTCCCTTAACACTTTCAGGTTCAGTTATGACTCTACTTATTCCTGAGGTGTCCAGAGCAAATTCTCATACTCACAAACAACGGCTGCATAAAATAATAACCTTTCTATACACCGGTGGTATAGCAATAGGATTTATTGTATTTATGCTTCTTTTCTCCTTCTCTTCCCAGCTAACTGAGAATATTTATCATAATCAGGAAGCAGGGGATATACTTAGAAAACTGGCGTTTTTATTCCCTTTTATGCTAACAGAAACCATTTCCTGTGCTATTCTTAACGGGCTTGGTAAACAATGCTCTCTTCTGATTTTCAGCCTTACAGACTCAATTATCAGATTAGCTGCAATAATATTTCTTATACCAAAATATGGCACTAACGCTTTATTTACAACCATAGTTTTCAGTTCTGTTTTTACCTGTTTATTAACTTTTTCAAGGGTTTTAAAGTCAATCTCATTTTCCTTTGATTATTGGAGAAAGCCTTTTATAAATCAAAAATGTAATAACGGAGATTGCAAAACCTTTAATAAGATTAACCGGTGTAACGCTAAACAGAATAACCTTTAACTTACTGTCAATAAAGGGTACAATTTCTCTGCACATCTCTATAATTTTGTCAAGAGGCATAAATTTACTGTAGAACGGAAACATAATATAATAGTTTGAAAGCATACCTGTTATTGCAAGACAGATTGTTCCTATAAGCATAGCAATCAACGCCTGAGAACGTGTTTTCTTCCTCTTATATATAATTCCTGCCGGAACAACAAATGCACAGCTTAGAAGAAAATTTGACAGTTCTCCTATTCCTCCTGTTGATGTAATGAAAAGATGAATTAAATTTTTAAGCAATGCAGTGAGAATTCCCGTTATGGGTCCAAATGTAAATGACATAATAAGGGCGGGGATATCAGATAAATCAAACTTAATAAAATCGGGGGCTATAGGCAGATTTATCTGCAACAGCATAAGTATGAAAGATACCGCCGCCGCTGCCGCAACCGTAACCAACTGCCTAACTCCTATTTTTTCTGCAAATGTTTTCCTTCTCATTTTAAACCTCCTAAAAGAACAAAGTGGCTTCGCCACACGCCTGCGGCGGGCAAGAAGCTCCTTGCACTTTTTCTTCCCATGTGCGTTTCCGAATGCAATGACGCAAATTTCGCACGGGAATTATTCTTTATTTTTTACTTTATAGAAACGAAGTTTCCATAAAGTAAAAAAATCCCGTCCTCAAATTATATTGAGGACGAGAATTAAACCC
>JAZUMJ010000056.1:0-37291 GCA_045603605.1 Ructibacterium sp. | reverse complement strand
TGTGACCATAAATCAAATGTTTCTATTTTCATTTTTTTACCTCCAAAAATTTTTGCTTATATATTACAATAAAGTAATTTGTTTGTCAATAATATACAGAACACTTTCTATATGAAATTTGCATTCTAACGCTGTATCAATACATACTTTTTTTGTATTCGGCACCAAATCCTCTATACCCCCCAATTTTTGTAGGGGGATAGCAGAATCTTTTTTCAACAGTAAAATCGATTCCCCAAAAAAATTCGGGAGTTAACAAAAATGTTTGAATGTGATACACTTTATTGTAGAAAATTGGTTGTAAAAGGAGGAACATTTGTGTATCAAATCAATGCCTATCTTAATGAATCCACAGGGGAAAAACAAACAGAACTTGTAAAGCTTGAACAAAAGCAGAAAGGAAATGTCATTGCTGTATTTATTAAAGGCTTTATTAAAGGATTTTCTAAAACCTTAGATGCAGACTTTGGTGCCGGAATTGAAATTTCTTTACCCAATGTAAGTTCTTGGATGGCAAATTTTCGTTATTGTGAATACTGGTGTAAACCACAGTTTGGAAAAGCTTTGGATGAAATTCCTGATGAAACTCAAGGACTTATTTATCAGAAAGAAGACGGTACATTTGGTGTGATTTTGCCTGTGGTATCAAATCAGTATAAGTGCGTATTGTGTGGTAAGGAAGATACTGTATTGGCAAAGCTTTTTAGTTGGTATGAGGGTATCAATCGGATTGATACCTTGGCTTTTGTGTATGCAGAAGGTGACAATCCTTATAAATTATTGGAAAACTGTGCCGGAAGGGCGGCAGAACTTTTGAATAATGGGTTAAGGACGGTGGAGAAGCGAAGATATCCTAAAATTTTTGAATATCTTGGCTGGTGTAGCTGGGACGCTTTTGAAATTCGTGTTACAGAGCAGGATTTGGAAAACAAATGTAAGGAATTCAAAGCCAAAAATATTCCCATTAAGTGGGCAATCATTGATGATATGTGGGGAGAAGTCAGAGATTTCTATGATATGGAATATTCTAAGAGAGAAGAGATGTTTGAATTGATGCACGCAGCAAAGCTGTATTCATTTCAAGCAGATCCTTATCGTTTCCCTAATGGTTTAAAACATTGTATAAGCAAAATTAAGGATTATGGTATTACAGTCGGAATGTGGCATCCTACAACCGGATACTGGCGTGGAATTGATCCGGAAGGTGATATTTATCGGGAAATGAAGGATTGTCTTATTGAAACTCCGGAGGGCAAATATGTACATAGCTACAAGCAGGATAAGGCGTATATGTATTATAATGCAATCCACGATTATCTTGCAGAGTGCGGTGCAGAGTTTGTAAAAATTGATAACCAAAGTATGACTCGCACCTGCTATAAGGGTTATACAACTGTTGGTGAGGCATCAAGAAGTTACCACAAGGCGATGGAAGCCTCGGTTGGACAGCATTTTGATAATTGTATGATTAACTGTATGGGTATGGCAAGTGAAGATATGTGGAATCGCAGTGTAAGTCCTATCTCCAGATGTAGCGATGATTTTCAGCCGGAAAATCGAGCGTGGTTTGCAAAGCATATTACGCAGTGTGCATTTAACGGATTGATTCAAGGACAGTTTTATTATTGTGACTGGGATATGTGGTGGACAAATGATGAACAGGCATTAAAAAACAGTGTACTGCGTGCAGTGAGTGGAGGCCCTATATATGTTAGCGATACATTGGATAGAAGTTGCGGAGAGGTTTTAAAACCTCTGGCGTTCGATGATGGTAAAATTCTTCGATGTGATAAGCCTGCAGTTCCAACTATGGATTGCCTTATGCAAGACCCAAGCACTCAAGGGAAAATTTTTAAGGTACAGAATACATGTGGCAGTAGTGCGGTAATCGCAGCTTTTCATTTAGATGAGAGTGCACAGCCTGCCATTGGCAGTATTTCTCCATCGGATGTGAACGGTATTGAGGGCGAGGAATTTGCTGTATATGAACATTTCACACAGGAGCTGAAAATCCTGAAAAAAAATGAAGCCTTTGATTTACAGCTTAACAATGCGGATGATTTTAGACTTTACGTTATTGTTCCAATTATAGATAATTTCGCACCTATCGGCCGTATTGACAAATTTATCTCTCCCAAGAGTATTAAATCCGTTAAAGACAAAGAAATAGAATTGGTGGAAGACGGTGATTATGCTTATGTTATAGACGGAAAACTTGTAATTGTAGAAAAATAAGAAATATTTTCCCTACGATAAGAAATTTTTGATTTTTCTTGACAGATATGTTATGATATAATTTGAATGAGATTTTTGATAAAGGGTGGAGGGAAAAGCGTGATCTATGTGATGTGCGTCTTGCTTTTATTTTCGATATGTTTGTTAATAAAGAACCCTAAGAATAAGTATACCTATTTCTTTGTTTTTATGACAATTGGTTTAGTAGGGATGATTTATACATCAATTACATTCTGGAAATATGCCTACCCTGACAGCTGGTTTTTCCGCTTGGATTATAAGCTGTTGTTAAAATTTTCTATGAACCGCTGGAAGCACTATAATATGTTGGATTCATTTAATATTTGTATAGTAGTGTATATGCTTTCAATGCAATTTTTTGACTATGATACAGATCGTGTACATAGTGACAAACGACGATTTATAAAGGGTATTTTATTTTTAATCTTCGGGATGGTGTATCTATGGTTCTTTGATTCCGACACCGCTTTTAAGATTTATATGAGGCTTCATACAGGGGTGTCTTCAGCAACGTTTCGTTTTGGGGTAATTATGCTAAATGGTTTATTAGTTACTGTTCAGACAATTTATATACTGTTGCCCGGAATTAAAATGCTGGCTTTACAGCATCGGGAGGAGTTCTGGCCAAAGAAGCGGCAAATGCTTACCTTTGGCTGTTATATCTCTGCGGCCGGTATTTTTGCTGTTTGTTATTTTGTGTTCGGCCCCTTACGCAATAACTATCTGGATTTATCGGCAAATAATCTGCTGGGACTTCGGGAATATTTCAGAGTCAGTACCTATCAGTATTTTATTTTGGTTTGTTTATTGTGTATCTTTGTGCTGGCAAGTCTATATATAATATTTCATGGAAAGATGTTGCTTACATCTGCGGCAATCCGCAGAAAGCTATTTAAAAGCCGGTGGAAGCTGGATGCGGAAACCAGAGAGATTTTTCATATGATGAAAAATATTTTATTTAACATCGAAGCAACTGCCCAACAGGCACTGATGACCGAATCAAAAGAGGAAAAAGATAAGCGGCTGAAACAGATTTCACAGCTTTGCGAAACCCGTATTAATGAGTTTTTTGGCATTACGGCGGCATCTAATGAAGATTGTTATGAAATGCGTCCCGTTGAAGTCTTTGAAATTATTGAGGAAGCCATTAAGCGTGTTACCTTTGGTAAAGATATTAAGGTGGAATATGAATATACCTTAGATGATGGATTGATTTACGCTGACTCTCTCAGCTTGACTGAATCTATTGCTAATATTTTGAAAAATGCAGAGGAGTCCTTTAAAAATAGTGAAAAAACCCATAAGGTAATAACCATAAAGGTAAGAAGCAATGAAAATATGATTGGAATTGAGATTATTGACAACGGAAACGGTATTAAGAAAAAGGAACTAAAAAGTATTTTTAAGCCTCTTTACACCACCAAAAATAGAAGTAATAACTGGGGTGTGGGACTTGCTTATGTATATAAAACCATTCTTGCCCATTGCGGGCATATTAAAATCAGCAGTGTGGAAAACGAAGGCACCTGCGTGAGTATTATTTTATACAGACAGGAGGGGCATTATTTATGGAAGAAAAAATAAATATTGTGATTGCTGATGATATGGAAGAGATAAGAAATTGGTTTAAAACCATATTTCAGTATAATTCTGAAATCGTGATTGTAGGCGATGCCTCAAGCGGGACAGAGGCGTATGATGTAATTGCAGAAAAAAGGCCGGATATTGTGTTGATGGATATTGAAATGGAGTCTAAATATGTGGGACTGGAAATCACTCGAAAGCTACGGGAGGATTATCCTGATGTAAAGGTAATAATCCTCACTATGCACGATGATGACGAGATATTTATTAACTCCTATACTGCCGGAGCCAAGGCGTTTTTGTTGAAAAATAGTTCTGTGGATAAAATTGTTTCTACCATCAAAAATGTCTATAATAACAAGTATATGCTGGATGAAGCTGAAACCCAGAAGGTACTGAGCAGACTTTCTCAATTTGCATCTGAGAGGCAGAGTCTTTTGTTTGTGATGAATATTATCGGAACCCTTACCAAAACCGAGATGGAAATTTTAAGAAGTCTGTATGATGGCAAAAGCTATAAAGATATTGTAAAGGAGAGGAGCATTGAAAAGAAGACCCTGGAAAATCATGTAACATCCATTTTAAGAAAGTTTGATGCAAGAAATACAAAACAGCTTGTGATGGAAATGAAAAAATTGGGAATTTTTAGCAATGGGTTCTTAAAAAAAATATAGGTAAATATTAGGTTCTTACCCCTAAATTTTACGGGGGTAAAGGACCTTTTTTTATGCCGTAAACCCTTGATTTCCTAAGGAATTCAGGAGTTCTCAAAACCCTGTAAATACGCTATAATTGGACTATGGGAAACTGTCGCAAGATGGCGGAAGAAATTAGTAAAAATATAAAAATTTTTATAAAGGAGAGAATTTTATGAGAAGGTATAAGATGAAAAAGGGATTGGCGTTTTTATGTGCAATCGGTATGTTTGCAGGTATGCTTACAGGCTGCGGCGGAACTGAAACCGGAGGGGTGGAAACCTTCACTATGTGGACGAACAGTGCAACTCCTTTTGAAGAGGAACAAGTTGCAAAATTCAACGAAACCATCGGTAAAGAAAACGGCATTAAATTAGAGCTTACCAATTATGGGGATGACTATTCTAAGACGGTAGAAATGGCAATTGCCAATGGTTCTGCACCGGATTTTTATAAAATTCAGGGTGCACTTAGCAGTCAAGTGCAAAAGGGAAATTTATTCCCTGTAAGTGATCTTCCGGGGATGGAGGATTTTTTAGCTGAGTATGACGGTATGCTTATGGAATACAATGAAATAATTGATGGTAAGGTTTATCGTGTTCCGGGCAGAAGAAATTTGTTTGCGATGCTCTATAACAAGGATTTGTTTAAGCAGGCCGGTATTGTGGATGAAAACGGAGAGGCAAAACCTCCAAAGACATGGGATGAGGTTGAGGAATATGCAAAAATCTTAACCAACCCTGACAACAATACATATGGCATCATCTTTCCTATAAAGTGGGCAGGATTTTGGGGAACGGAGGTTACACCTGTTATGACTGCCAATGGGTTGATTAATTTTGATCGCAAGACGCAAACTTATGATTATAGTATTTACAAGCCCATTTTAGAAAAGATTATGAAGATAAAAGCAGACGGTACATACTTCCCTGGTTCTGAAGGACTTGAAAATGATGCGGCAAGAGCTCAGTTTGCTACAGGCAGAGTAGGTATGAAGATGGGAGTTTCTTGGGATGTGTATGTACTAAATGATCAGTTCCCGGCAGAATGCCAGTGGGGTGTTTGTCCAATACCTAAATTGAATGAAAGCGATCCCGATTACTACCAGCACAGTACTACTGAATCGCTGATGGAGATTTCAAGTTCTGTAAAGGACAAAGATCTCAACAAAGTAGCTTTGATTTATAAGTGGTATTGCGGTGACGAAAGAATTGGAGAACTTTATGAACAGGCACTGCTTTTCCCTGCAAAAGCTTCTGTTGTAGAAAAATATTCACCAAAGGTAGAAAAACAGGGTCTTGTTGAATTTGCCGAGCTTATAAAGGCATCGAGCTATACTGCGCCATCTACCGGATATGCGCTTAAGTATGAGGGAGAAACCATGGCACAGGTATTTGATAAGGTTTGGGCAGAAATGTTGACAATTGATGAGGCGGTAGCACAGCTCACAAAAGATTATCAAGCGGCTTATGACAATATGGTAGCAAGCGGTGAATATGCAGAGCAGATTGAAAACTATACAAATCTTCCTGATGAGATGTTTGACCGTACATTGCCGGAAAAAATAAAAGAAGAATGTGCTTTATATCGATAAGGGAGAGAGATAATTAATGAACAACATAAGTACAATGCACAAAGTAACCGGCGGCAAAAAAGCCGCCGGTGCAAAAAGTAAGTTGAAGCGGCAGAACGATTTTCAGGGCTTTTTGATGCTTTGTCCACAGATTATTGGCTTTTTGGTATTTTCTGTATACCCTATTTTGTGGGTATTTTTTACAGCGTGGTTTGATTACGATATGATTAAGTACACATTTGTGGGAATTGATAATTTTATCCGCGTATTTACAAGAGACCCTGCATATTGGAATAGTGTTCTGTACACTTTTAAAATTGTATTTTTTACAAATATTATCCAAATACCACTTGCGCTCTTTGTTGCAATTTTGATGAATTCCAAATTTGTTAAGGCTAAGACGATGTTTAGAACTGTGTTCTATATGCCCAATATTATTAGTACTGCAATCGTAGCATTAATATTTTCATTTATATTTTCTGCTTTTGATGGAATTGCAAACAATATTTTGGAATTTTTTAGAGTAATTGATACTCCAATTAATTGGTTTGCTACAACCAAAGGGGCAACTATTGTGATTATTATTGTATCGATTTGGCAGGGTTTTGGTGTTAATATGCTTTTCTTCCTGTCAGGCTTGGTTGGAATTCCACAGGAGCTTTATGAAGCGGCGGAGGTGGATGGCGCCTCTACATGGCAGAAGTTCTGTAATGTTACATGGCCTATGCTTAAGCCTATGCTGCAGATTATAGCTATGTTGTCAATCACCTCGGGACTTAAGAGCTCAGATTTGCTGCTGGTATTAACAAATGGTGCACCGGGAGGCAGCACAGAGGTTGTTATGACTTATTTGCTGAAAAAGTTCTTACCATATGAAACTATGGAATTTGTCCCACAGGTAGGTTATGCAGCTGCATTGGGTGTGATAACATCTATTATAATTGGTATTATCACCGTGTGCTATCTGCGAATGACTAGAAATATGGGCAAATCGGTGTATTAGCTGCTTGGAGGGTGAATTAATGAAAATAAAAAAATATGTTGGACCGATGCTTGCGTACATATTTCTTGTTTTATTGTTTGTTGCGGTAATTTTTCCGCTTTTGTGTACGCTGCTCTCATCCTTTAAATCAAATTTTGAAATACTTAAAAATCCGGGGAATATTATTCCTGAAAGTTTCACGCTGAATAGTTATACACAGGCGTGGATGGTTGCGGACTTTAAAACTTATACATTTAATAGTGTGTATATGGCGTTTTTTGTGGTAGTTGGCACTTTGTTGACTTCATCTATGGGAGGATATTCCTTTGCAAGGTCATCCTTTAAGGGGATAAAGTTAATTTTTGCCTTGTTTACATCAACCATGTTTTTGGCGTTTGGTTCAATCACTATTTATCCTCAACTGGAAATTGCAAAATTACTGCATATTAACAACAGTCTTTGGGGTGTTATTTTAATTAGAGTGCTCGGAACCAATGTTACCAACCTTTTTTTAGTAAGAAATTATGTTATCGGGCTTGACCCCGGCATGGAAGAGGCTGCAGAGATTGATGGATGCAACTTCATACAGCGGTTCTTTTTGATTGTACTTCCTTTGCTTAAACCCATTATTGCAACCGTTGCTATTTTAACCTTCCAGAGTGCATGGAATGACTATCTTTTACCTATGGTTTTTACATTGGGAAATCCCAAAGCAGCCCCGCTGGTTGTAGGCATTGTTGCTTTAAAGGGGAGCGGTCAAGGAGCTTCTCAATGGAACCTGATGCTTGCAGGTACTATGATTAGTATTGTACCTATGCTGATTGTATATCTAATATTTAACAGGTATTTTGTACAAGGTTTAACTGCCGGAAGCGTCAAAGGATAAAGGAGGAAAATATGAAAAATACGATTTCACTTTTTTTGCTCGTACTGCAATTATTCTTGATAACTCCGACATTTGCGGAGGAAAATGCATTTGAGGCAAAAAAGGCTGCCGTAAGGATAGCTAATGCGGGCGATGTAATAGAGTGTGTGATTTCTGCGGGAGAAAGAAGTTTATTTTCTTACCGTGCCCAACTGGTATATAACAAAGAACTGTTGGAATTTGAGAGTGCAGATCCTGTGTATATTCACGGCGAGGGACAGCCTATTATTTACACACCTGGAGAACAGCCGAAAGAGGTATCATACAATGTTCCGGGGAGCTTGGTGTATACAATAGATGGAACGAGAACCGGTTATTACGGTGAGGACAATACACCGGGGATTTATCGTAGCATCTCTACCATTATGGGATATGAGGGACGTACGGAGGGAAACGAAATTCTTAGAGTTTGCTTCAAAGCGAAAGCTGCCGGTGATTGCTTTATCTATCTGATGGATGAACAAACAGCAGTACTTAACGAGGATAGAACCGTTACGAATAATACGGTTACCACGGATTTTATTGTGAAAAGCGGAGGCACTGAGGCTAAAGCGGCAAGGATTACCGATATGAGCGATATTGCATACCCTTGGCGAAAAACCGAAGCGGTGTTCCAACAGGTGAATGCAAGCACTAATGAGAAAACGGGAATTCTTGAAGGTACACATTATGACATTAGCTATACCAACCCCAATATAAGTCTTGAGGTTTTAAGTGACGGCACAATAATATGTACAATTCCTATGGATAAAGGTGATGCGTATACTCCTATAGTTGCAAGAGTGACTGCGTTTGGCGAATATAAACGAACAACTTGTGTGAAATACGATGCAACTCAAAAGATACTTAAATTTGTAATAGACGATTTTGGTGATTATATTGTTGCCGATACGTCATACCAAATTTCTGACTGCACTAAAGACAGTGAAGTATATCAGGCTGTAAGTTACTTAAAATCCATTGGTGTTGTGGATGAAGATACTGCATATTTTGAACCTGACTGCAGTATAACAAAGGCAGAGTTTGTCAAGATGCTGATGTGCAGCATCGGAAATGTCGATGTAAATGCACTGGTTTGGTTTGATGATGTTTCTCTTATGGATTGGCATTATAAGTATATAGCAACTGCTCTAAAAAAAGGGGTTATCACAGAAAGCGAAGGGATGTTCTATCCTGATATGCCCATTCAGGCAGATGAAGCAGAGCAAATGCTGAAAAATGCATTAGTATTGATAAACGGCAGCGACGCAATTACCTTTAATAAAGCCGGTATGATAAGTCGTGGAGAGGCAGCTGTAGCAATGCAAAATATGCTTTGCAATAAACTGAATTAAGGAGGAAATCACAATGAAGAAAATATCAATTTTAATGGCGGTACTCCTTGCGCTTTCTTCTTTCACACCTGCAGTTTTTGCAGAGCAATGGATGCCGGTGAATATGAGTACGGAGCTTGTATATGATCGTGGACTCCTTGGAGGTGAGGGATGTCAGTGGACTAACTGCATTGCAGTTTCCAAGAGTAATCCTAATTTTATGATATTTGCAACTGATGTTGGTGGATTGTACCGCAGCCTTGATGAGGGTAATACTTGGGTGGAGTGTAATGTTGGCTTAGAATCAAGAGGAGCTTGTGAAGCTGTCATTGACCCTTTAAATGACAAGCATGTACTTTTATTTGGAAGTAATGCGTCGCCAACGGACCATAATGGTATTTATATTTCAATCAATGGTGCTGAAAGTTGGCAGAAGGTATTTCCGTTTTCAGCAGCATGTCAGGCAGATGCACGTGATGCACTTGTTTTTGACCCCACATCGTATGACGAAACAACAGGTATGTGTATGCGTGCTTATTTCTCAACTCCCAATCATGCTTGGTCTGAGAATGATAGCACGCCTAAGGCACTGTATATGACAGAGGATGGCGGTTATACATGGAACGCTATTCCAAACAGTGAAAATCTGTGGGATGCAGATTTGGCAATGTCTGATAAAGGAGACCTTTTTGTGGGCGGACAGGGTGGCTTCTTTGTGAGCAGAGATAAGGGAAAAACTTTTGAAAAGGTTATGGATGATTGGACACTGAGCGTGGATTATGTGTCAGCAGCTCCCGATAATGTTTATGTTTCCACATGGGATAAAGTTCTTATCTCAACCGACAATGGAAGAACATTAAATGTGCTGGAGGGCAGTGAAGCACTGCCTGTGTATAAGGGAGAACCGGATCAAGGAAACCCCGGACATGCAAGATATATGGGATTTCGTTATTTTAATGTTAGTCCGGTAAATCCTAATCATATGGTAATTGCACCCGGACTTGGAGAGTTTAACTGGCAGCGTTGGTTCAGCCGTGACGGCGGAAAAACATGGTATCAGGGAATTGTTGATTATCTGGAAAACGGAACCCATTACTCCACAAGAAATGCACATAATGCATGGTCTTATCAGGATGAGAATGTAGTATTTTCAAGCGGCGGAGACTGGATAACTAAGTCTACCAACGGTGGCGCTACATATCGCTATGGCAGTCACGGGGTGAACGTGTTTATGGGGTATGGCATCACTATTAATCCTAATAACCCAGACCTGATTTTTATTCACGGACAGGATTATGGTTCATTTGCAAGCTATGACGGCGGAGAAACATGGTCCTTTGCTCAAGTAAATTGGGATGGCAGAGGTTGTAATGTTCATGGCGGATGGGTCGTGTCTGATAATATGGCATTTGGTATCGGTGCAGAGATTTCTGCAAATTTATTCACCAGCAAATGGGGAACCAGAGAGAATGAAATAAAAATTGCCAGAGGGTATCATGATTTGCACTTTGAAGGAACCGGTTTAAACCCAGAGACCAATTTTTGCTATCAATCCCCTACAGATGAGAATATTCTTTTCGCAGGGGTATTGCGTAGCACCGATATGGGCGAAACATGGGAAAAGATGAACGGTTGCCGTGGTGTAATATGTCACAACGCAGACCCTGACGGAGAAAAAGAACTGTACGGAATTGACACAGGCAGAGTGGTGGTATCCTATGATAATGGTGAAACATGGAAGAAGGTTGCAGAACTTAGCTATACACCTGATTCTATGGCATACAACTGGAAAAAGGGATATCTATATGCTACGGGATTTGACAAGGGAAGACTTGACTGTATTGATGTTAAATCCGGCAACAGTACAGATATAGGTTCTAATGTCAAGCCAAGTGTCAATGGTTTGGAAATTTGGAGTGTTGCAGTAGACCCAGTTGACCCTGACATTGTTTATATTGCAGGAGCAGGAAACTGGTTTATGAATGCGGCATCGGTTCAACGTTCTTTGGATGGAGGAAATACATTTGAGGTTATTACAGGGCAAGACCCTGAGTTGACTGTAATTAAGGAAGGGCGAGAAGGACCGGGAGATGCCAATTTCGTACTGGTAAGCCCCGAAACCCGTGAATTGTGGGTTACTACACAGTGTACCGGCACATGGAAAATTGGTCATCCCGGAAGCGAGTATCAGGGTGGCTATTATCCCGAAGAAAAGCTTTATATAGCTCAGAGAGAAGATGGAGTTTACCTTAACTGGTATGGTAACGGCAAGTATGATTTAAAAAATGTTGCCTTTGAATCCAGCATCTCCGACCTGTTTAAGCCTCACGATGAATGGTATGAAACCTTATATGAGGGGGTATTTCTCCGAGGTGTGGATGATGGTAAATATGATGGAACAATCATCACCGAGGCTGAAATTGATACTGTTGCATGGCACGCTTTTGAAGAGTGGGAAAAACCTGTCTATGTATATGAACTACAAAGAAGTACAGATGGTGAAAGTTGGGAAACCATAGAAAAGACCACTGACACCGAATTTACGGATACAGATGTGGAGCCGGGTAATACCTACTATTATCGGGTGGTAAGAAATTATGACGGCAAAAAAACGGTCACAAAATCAGTGACAGTAAAATAGGAGGGAAAGTATATGAGAAAACACATTGCCTACCTGCTTGCGGCGGCATTGATACTGACAACGGCTGTTCTGCCTGTTTATGCAGCCAATACCCTGAGCGGTAGAGAGGTATCGTATTATCAGGATGATAACGGTACGCTCAAGGTATATGTCAGCCTTGGAACAGATGCATACGGTGATGTTGTGCTGACCGTGTTCGATAAGGATGCCTATGATGTAAATACGTTTGCAGAGCTTAATGATGAGGCAAAAGCGGCATTGGTTGAGTATCAAGAGCAGAAAAAAGCGACAAGCGGAATTACGGAATTTGCATTCAGTATGGACGGTAACACAGGTTACTATCCATATGTAGTATCAGTACAGCACGATAATACAATTATCAGTGGTAAAATTCCGTATGTAAAAAAGGAAATCGAAGTTCTGGAAAGTATCAACAATAAGACTGCAACAGAGATAGGAACCTACCTTGATGCAAATGAAGAGCTCGTGTTTGGTAGCAGGGATATATATAAAGATTCCATAAAGTCAGATATATGCACAGCTCTTGCAAACCAAAGCTTTGATACAGTTGAAGATGCAGTGAAGATGGCTCACAAGGTAAGCCTTGAAAATCAGCTTGACGTAGCCACAAGTAGCGAACGTGTGCTGATACTCAGTTCTTACGTTGATGTGCTTGCGTATGAAAAACCGGAATATGAGATATTTATTAAGGCAGATGATACCTTTAAAGAAGATACAGTGGCTTTAATTAAAGATAATTTTACACCGGAAAAATTTTATGAGGCAGTAGATTTGACTGGGTTAAAAAATACTAAGAATTACACAGAAGTAAAACCAATTCTCACAAGACTGAATGACTCAACAGGACTTGATTTGGATGATTACTTTGACCTTACAGACAGCAAGGCGGTGGACACAAAACTTGTAGGTTTAGAATGTAAAAATGGCACCGAGTTACAGGGCAAAATTACGTCTGCTATTTCAGGTTCGGGCAAAGGAACCGGTACCGGCAGTGTTAGCGGCGGACGTGGCTTTGGCGGAGGCGGAGGCGTTGCCAACGCTGTTGAAGCTCCGATTGAGAAGAAGGAAGAGACATCGGTGTTCACAGACCTTGGCGGATATGATTGGGCAAAGCCTGCAATCGAAGTTTTGGCAATGAATGGAATACTCAACGGAAAAGGTGAGGGTGTTTTTGCTCCGGCGGATATGGTCAGCCGTGAAGAACTTGTAAAAATGTTAGTAGCAATTTTTGAAATTCATGATGAAACCGCAACATCCTCTTTTGACGACTTAAAAAATCATTGGAGTCAATCTTATGTTGCTTCTGCTTCAAGCTATGGCTTGGTAAAGGGACAGACGGAAAATGTATTTGGGGTAGAGCAGCCCATTACCCGTGAGGATATGGCAGTTCTTTGCTACAGATTTATGAATGCTTTTTCTCTTGAGATAGAAACAGCAGAAACCGAGGATTTTACAGACGTAAAAAGTATATCAGATTACGCACAGGAGGCAGTAAAGTTCTTAAAAGGTGCAAAGGTTATTAACGGTAAGGGAGATAACAGCTTTGCTCCCAAGGAAGGTTGTAACCGTGCAGAGGCAGCAAAGGTTGTTTACTATCTCTACGCAGCAAAAAATTAATAGGAGGGAAGACTATGACAAATCAAAGAATTAAGCGTTTTATTTGTATCATTTCTGTTTTTGCTATGCTGACCTCTGTAATCTGTTCAGGAGCTATGGCAGAAACTGAAACGGAAACTACGCCGCAGACAGTGCTTGAGGATAAGTATGTTGAGGCATTCAGCCTTTTGCAAGTGCTTAACATATATACCGCAGATGAAATAGCGGCGATTGCTTATGACGGTACAATAAGCCGTGCAGAACTTACTAAGCGTATTATTATGGGTATGAACCTCAAGAGCGTTGCGGCAGGTATGCAGAACAAAATCATCTTTATGGATGTACATGACAAGGAAATGGCAGGATATATCAATCTTGCAGCAGAAATGGGAATTGTAAACGGTACCGGCCATGCAACATTTGAGCCGGACAGTCCGGCTACACTTACAATGGCAATCAAGATGCTGTTGCGTGCACTGGGCTACACCTACTTAGACGGTGAGGCGCAATATTATCAACAGGCAACACGGATTGACCTTGCCGACGGCGTTACTTCTACCGATGCTTTAACGGTTCAGGATGCGGCACTTTTGCTCTACAATACCATACATCAAAATAGCCAGCGTATTTCTGCTTACGGTGTTGACTATAAGGTTATGGTTCCTGATACGCCGTGGTTAGATGTCTGGTTTGACATAGCATATATAGATGGTATCGTAGATGCCACAGAACTGACTGCATTGAATATGTCAAACCCTGCAGATAAAGATGCTGTGAGTATAGATGGTATTGTAATTGGAAAAGTACCATCAGAATATAATGAATATCTTGGCTTTGAGGTGCGTGTATATTATAAAAATACGGAAAAACAGAAAGAATTTGTGTATCTCACCGATTATTATTCCAACACTAAGGAAATTATTATCGAGAGAGGACATTTGATTTCTCTTACTACAAGCGGAGTATCGTACTATGATGAAAACGAAAAGCAGAAGGACAGAAAGCTTTCTGCGTCTACGGATTTTGTCTATAATGAAAAGGCAATAAATCTTAGTGAGTACAGCCTTAAAGAGCTTACAGATGCTTATACTCAGGTGAGAATTATAGATTCCAACGATGACGGAACAGCAAACGTGGTTTTCATTACCGAGGGTCTGATATATGCAGTAGATTCCAAAGACACTGTCAGCCTGAGTATTTTCGGTAAAAATTCGGAAATGACGGATTTAAGCCGTGAGGGTGAGTTTGACTATACTATAGAAGATGTGACAGGCACACCGCTTACTATAAATGATATTGCTGAATGGAATGTTATTACTGTTGTGGAATCCTTAGACAAGGAATATGTCAAGATTATCGTTTCCTCCGATTCGATTGCAGGGGTTTCCCAAAGCCTAACCACAGGCGAAAAGAACTACCTGACAGTTGATGGACAGAAATATGAAATTATAAAAGAATTAATTGATGAAAATATAATTCAGACAGGAAAGGCAGGAACATTCTATCTAAGTGCTGACGGTGTAATATACGCTGCAAATTACGATGTAGCAAGCGGAGATACTTGGGTATGGGCAGTAGGCCTGAGAGCAGTTGGTACATTCTCATCCGACTATGTGCTTGGATGTATGGAAGGTTCCACCCCTAAATTTAAGGAATATGAGATAGCTAATAGGGTTAATGTTGACGGAAACAGCGTTGCTGAAAGCAGCCTTGGAAATCTCATCCCTGAAAGCTCACTTCCTGAGGTTATGGTAATAGCCGTAAATGAGGAGGGCTATATAACAAAAATTGATACAGTTAAAAAAGGAGAAAAAGAAGGCGAAAAAACCTTGGTGAAACGCCATACCGGTCCCGAAAGTGCCGATAAGGCAAATGGCGGTACATTGTGGTACAATTCGCACGGTAAGGTCTTCCATGGTCGTTTTGTTGTTTCCGCAGATTCCGTAAATTATGCATTTCCAACTTATGATAAAAATGCTTATGAGGATATGTTTAGAATAACTTATGCACATGACGAAGCACCATATGCGGTCAGCCTGTACTCCCTTGGAGAAGATTCTGCTGTCTGCGATTTCTCCGTGACAGTAAATATGAGTAAGGCAGGAGCAAAACCGGACTCTGAAAATTCCTGTGTGCCTTTCCTTTATATAGGAGAGGAATATGACCAGGAAGAAATGGAAGCCTACGATGTGATTTATTACCTTAACACTGCAAATGCAGCGGTTGGCGTAAGAATTCCTGAGGATGTGCTTGAAATTGAGGTGGAGTATTCCAACAAGGCTCTTGATTTTGATGGTGACGGAGTAGATGATTATACTGCAAAGGAAAAGAAACCCCTCAGTTGGATTTTGGACAGACTTGAACAAGGGGACCTTATTAGAATCGTATCCGATGAAAATGGTTTTGCAGGTATTCAGCATGTGTATGACATCAGTAAAAGAATGTTGGTACAATCGCAAGGGGCATATTGCAGCACATCTGCAACAAGCGGTTGGGCAGACGACGACAGATTGTTTGCAGGTAAGCTTTATGACATTCAGGACGGTTATCTGCGTATTATAACTGATGAAAACAACTATGATCCGGCTACAGGTGTAGGAGTTGAGATATATCCTATTAAGTCAACAAGTGCCGGCTGGAATAATATGCTTGTAATTAAGAAAAACGGTGAGGTTTTCTTAGAAACTGTCAGCGCTAATCCTGCATACCCCGGAGTAAAGCAAGGCGCGGACAATATAGAACTTGTAATGCAATCTAAATACGGTGACGGACGCTTTAAGATGTTCATTGATTACAGCGACAGTCCATATTAAGGCAAGGAGGAAGGAAAATGAAAAAGTTAATTATTAAGGCAGGAGCACTGCTCCTTGCAGGGCTGTTGCTGATTGGTACAATTGGTGCGGTCGGTGTATTTGCTGCAGAAACAGCACTTAACCTTGCCGGCACGGGACATACCAAGTCTAATGACACAACCTATGCAGGAACCGACTGGAGTATAGCAGGTATGGGAGACATCAGCGGTCATGTGTTATTCTTCCAGTATGATATTAGCGGTTTTACCCCTGAAACAACCGTGAATAGTGCGGTATGGAGAGCATTTCATAATAGCGGACAAAACTGGAATTTGGCATTTCTTAAGTTTATGACTTTTCCTTGTGAAAAGTCATTGGGAAGCTTTACTGCAACCCATGCTGATTTGACAAAAGCCGGCTATGTGCAGGATGCAAATATGATTTGTGAAGGTCAGGTAAATGCTGTGTCGGCAATCACCTTTGACACAGCGGTTCCGTCGGGTGAAACCGCAGAGGTGGGCAGATATAATGTGGATATTACTGCAGCAGTACAGACAGCGATTAAGAATGGGCAGAAGTATTTTAACCTTGCCATCAGACCATACGCCGGTTACAATGCCTTGGCATTTAAAACGGACAGTGTTCCTAAACCACAGCTTATTCTTGATACAGTTGCACCTCCTGCTGTTTCTGTGACAGAGGTAGCACCTCTGCCACAGGGTACATCCTTTGATGTTACGGCAAATGTAACCAAAGGCGATGCAGAAATTGCTGAGGTTCAAATTGCAGTTGCAAATGCAGAGGGAGATGCTGTAACAGATTATTCTGCACCGGTTATTACTGATGGTAATTACAAATGGAGCTTTCCGTCAACATTGGCGGCAGATAGCTATACCATTACAGTAACCGTTACGGATGTCAGTGGATTTACATCTTCGGATACCATCAAGGTTCGTGTTTTGGGCAAGGAAAGCTTTGCTGAGGTAGTGGCGGATCCTCCGAAGCAGACCGCAGTAACCTATAACGGAGAATGGCTGGAATGCCCTGACAATTGGAAAGTCAACAACAGCTCTCTGACATCATATTTTGCCTATGATATATCAGAGTATGCCTTGTACAATCTTGCAGATACAGATGGCGTTGTATGGGGTTGCCCATCAAACAGCTATAACGGAACGATAGAGTTTTATGAAATTTTAAGTGGTTGGGATGAAGCATCAGTGCAGAACGGAAACGTTCCTGTCCTTGCTGAAAAACCATTTGCTACAGTTAAAGAGCTTTCGGACGTTGATATGACAGCACACACAAAAGCATTGATAGAAAAAGGAGCAGATACGCTGCAGTTTGCAGTGAAGACATCTGAAGAAGAAACTTTAGTGATTGACAGAAAAGGCGAAGATGCTCCTGTTCTTACACTGCAAATGAGCGATAATCAGTGCCCTGTAATTGAAGCAGATACAAACGGACATTTTTCGGCGGGCAATGATGTAATGGTCAGTGTTACTGATGATGACTTTGTAACAGGCGTGACTGCAACTCTGGACGGTGTTGAATGCACGGTTGAAAAAAATGAAGAGCAGTGGATAGTGACAATTCCGACAGATGCGGCAAACGGTAACCATAAGCTGATGATTTATGCAAAGGACTATTCGGGTACACAGACGATTGCGGAGTATCTGCTTCGTGTAGGCACAAAGATTTATGACAATCACATAATCCAGGTAAACGGAGCGACAGCAACTGCAACGGCAGATGTGCTGTCGGGAACTCCTGTGCTTGTCATTGCAGCATATAAAAATAATATGCTGATTGATGTGACAATTGACAGTATACCCGAAAACGGCAACCTTAGTGCGGCTGTAAATGTAGCTGACACCCAAGACGTGACATTCCAATCTTTTATATTCGGTGATGCAGAAGACTTTATGCCATTGGCAGAAGCAATCTGTTATCCACAATAAAAATTTATGTTTATAAAATAATATTTAGGAGTGAAATATATGAAAAAATTATTAGTAATGCTATTAATTGTGTCAATGTTGGGTTCGATGATTATACCAATTCATACTGCTGCTGAAACGGTGTTCGATGAAGATAACATTATCCTTCGTTTTGGGGTTGTTTCTGATATACATCAAGATGGGTATTATGCTTCTAAAATGTCTGACCCACAGGTTCAGGAATGGGCTCATACGATAAACACATTTCAAAGAATGGCAGGAACCAATACAGATGGTTCTACCAAACTGGACGCACTGTTGATAAATGGTGATTTGGTTGATGGTATTGCCAATAACGGTTCAAATGTTGGCTCATTCACACAGTATGGAACAAAAGCTGTCCAGAACTTTACAGAGGCAAGCCATGTTGCTCAAGGACTTTGGGGCGAAAACGGCGGAGGATTTGGACCGGGTATGCAGGACGGCGTAAAGTTGTTTTACGCTCTTGGTAACCATGATGAGGACGGAAGAGGATATTCAAAATCCTATACAAAAACAATCGACGGCAAAGAAACAAAAACTACTCCTGTGTATTCGGCAGATTTCATTGCTGCCGTAAACTGTGGATGGCAGTATAATCCAAACAGCGAAGAGGCTCTTGCAAACACATGGGATGGAGCAGGGGAATATGATGATGGTTTTGAGTCATCCTATAGAGATTATATCGCAGATTTGATTGACTATAACACAAACAGTGCAACCACTGTAACAGCAGATGCATTTGCAGCAAAGTATGGTGTTACACTTGCAGATGCAGATGCCAAATATGATAAATTTTACGGACATCTTGATAAAGATACAGCAGTTACAGATGCTGATGGTCTTCGGGTGGGTAATTCTCATATGACAATTGACCCCAATCCAAATAATGGCATTGATACAGACAGAATTCACTTTATCGCAATTGAATTATCACAGTCTGCAGAGTCTGTTGCATGGGCAAAAGAAATTCTGGACACATCTGTTGCAGAGGATCCAACAAAGCCGATTTTTGTAATTACTCATTATAAGATGCCGGAATCTATGTTTGGAGAAATGGCAATAGAAACACTCCATAAAGTAATTAAGGATTATCCTCAGGTTGTTATATGGGGCGGTCATAGCCATACAACTATGCATAATGATACAGCAATAAACTCAGATAATGGATATGTAGCGGTGGAGAGCGCTACCACAAGATACTTGTCAACAACAAATGTTCTTACTCAGAGAGCGGCATTTGGAAAAGCTACCTCCGGTAATGAAAGTTACTCGAGAACAGCCTTTAACTATCCTTATAAAGAAGATACATATTTCGGAAATGGGTGTTATGTGGAGGTTGATAAAAACTTCAACGTACGCATCAACCGTGTAGACCTCTATCGTTCTTATTCTACGGATTATGAGAATGCTGAATTCTATCAGGCAAACGCATACAAAAATTTCACAAATGTTTCCCAAAATAAGAGCTTCCAGCCTGTTGATGAGCCTGTCTTTATTCGTGAACCGTGGGATATTGTTGATATAGATGCAACCGGCTCACATCTTGCTGCCCTTAGCGTAGAAGAAAGAAAGGCAGACACCCAAGCCCCAACATTCCCTGATGGAAACTCACTTTCTGCAAGCTGTGAATCCGGTGTTATAACCGCTAATATTAAGCTTAATGCAGAGGATGACGGTATGGTTCATATGTATGTCGTAGAATTATACGATGGCGAAACTGTGGTAGACAGAAAATATTACACAAACTTCTATTATGCATACCCACAGTCAGATTCAACCCGTGCAGGTGACCAGATAGCTGAATTGGAATATGACGCCACATTTGAAGGGCTTATGCCATCAACAGAGTACACTGTTAAATACTATGCAGTGGATGATTTTGGAGTAAAGAGTGAGGAGTTAACACAAACAGTATCTACACCGGAAGGCATTTTAAATACATATGAATTAGACTATGCATCTGCAGGTAACGTCAATACAATAAATGCAGATACAAATGACGATACTGCGGTACAATGGAGAATCGGTCACACAGAAAATGGTAATGCAGCATTCTTCCAGTATGATTTGTCCGACATTGGCAAGGATGAAGAGGTAATAAGTGCTGAGTGGAGAGGATTTGTTATTAGTCAAACGGAAAAGAATTTAAAGTTTATTCAGTATGATACAGAAACAAAGCTTAATTCAGCGAATGCAACATATAATTCAATTGTGAAATCTTCGGATTATTTGAATAGTGCCACAGAAGTTTTCAGCGGAGTTGTAAATGCGGAAACAGGATATTACGATAAAGCAATGACTACAAATGCTACCAGTACAGAGCAAAATCGTTTTAAAATTGATATGACAGAGGCTGTAAAATCGGCGGTGAATGGCGGAAACAAATATTTCACTTTTCTTGGAATGGGAGCAAATAAGTATGCAGAGATCTATTTCCCCAAATATGCTTATAAGCCTACCCCACAGCTTATTATTACCACAAGAGCAATACCTCAGATCGCATTGACAAATCCTGCTACAGGAAATGTGTATCAGGAGGAAAACACACCATTTACTATCAGTGCGGATGTTACAGCAGGCAGTGCGGCAATTTCTCAGGTTGATATAGCAGTAACCAACAGTAATGGTGAAAGCGTGGAGTGTGCAGAACCTACCGTGAATAATAACAACTACACATGGAGCTTTGCAAACGGTTTGGCTTCAGGTACATATACTGCTGTAATTACAGCAACCGATGCTATGGGCTATAAAGCAGAAACAACGGTTACTATAAGAATGATAAAATACGAAACATCAACAATCTACTTGGATCCTACAAGCGGCGGCGGTGTTAAAGTTAATGATACATCTTATAGCGGTGGTTATGTGTTAAGTACAGCTGAAAAGGGAAGATCCTATTTTCAGTATGATCTCAGCAAGCTGAACATCCCTGAGGGGGCAGTGATAAAAAGTGCAAAATGGCAGTTTGTGGCAACTGCTAGTGCAAAAGGTAAATATATACAAGTAAACTCATATGATTATCAATCAGCCTTGGGAGATCAAACTGAAACATATCAAACTCTTACAGAAAAGGGATATTTTACTGCTACAGAAACAAAAGTCAGACCATATTCCCCCGCAATGACAGAAGAAGAGTGTACCGGTAATATGTGGCAGAACAAAAAGGAAAGCACGAAAACAGCATCAGCTGCTTTTTTGAATATTGACGTAACAGATGCTTTGGTAAAGAGCATAGATGGAGAGAAAAGCTATTTCAATCTGATGGTTTGGCCTGCATCAGGGTATTATGTCGCAAATGCAAATAAATACAATTGGACACCTTACGGAGGTTCAAATGGTGTACTTGTAATCGAAACATATACAGTTCCTGCAGTAGAAAATCATATTTTGAATGTTGCAGAGGGTACCGCAACAGCAAGCGTTATTGTGAACGAAGGCGATGCAGTGCTGATTATTGCAGCTTATAACGGCGATGAGCTGGTAGGTGCTGTTGTAGAGGATGAAAGGGACGCTGCAGGCAATATTAAGGCAACCTTGACCAATACTGATGAGGGTACAACCTTTAAGTCCTTTGTATGGAAGGATTTTGGCAGTATGGATCCTTTATCTGTTTTAAATCAATAAAATAAATAGTGAGGAATGAAAAATGAAAAAATACATAAAACGTATATGTTCTCTCTGTCTGACGGCTGTTATGCTCCTTTGTGCTTTTGGCACAGGGGCACTGGCAGGTGAATCAACATTAACATCAACAATCTACCTGGATCCTGCAAGCGGCGGCGGTGTTAAAGCTAATGATGTATCTTATAGCGGAGGTTATGTGTTAAGTACAACTGAAGGAGGACGCTCCTATTTTCAGTATGACCTCAGTAATCTGAGCATACCTGAGGGAGAAGCTATAACAAGTGCAAAATGGCAGTTTGTGGCAAGTGCTGATGTAACAGGTAAGCTCATACAAGTAACGTCATATGATTATCAATCAGCCTTGGGAAATCAAACTGAAACATATCAAACTCTTACAGAAAAGGAATATTTAACTGCCACAGCAACAGAAGTCAGAGCGTTTTCTCCCGGATTGTCAGAAGGAGAGCGTACCGGCGATTGGTGGCAAAATAAAGCGGAAGACACGAAAGCAGAAGCCTACGCAACAGCTTTTATGAATATTGATGTAACTGATGCGTTGATAAAGAGTATAGAAGGAGAGAAAAGCTATTTCAATCTGATGGTTTGGCCTGCAAGCGGATATCTTAATGCAACAGCAAATATAAATAATTGGACGCCTTACGGAGGCTCAAACGGCGTGCTTGTAATCGAAACCGAAAAGGTTGCAAGTGTTGTAATCAGAAATAAAACCGAAGGGAAAATTTCTGCAATTGAGAACAAGGAATTTAAGGTAAGTGCAAAGGTAACAGAGGGCAGCAGTGAAATCAGTTCTGTTGTGCTTTCTGTAAAGGACAGCAATGACGATGTACAAACCTATGAAAATCCAACTGTTGTAAATGGTATCTATACCTGGAACTTTAGTGCGGGAGTTTTGGAAGGAACATACACCGCCACTGTAACCGCAACCTATGGGGATGGCACGTCCATAACCGATACAGCTGATATTGAGGTTGTAGGCAGAATTCAAGAAATTGTTTCAAAACCCCATTTGCTTGCAAAGAGTGATTCGGGAGCTGTGAACTTTGCGCTAAACAGTCAGCCCTCATATTTTCAGCATGAGCTTCCGGTATTGCCTGAGGGAGCAGCTGTGACTTCTGCAAAATGGTATAAGGCTCAGCGTCTTGGCGGAGAATATACGGATGCAAATTATATTTTTTATAAGTTTAATGCTGAAACAAAGCTGACAGACAGCTTTGATAATTCAAACGTAAGCGGCTATGAAGAGATTACAGAGTTAACACCGTTTGTAACTTCGGATAAGGTGAGTGAAATTACGGTAAACGGAACATTTAATGATTTTACCGGTGATTTCTCTGTGGTAGATATTACTAAAGCTGTACAGAGCGCATATGTAAACGGAGAGGCAAACTTTGGATATATGTTAAAGCTTTCCGGCGGATATGACACTGTAGCAAATTATGCAACAGAATATCGTCCCTTTATTATTATCACATATGATATGGATCCTACAATAGGTAATCACATTATGAATGTTGAAAATGGAGTAGCCACTGCAAGTGTTAATGTATACGAAGGTAGTGCGGTTTTGATTATTGCAGCTTACAGTAACGATGTGCTTGTTGATGTTGTTATGGAAGATGAGCTTGTAGGCAATAAGCTAAGTGCAAGTCTGGAGAATACTAACGAGAACGTTATATTTAAATCATATGTATGGAATAATCTCGGAACAATGACACCATTGCTTCCGATACTTCCTTAAAGTGATAACGATATGAAGAAAATTTATCATTTAATATCCTTTTTGCTTGTGTTATGTCTGCTTGGAAGTCAGATTTATGTGCAGGCAGAGGATGACGTATATGAAATTACAGTAAACCCGACATTGGGGTCAAGCGGGGTCGTATATCCAAGCGACCCCGAGCTCTCTATGGTGACAGATGAGTACGGATATGCGTGGCTGGTCCAAAAAAATCTGGGGTCTGTTTCGCTGTTTCAGTATGATTTAACGAGAATTCCACAGGGAGTTACTGTTACAAAGGCAGAATGGAAGGTGCTTGTGAACGACACAATGGCAGGAACACCACCGGTTTGGACAGCAGACTTTACAAGCTTTGTTTATGAGGACAGCTTTTCCCAGGCTGTTGATTATATTGATGCCCAAGAGATGGGATACACTTTGCCAAACAGCGAACCTTCAAACTGCTTTTTAACCAAAGCTGTTAAAACTGCTGATTATACTTTAGAACAGTATTCTGAGTATAAGGGAGTGGAGATTGGTACGGTTTACGGAACGGCAAACTGTATCAGCTTTGATATGACGGAAGAAGTCAACAAGTTTTTGAAGGATGGAAGAAGCAAGTTCAATTTTGGGGTAACACAAAGCACAAATAGAAGCTCAGTGCGAATTCCAACTGTGTGGGAACCGGCACCTCAGCTTGTTTTAACCATAGAGCTTGACAGCAATCAATCGGTAGACAACTACACAACCACCCGATATAATGATTATTTTTTAAATCTTCATCCAACCTCTCCTATTCAGATTGCCGCCGGTATTTGCGGCGGCGAGGCAGGACAGGCAGGACAGGCAATTGCGATTTCTCCCTCCAATCCGCAGATGATGGTTTGCGGAAACGATATGGCAGGGGTATATGCCAGCAACGATGGAGGAGAAAACTGGAAGATAACCGGTGATGGTCTTATGACAATTGGCGTCAGTGATTTATTCTTTGACCCGGCCGACAGTAACATTGTGCTTGCATTGGGTACGACCACTCAACCAAGACGAAGTCACTACCCCGGAATTTACCGCAGTACAGATGCAGGAAAGACATGGAGCCTTGTAAGACAGTTGCCGGTTGCCCAGCGTGACGGAAGATATTTTCAGGCAGGAAAACCTGTAAACGGCGTATATCCAATTTACGCAGGAACTAACAGTTCTGGTATTTTAAGTGGTCTTTATGTGTCATATGACCACGGAGCAACATGGCACCCAAGAGGACTTGATACTCAAATTATTTCGGATGTTTACGCAGACAGTGATTTCCTTGCAGTATCTACTTCCACAAGCGGCTTGTTTTTCAGCTATAATGGTGGTATTGGCTGGCAAAGAGTGAAAATAAACTCGGGTCTGCCAAGAACAGGAATGAAAGCTTTTGTAAAAGACCCGTCAAATCCTTTACATATGTTTGCGGCAGATGCCGCTGAATTGTACGAAACAACTGACGGCGGAGAAAACTGGATTGTAATCAATTCCGCTGAGCAAATCGGAGTTGAGGAACTGGAAAAGCTTGAAATGATGGAGGATCCAAATAATCCTAACAATTATATCCTCTATGTGGGTACAAGCAAGCCCGGGCCATCGGTTCGCTACTCTGAGGATAATGGGCAAACATTTCAAGCTGCAGTTGTCCATTCCGAGCTGTCATTTATGACAGATGTTATCGGATATATTGCCGAGCCTATTGAGATAGACCACGGGACAAAGACAATTTTTGCCTTCTTTGACGGAGATTTGCACAAATCCACTGATGGCGGACGAAATTTCTATCCATCTATGTCGGGATATTCCGGTATGCGCTCACGGGACTATGTGTTTGATGCTAACGACCCATACTACCTTGGGATTGCACAGACAGACCGTGGCTTTATGCAGACGGTGGAAGGCTATACGGGAAGCGAATACAAGCCCTTTGATTATAGCATTGTTCTTGCAGCAGGAAGGTATGGCGGTGCAAGAACTGTCTTTGCGGCAGAGAAAGACCCATCCGATTCCAACCATATCATTATATGTATGGGTGGTATCGCCGGCGATTCTATACATGCATTAAAAAGAACAACGGACAACGGAAAAACTTGGAGTGTAATTCCCGAGTCTGAGGCATACTCCAAGTGGAGCGGTATCAATCGCATTTATTTCCATCCCGATAATAGCGATATTATCTATGCAGGATATTTGAAGAGCATTGATGGTGGAGAAACATGGGAGGATTTAGGTGTAATGGTTTCCGCTATGTCACCCACCAACGGAGAAATTGTGTATAATATAGGAACAAGTACGGTTTCTATATCCACAGACGGCGGTTCAACCTGGGAACAGGTGGCGGACGGCATTACAACATCCCAACGAGGGTTAGTGGATTCTACTGATCCATACACATTATATGTAGGAACCTTTAATAGCGGTTTATATAAGATTGATGCCAATACAAAGACAAAGACCGCTATCAACAGTGGAATGAAAAAAAGTGAAGGGATTTTAAATATTAAGGATATAGCACAGGATCCATCTGACCCCAAACATTTAATTTGCGGTGGCGCAAATAATTATACCTATGCTAAGAGCGAAGGTATCTTTGAAAGCTTTGATGGCGGAGAAAGTTGGAAGGTTGTAGAAGGGCTTCCCGGATCCCGTGATGTGTGGGTAGTGGAATTCCATCCCACACTTCCAAAGGTCTATATCGGAACATCAGCAGGAACTTTTATATATGAATGGAAGAACAATCCTGCTAATGGTTCAGGTATAAATTAAGAGTTTAAAAATTTACGGAGAGAACCCTCAAAATGGGTTTTACCAAATATTAAAGAGGCTGGCTGTTTATCTTGTTTTGAGGTAAAAGCAAAGCCTCTTAATATCTAAGCTAAAGGAGGAGTTAGGATGAGAAAACCATTTCGTTTAGGTATGAGTTGTTGCGGTGATCAGGAGCTTTCAAGCCGCGTTTTTGCAGATTATCAAAGTGCGGGTATTCAGGCGATGGAGCTTTCGTTTAACTATGAGAAATATGACGTTTTGGAATGGAAAAAAATCGAGCAATTGGCAAAGGTCTATGGTGTAGAGTTATGGTCATTTCATTTGCCGTTTTTTCCTTTTACAACACTTAATATTAACACCGCCGATAAGGAAATCCGTTCAAATACCATAAGGTATTTCACGGAACTTATGAAGAAGGCCTGCGATATTGGTATAGGGGTTATTGTCATTCACCCAAGCAAAGAACCAAACGAGGAAGAAGAACGCAAGGAGTGTATGTTGTATGCTAAGGAATCGTTAGCAAAGCTTGCGGAGATTGCGGCTCAGGCAGGTGCGGTCATAGCTGTAGAGAATCTGCCAAGAACCTGTATTGGGAGAGATTCTGCAGAGATGTTGGAGTTACTTTCGGCAGACAGCAGATTACGCTCGTGTTTTGATACCAATCATCTGCTTTCCCAGAATGCAACAGAGTATTTGGAGGCGGTAGGAGATAAAATTATCACCCTCCATGTTTCGGACTATGATTTTAAGAATGAACGTCATTGGTTACCCGGAGAGGGATGTATCAACTGGAAGGAGTTGATACAGACTTTGAAAAAAATAGGCTATCAGGGGCCGTGGATGTATGAGATTAGTTTGGATGCGCCTGTATCAATAACTCGACCCAACAGGCTTACTTACACAGATTTTAGGGAAAATTATGAAAGTTTGATAAGTGGAGACCAACCAAAAGCACCTGGAACTCCGGTTTTAGAAGAATGTAAAAGCTGGCTAACAGAGGATTAGGATGGTTTTTGTTGTTAATATAATTTGTGTATTAAATAAACTTTAGCGGAGAAATACAATTTGCGCATTTAGGCGTGGAGAACTTCTGGTTTTAGGTAAGGAGAAAAATATTAAGTATGTGCCGGTTCAGTTCTGCATTCCAGGTTTTTTAACCATTTCTAACTTATTAAATATAAGCGGAATAGGTGTCGATTTTAGACTTTTGCAGCTCACCTAATACGGGTACAATTGTCGTAAAAATTGTCGTAAATCAGAAAAAATATAAGTTTGCTCAAAAAGAAAAATCCTTGAAACATTGAGTTTTCAAGGATTTTCTTTGGGTGCAGGGGAGGGATTTGAACCCCCGACCTCCGGGTTATGAGCCCGACGAGCTACCAAACTGCTCTACCCTGCGATATTTAATTGGTGCCGGAGACCGGAATCGAACCGGTACGGGAGAAAATTCCCACGGGATTTTAAGTCCCGGGCGTCTGCCAGTTCCGCCACTCCGGCAGTTACCGTGTCATACACAGCTATATAATAATAGCACATATTTATTATATTGTCAAGACATTTTTAAAAATAAATTTATGTTTATTGGAGCAGCGTTAATTTCTGCCCCAATAAACAGTATATTCACAAAAATGCTTTTTATTCCTTAGTAGCCTAAATATAAATCTCTATATTTCAGTTTATTTTCGACTGTCATTCCCTCAAGCTCTGCTTCAAGAAGTTGTTGATAATATTTCTGATACAATTCTTTTTGCTGATTATTGAGTTTGAGACCTTCGTTTTCATAGCCCATTTTGGTTAAATCCATAGCATTAAAGGTATCTTCCCAGTACCAATCAACTTCTTGTCGGGATGTATTTCGTTCATTATTTGAATAATCTTGTTGATTAAACTTTTCTGTCCAAGCATCACGCCATGTCTGCCGATTTCGATTATACGCAGAATTATCCCTTTGAACGTTAGATGAGGCAACACTATTAACGTTATCAACCTGCTGTTTATTGGCGTCAAGACTGTTATTAAATGATTTATCATAAATACTTATCATCTTATCAAGAAGATTTAAGTCTGTTTGATATTTTTCCATATACCTGTTGTAGGCTTTCTCTGCAAGCTCAGGAATTGTATTTGCCAGCTGTTGCGAATAGTATTGTGCAGCCTGTGCTCCGGCAGTAACTGCAGAAGAATTGGTGTACCCTCCGGTTAAGGAAGAGTAAGATGCCATTGCGTTTTTTGTGGCACGATCACTTTCTAACTGGTATTTGTTTTTATATGCCTTATATACAGGATCGTTGTCAGGATTATAAGAAAAGTCTTTTCGCTCCTGAATATTATTTGCTAAATCCCATACATTATTTAAATATTTTTTTGCATATTCCTCAGCAAGATTTACAGGCGAGGTAACCCCTGCTGTGTTGGCATAATTTTCTACTGCATTTAATACATCCTTATTCCAAGCCCAAGCCTTGTTTTCGTTATCAATATATAAAATATCCAATGGGATGCCTCCGATTGAAACAGTGTCATTTCCGTAGGTAAGTCCGTCGGCAGAAAGCCCATATTGTCCTGCTATAGAGCTATATGCATCGCTAACGCGTACTATGGGGTTAGAGCTGTTTTTATAAAAATCTACCAAACTTTTTTGAATATTTTTATCTGTGGCATAGGATATACCTGCATCTTCATCAAGATAATCGAGTTTCATAAAGTTTTTTCCGTTTATGGTTACGGTTTTTTCATTATCATTATAACCTATGGCACTATTAGAAATACCCATATTATTCAGGGTTGCTCGTATTCCCACCTGACCGTCCTGAGTGGTAGGAACTTCGGTTTTGAGCCGTTTTTTATTATTAGCCATTAAAACACTCCTTTCTTTATCTGAATTTTCGTCCGTCAATATGAGTTGTAAACTCAATATCATTAATTATCGCATTGCCTGTTCCTGAAATTCTTAATTTAAAATTGTCACAATAACCAAATCTCACGGGAATTCGCACAGAAGAAAGTTTTTCCTGAGGAGAAAGAACAGAACATAACTCAAATTCATTGTCATCCCGTGAAACGAAAATCTTAATGACAGTATTGGGCTGTGCATCAAGACGTATCCATATGCAGTTAAGACCTTTATAGTCCATTGTGTTATAGGTAAGTCTTTGGGTTGTAAAAGACCATTGGATTACTTCGCCTCCGCTGTCTAATTCATAAATATCGGTTGAGGTTGCCCCATAAACTGAGCCAAAATAATTTATAAAGCCAATGAACGGGGTATCATCATATTGATGCCAAAGATTATACTTTGAATCATAAACTAAAACAGAGGCAGAGCCGTTTTTGTCATAAGCAGCAGAAATATAATGCCTGCCGTCAGAAACAGAAACTGCGGAATTGAATTTGGCAGTTAACTGGTAACTGATACAGTATGGTTCACCGCCGGCATATGCCATATATCCGTTTGAGGAGAGAAAATAGAGAACTCCTTCAAGCTCAGCAATACTTCTTCCGTCAATACAGCCTGTTTCGGTCTGTTTCGGAATGGAAAAGTTTTGTGGGCTGTCGCCGTAAATATGATGTATACAATGCCGCTTAAATGCAACTATTGAAGTTCGGTAACTACAAATGCCGGTAAAGTTTCCGGGAGTACCAATCATTGAATACCAGCTATCATCTGCAAGACCTTGAAAGGAATTGAAGTTCATACAATCTCCCAACTTTGATGCGTAGATGAATTCACCATTTTTAGCCGTTCCCCATAGCCGGTTGTTATGGACACAAATATAATCCATATCAGGGATGCTGACTTTAATGGTGATGCTGCCTGATTCGGTAGTGTTTTCAAACAAGGCCTTCTCGCCGGTTTTGTTGTAAAGGAGAAGTTCCAGTTTATCTGCGGAAACAGTTTTAACAATGGTGCTGACGATAGAGGTGTCGGATGCGAAATCTTTTTTTCCCTGTATCTTGCATGTGTTGTTAGCAGATTTTGAACAACCCTCTATAATAATACTGTCCCCTTCAGAAAAACAATCAAAACCTCCGTTGGATTTGGAGATATAAGCAGTATAATCTCCGCTGACGGAATCATAGGAGGAATAAAATTTTACTCCTGATATGGATAGAGATTTCTCCATACTTTCAAGTTTTGTTGAAATCTGCCCTGTATCAGGGCTTGGGAGATAGTTATAATATACCTTATCGGGGAAAATGCAGATTTTTCCGTTGAAATCTGCTATTGACTTGCATCCGGCGGACAATGTGCCGTCAATCTCGGTCCCTTTGTAAAAGAACTTGTTGTCTTTTATTCCGGTAAAAGCAGTAATTTTTTCATCATTGTATTCAGGCGTGGCAATGGCTGTTATTCCTGACGAAGAAAAAATCTTTTTTCTTGGAAGTCTTGGAGAAAGTGCCGGATAACAGGCAGAGGACATATTTAAGCATTGGGAAAGAGTGTTTGGTTCTGCCTTTGCACGGGTATCCAAACCGCCAAAATTAAGGAGTTGTACCTTTTTGTTATCTTTTGCATTAAAATAGGGTAGCATAGTTTTTCCTCCTAACCTTACCAGAAATTACGAAAAACAGCTAATTCGTTTAGGGGTGCTCTGTTTTTATAATCTTTCTTTGCCCTGTCATAAAGAGAGTTGTATTGAGTCAAATGGGCAGAATATGATGTATAGTCGTGTTGATAGAGAGCCAGTTTTGCAAGTAAATATTCTATATACATTGTTGCGTAAGGCAAATCTTCGAGCTCAGTAACATCATCAACTACACGTCGTATGGAAAGCTGTGCCTGAGATTGAGGCTCAAAACTGTTATCTTCAACAACAATGCCGTCATAAACATAGTCGAGAACATAGCTTTGCCCCGGATTTGACCAATCGGCAACACCGTCTTTTATATATGCCCACTGTATTAAATCTCCAATATGAAAAGGAGGCTCGTCTATTTTAATGAAGTTATCACTTACATCAAAATTGCCATCAATAGAAGTAACTCGTGTAGGCGAAGGCTTGGTTAGAAAAACAAGCTTCAATTTTATTGGTGAGGACGGTGTAAGATGATTATTGTTCAGGACGAAACTTCTAAAGTCAAGCTTGCTCATAGGAGTTCCGTTTATGTATGCAACCTCTATATCATCAAAGGATATATCATCAGGAAGTTCTATCATATCAAGGCTTGTTACTGTGGTTTCAATGGTGTCATAAACCTTTTTGATTTCTTTGCGTAAGGATGCAGAAACCTCGTCACACCAGCCTAATTTTTCCTGAAAAGTGTATGGATTAGGGCAAAGAGCATCAACTTGTTCAATTACCTTGGCGAGTTCCATATCCATCACCCCTATTTCTTAAGTCCATCAACGTATGCCTGAGCTTCAAGCTCCTGTTTATGACTTCTCTCTAAAACTAAAGCCACACATCTGGGGACCATAACAGCTACACCACGCTGTATCTGATAATTAATTCCGTTGACGGTCACAGTAACATCTTCTTTGTAACGACTGTTATCTTTAATAAGCATAACAGGTACTAACTCTTTGTAAAAAGCATCTGTATTAGGTTTGTTAGTTTTCTTTTCTTTTGTTGCCATAATTATAGCTCCTTTCTTCTTTTTCATCTATGTCGGGCAATAAAGCCCGACATAGATAAGTTCTTATAAATTTACGGACCGTCGAGGACGCCGGCCCCTACAGTTATTAATTTATTTCATAAATTAATAACTACATGTAGTTTCAACACGAACCATAAATTCAGGGGAAAGAATTTCGGCGGTCTGTGTTGCTTTCCAGCCAACAGTACTTCTTTGGTCAAGAGGATCGCCGGTTCCGGCACTGCCCTTCTGCTTGAGAATTGTCTGTAATCCACCGCCGGAAATGGATGTTACACCATAAGCGTTCTGTCCAATAAAGAGGGTGGAATAAATATCTCTGCCTTCCGCACCTGCACCGGCGGGATAAATAATTGCATCAGGGCAAACACTTGCATCAGGGGTTTCTGCGATAGTGATGGTTGCTAACCCTGCATCTCCTGCCTTTGCAGATGTGATGGAGTAATCGAAACCATTAATCTGAATTTTTACATTTGCCAATGCTGCTGCATCATCAGCAGATAAATCTTCACGGAGAGTAATTGTCTTTCCGTCAACACCGGCAACTGTCAATACTTCAGGGTCACCCTTTTCGAGAGTGTCAGCATTTCTCAAATTGCCGGCACGAAAGATTTTTGCTTCTGTTGATTCAACAAAAACAACACCGTGGATTTTGCCAATGGCACCCTTGTACCAGTCTTCTGGGTCAACGTTCTGCTTAACAGCTTTCCATTCAGGGTCGTTTGTAAGGTCGTTTGCAACGTCAGGATGAATAATTGCAACATAACAGCCGTCTTTAAAAGGAGCGGCGTTGTTTCTCTTAAGAGTTGCAACAGCTCTCTTAACTGCGGCAACAGAGAGATAATCGTTTTCTTCATATTCGGCAAGACCGCCAACTAAAAGGTTTCTGTCTGCCTTTCCGTTACCATACTGAACGTTTGTACCTGCATTAATTTTTTCTCTTATAACAGTATCAAGTGTTCTGCCTGCCTGGTCGCCTAATACATTCTGTGTTTCGCTGATTACGTTATCAACAGAAGAAAGAGTAAGCATATCTGACATTGTTACATAGTCACCATACTGCTCAACAGTTGATTCTACGGTTGTAACATTCAATGTATTTCCCTTAGGTGTAACACCTTCTGTCAAAGGAGCCATAGCCTTAGGCAACGGGCTAAAACGTCTGAATTCGATTGTTTTGCCGCTTCCTGCCGGAATAGGCTTCTGCTGACCGAACTGTGCGTGTACAAGCTTAGGACTTGCAAAACGAATTAAAGCACGGTCATAATAGGTTTTCATTTCAGGGGTAAGGTTGTTACCCCCTCTGTTTGTAGTTGTTGTTTGTGTGTTCAAATAATCCATATTATATTTCCTCCTCTAAATTAAAATGTAATTTTTTCGCCATTTTTGGCTCTTTCGATAATTGCATCAACTTCTTTATCGGAAAGGTCTTTGGGGTTTTTCTTGGCAATTGCAGGACGGTTCTTTGCGGCGCCATTTTCTGATATTCTGTCTCTGCGTGAGAGTATTTCAGTAACAGCGGCATTTACCTGTTCCTCAATTATTTCTTCTTTGTGGGTCAAGAAGAAAGCATCTTCAACGGATAATCCATTGCCCCATACATAGTTTGCAAACTGAGGGTTTTCCATTTCAGCCCTCATATCGAAATCGGGATATTTTTTAGAGAATTCTATTCTCTGTGCCTCGATTTCATCAATCATTCTTTCAATCTCAGGGTCTGCAGGTGCAGCCTGAGAATTTTTCGGTTGCTCTGCAGGAATGTTGTTTTTCAAAGCTCCATAAGCAGGAGCCTTCTGCATAGTCATACCGTTTGTGTTGGCGGGTATTGTACGTTGTTTACCCGCAGTTTGATTAAATTTAAACATTTGTTTTCCTCCTTTTTGTCATATGACAAAATAATTTACAGGGTCTCTTTGCCCTTGCGAGTGTATTTTACCACCAAATGGGGTGACATAGAGTGCCATCATCTAAAAACCGGAACAAAAAATTAGAAAAATCGAAAAAATTACCGCTATTTTCAAAAAAAACACTTGCTTGATTAGGGACGTTATGATATAATAGATTTGTATGTAAACAAGTAAAATTGGAGCCGTGGCGGTTTTGGTCTAAAAAACGCCAAAAAGCTTAGTTGAGATAATAAGGAGAATTTGCAATGAAAATTCTATGTGAACGTAACTCGTTAATTGATGCAGTTTCTGCTGTATCCCGTGCTGTACCCGCAAGGAGTAGTCTTGGTGTTTTGGAGGGTATTTTTATCAGCGCATCGGCTGATGGTACAGTTACAATGATAGGTAATGACCTTGAGATTGGAATTGAAGCCAAAATTCAGGCCAACGTAACCGAACCGGGTGAGGTTGTCCTTGGAGCAAAAATGATAGGTAATATTATCAGAGCATTGCCTGATGACAAGGTAAGCGTAGAGGTTAACGAGAAGAATGTTGCCCTTATCCGCAGCGGTGCTGCAAAGTTTGAGATTGCAGGTATTGCTGCTGATGAATTTCCTGATTTACCTGTGATTGAATCAGATTATTCAATTGGTTTGCCCGGCAGTATTATAAAGGATATGATTGCAAAGACAAGCTTTGCGGTTGCAACAACAGACAACAACCCTATTTTAACAGGTTGTCTTTTGAAAATAGAGAAAACAGGTCTTACAATGGTTGCTCTTGATGGTTATCGTATGGCGATACGCAAGGCGGCGCTTGAAAATGACTTTGAGGAAAAGCAGATGATTATTCCTGAAAAGTCATTGGCAGAGCTTGCAAGAATACTTACCGATGACGTGGAGAATGTTGAAATTAATGCAACAGGACGTCATGCTATATTCTCTTTTGAGAACTACAGGATGGTTACAAGACTTATCGAGGGCAATTATATTAATTATGAAAGTGTTATTCCAAAGGATTATCAAATAGAGCTTAATTGTTCTGCAAGCAAGCTTAACAATTCAATTCAAAGAGCGTCCTTGATAATACTTAACGATGTGGTTAAAAGCCCTGTAAAATTCATAATAGAAGACGGAAACATTAATATTTCCTGTACAACTCCGGCAGGTTCAGTTGATGATAACATTCCTGTTAATATTAAGGATGAGTCATTGGAAATAGGCTTTTATAACAGATATCTTTTGGAGGCATTCAGGGTTATTGACGCAGAAGAAGTAAAGCTTCAGCTTAAGACTCCAACAAGCCCCTTGGTAATTCTCCCAACAGACGGAGATGAATTCTTGTATCTCATTCTCCCGTTGAGATTGAAGGCAGAATAATGCAGGCAAATAAGCTTACATTGATAAATTTCCGGAATTACAGTGAACAGATTGTAGATTTCGGAGACGGAGTAAATATTTTTTACGGGGATAATGCCCAGGGTAAAACGAATATTTTGGAAGCTGTTTATTTTTTCTCTATGGGAAAGGCATCAAGAACCCATAAGGATGCAGAAGTTATTCGTCACGGGGAAGAGCGAGCAGATATTTCTCTGGAGTTTTCAGATTCTAAAAGGGAATCTCTTGCTCAAATATTAATTTTCAGGGACAAACGTAAGGTTATATCCGTTAATGATGTTCCGGTAAGAAAAAACAGTGAGTTGGTTGGAAGATTTCAGCTTGTGTATTTCGGCCCTGAATATTTAGGTCTTGTTAAGGAAGGTCCTGCAAGGCGGAGAAAGAACACCGATGTATTAATAAGCCAGTTAAGACCTGCGTACTTTTCCGCATTGTCTGATTTTAAAAAAATTTCCGACAGTAAAAATGCTCTTTTGAAAATGGACAGACCCAATAAGGCGATGCTTGAAATAATAAATGAAAAAATGTCCTCTATATCTGCAAATATAATCTTATATAGAAATCAGTATATAAGCAAGATTGCAGAATATGCAAAAGAAATCCAAAGAGAGATATCTGATGGAAAAGAGGAATTAGAGGTTAAGTATTTGTCTTGTGTAGGAAATACAGAAGGTCTTACAGCGGAGGAAATAAAAGCAAAACTTGATAAAAAGCTTGCAGAGGTATGGGACAGGGAACTTGAAAGCCGTGAATCGGTTACAGGACCTCACCGAGAGGATATAGGCTATTTTATTAATGGCAAGGAAGCAAAAATATATGCATCTCAGGGCCAACAAAAAACCATTGTTCTCGCCCAAAAGCTTGCAGAGGTAGAGCTTATGCATCAGGAAAGCGGAGAACTTCCCGTGGTATTACTTGATGATATAATGAGTGAGCTTGACCGTAAACGACAAAGATTCATTTTAGGACATATACAAAAAACACAGTTGCTTATCACCTGTACAGATACAGAAGGGTTTGAATTATCTGAGAATACCCGTTTGTTTCAGGTGGAAAACGGCAATGTTAAGGAAGGATAAATATGTATCTTCATTTAGGAGCGGACACAGTTGTTAATACAAAAAATATAATTGCGTTTTTGGACTTGGAGAGCACTTCAATGTCCGCAAACAGCAGAGAATTTCTCAAGATAGTTGAGGAAGAGGGGTTTGTTAGAAATGTATCGGAAGAAATCCCAAAAACGGTTGTGTTATGTGAGATAGACGGACAATCGGTTGTATATATAACCAACATATCGTCAAAAGCCCTTGCAGGGCGAACAGAAAGACATTAAAGCAGGGCAATTAAACAGAAAGGATTGATAACATTATGGCAGAAGAACGTATAGAAGAACAAACTCCCCAAACAGAGGAGCATATGACGGGTGTACCTGTTAATTCAGAATATGGCGAAAACCAAATCCAGGTTCTTGAAGGACTTGAGGCTGTTCGTAAACGTCCGGGTATGTATATTGGTTCAACTACAAGCAGAGGCTTGCATCATCTTGTTTATGAGATTGTTGACAACTCAATAGATGAGGCGTTGGCAGGCTTTTGTACAAGAATAGATGTTGTTATCGAAAAAGATAATTCTATTACAGTAACAGATAACGGCCGTGGTATTCCTATAGGTATTCATCCTAAAGAAGGAATCCCTGCGGTGGAACTTGTATTTACAAAGCTTCATGCCGGCGGTAAATTCGGCGGTGGCGGATATAAGGTGTCGGGCGGTCTTCATGGTGTTGGTGCCTCTGTTGTTAATGCCTTGTCGGAATATCTTGAAGTAGAGATTTCCAATGGTGAACATGTTTTCTATCAAAAGTATGAACGTGGACATAAATGTAACGATCTTAAACAGATTGG
>JAZUMJ010000055.1:0-21365 GCA_045603605.1 Ructibacterium sp. | reverse complement strand
TAGGTGTATTAAAAAGATTGATAAATAAAGAAATTGGAGAAAATATTTTTCAAACCTCTTTTTACGATCATATTATTCGAGATGAAGAAGATTACATTATAAAATGGAAATATATAGAACAAAATCCGATTAAATGGTTATATTACGATGAAAAAGAACCTGACGAAATTATAACCTAAAAAGGAAGGAAAATATGAAAATCTTTAAAATAGGCAAAAACGATGAAGGACAAAGGCTTGATAAATTCCTGTCACGGCTTATGGCTGATTATCCTATGAGCCACATTTATAAATCCCTCCGCAAGAAAAAAGTTAAGGTTAACTCAAAGAGGATAACCGACGGAGCATATCGGCTTGTTATGGGAGATATACTGGAGCTTTATATAAGCGATGAATATTTCTCTTCTGCTCCCCAAAACTATAACTGGATGGATTCAGGCGATGAACTTAAAATAGTTTATGAGGATGAACATATTATCATAGCCGACAAACCCTCGGGGTTACTTTCTCAATCCGATGATGAAGATTCTTTAGAGGGAAGAATACGCAAATACCTATATAACAAGGGAGAATTTAATCCCAAAGAAGAAAACAGTTTTATTCCATCCCTCTGCCATCGAATTGACAGAAACACCAAAGGCCTTGTTATAGGTGCAAAGGATATGCCAGCCTTGAGAACTATTAACGAAAAGATACGCCTTAGGGAAATACGGAAATTTTATCTTCTTGAAACTCAGGGCACTCCCTCTCCCATTAAAGGTGAAATTTCGGGTTGGCTTGAAAAAGATTCTGCTAAGCGGAAGATGATTTTAAAAAAGAATGAAGTGTCGGGGGGAGTATTCTGCAAAACCCTATACAGGGTACTAAAAGAGGGTTCAACTGCCCTTGTTGAGGCAGAGCTTTTAACAGGACGAACCCACCAAATCCGTGCAGGGTTTTCTGCAATAGGAACTCCTCTTAAAGGTGATGTGAAATACGGAGCCAAAAAGGACGGAAAAACCGAATTTCAGCATCTTACGGCATATAAGCTTATATTTGATTTTAAGGACAACAATGGTTGTCTTGATTACTTAAAGGGAAAAGAATTTACAACAACGGGGTGAAAATATGCTTGAATTTATTTTAGGTTCGGGGACTTCAAAAAAGACCGAAGCTGTTTATGAAGATATAGAAAAGAGGCTTGATAAGAAATTATCAAGCTGGATTTTGGTGCCTGAACAGTTCTCCCTTTTTACAGAAAAGGAGATAATATCAAGGTTTGGTCTGCCGGCTCAGGCATATGTTAAGGTATTGAGTTTTTCACGGCTTTGCAACCTTATTCTTCAGCATACAGGACCCTTGCGTATGAAATATATTGATGGTGCCGGAAAACAGATTATTACAGCACAGACTATGGAAAAGGTTCAGGGAAACCTTAAAATTCTTGGCAGAAACCTGCGTCAAAAGGGCTTTAATCAGGTATTTTTAGATACTGTATCAGAGTGCAAGCGTTATGGAGTTACCCCACAGCTTATAAGATTTGCAGCAGAGAATACCACTCAGGAAACCCTTGGAAAAAAACTTGATGACATTGCATTTATGTTTGAAACCTATAACGCTCTTCTTGAAAAGGAAAGTGCCGATGCTGAGGACAATCTTACCATGGTTTGTTCAAAGATACAAAACTGTGATTTCCTAAAAGGAAAGTTATATATTCAGCATTTCCGTTCCTTTACTCCTGTTGAGCATAAGGCAATAGGTCAGCTACTTCACAGGGTTGATATATGCATATCTTTGGATTATTCCGAAGACGGCAAATTCTCGGGGCTTTTTAATCCTGTTAACGGCACAATTAACCGCCTTAAGGAAATTGCACAGGCAGAAGATATTGAGGTATGCCCCCCAAAAATTCTTCCTGATTGCGGAGTAAATACCGCCCTTGAATATGTTAAAGACAGATACTTTGATTCACGGGCAAAGACCATAGAAAACGATGGTACTGTTGTTTTTTACGAAGCGCAGAATTTATACAGAGAGGCTGAGGCGGCGGCTGACCTTGTTATAAAGCTTTGCCGAACCGAGAATATGAAATTTTCGGATATTATTATTCTTGCAAGAGATACACAGGTATATAATCGGATTATGCCTGCTATATTTGAAAAAAGAGGGATACGCATATTTTTGGATACAGGCAGAAGTATAACCTCAAAGCCACTTTTACGAATGCTTGGGGGTATTCTTGAAATTCTTGCCAACGGATATTCATATGAGCGTATGATGGCGATTGCCCGTTCGGGGCTTTCAAAAGCAACAATGAATCAGGCTGACCATCTTGAAAACTATATTCTGGCAACCGCTCCCAATCATACTGTATGGAACAGTGAGAAATGGGAATACTGTCCTAAACATAGCGGATTTGATATGGAGATTATTAATACTGCCAGAGATTTGATAATTGATGATTTAAGGTTTATACAGAACAAGATTTCAGGCAGAAAAACAGGTGGTGAAATCTGCTCAGCAATCCTTGAATGGATGAAGGAATCGGATATTTCCCAAAGAGTTACGGCAGCGGCAGAAAAATGTATGGCAGATAATATGCCCGAGCTTGCCGATGAATACGTTCAGGTATGGAATTCCGTCAGCTCTTTACTTTCACAGTTCGGGGCAATTATGAAGGATACAACCTTAAGCTACCGCAGATTTCTTGATATCTTTAACGATGCATGCTCCGGTATCGAGATTGGTATGACGCCTCAAACCCTTGACTGCGTTGTATTCAGCCAGATTGACCGTTTCAGGAGCAGTAACTCAAAGGCGGTAATCGTTCTTGGCTTAAATAACGGAAGCTTTCCCAAGGCGTATATGTCCGAAGGCTTTTTATCGGATATGGAACGCCGTGAAATGGAGAAACTGGGTGTGGAGCTTGCTCCTTGTATGGATTCAAAACGCAGAGAAGAACAGCTCCTTATCTATACCACCCTTACAGCCTCAACAAATAAGCTGTTCCTCTTCCGTCCTATATGCGAAATGGATAATAAACCTAACCAAAAATCAGAGATATTAGACAGAATTTCCGAGCTTGTTTCAGGAATTGAAACCATTAACCCTGACACATCTTCCGACCCTGTGGGTCTTACAGAGGGAAGTTCTGCCGCCTTTGATGTGCTTGCGGCAGCATTGGCAGAATATACATCTGCTGATAATCTGCCCAAACATTTAAAGGAGCTTTATCACTGGTTCAAAAACAACCCTCAATACAAGGATAGGCTTGAAAAACTTCAACGGAGTATTCAATCACCTATGCCCCAAAAGGTGTCAGAGGAAATGGCAGAAAAGCTCTACGGCTTTCCGCTTATGCTAAGTGCCTCACAGCTTGAAACCTATAACAGCTGTGCCTATAAATATTTCTTGAACTATGGTCTTATGCTGAAAGAAAGAGAAACTGCAGGGGTTGAACCCCGTGGGATGGGAAGTGTTCAGCATGCGGCACTTTTTGAATATTTTACATACCTAAAAGAAACCAATGCTGACTTTAATACCATAACCCGGGAAGAATGTTTCCGTCAGGTAAGCGATGCAGTTGAAAAAAATGCAATCGAAAGCTCTCAGCTTTTGTATGAATCCTCTTCCTACTATAAGTACATAGTAATGCGGATGAAGGGGATTGCCTCAAGAACAGCCTGGGAGGTTGTGAAGTTTTATCGTTCAGGTGAGTTTAAGCCCTTTGGCTACGAAATCGTTATCGGCACAAAGGGTCAAATCCCTGCCATTTCGGTTAAGGCAAAGGACGGTAAGGAGATTGCCAAAATCAAGGGCTTTATAGACCGTGCCGACAGTGCAGAAATCGACGGCACAAAATATATCAGCGTTATAGACTACAAATCCTCTGCAAAGGATTTGGATATAACCCTTGCCCAGGACGGAATTGTTCTTCAGCCGTTGCTTTATGCAAATGCAATTCGGGAGAGTATCCCAAATTCTAAGGTTGCGGCAATGGTCTATATGCAGATGAACGACCCTATTTTAACTGCCGACGATGTCCGTCGTGGCGGCGGTATTGAAAAAACACTGAATAAACAGATGACACCTAAAGGCTGGCTAAGTGATAACCCAGCTGTTATAGACGCTTATACTAAATATAATGACTCTTCAACAGGTAGTTTTCTTCCCTCAGGTTCTTCTTCAAAGGTAACAGAAGAGCTTATGGAAGGGCTGTTAAAGGAATCAAACCGACGTATTCAGGAGGCGGCTGAGGGTATTATAACAGGAAATATAGGCATAAAACCATATAAATCAACCCTACACGATGCTTGTGCATATTGTGAATATGGGGGAATATGTAAAATAGAAGGTTAATTCGCTATGGAAACAAAAACACTAAAAACATTAGAATACGATAAGATATTACAGATGCTTCAGGGCTTTGCAAAAAATGAGGATACTGTAAAAGCAATCGGCAATCTTGAACCCTCATCGGATTTCAGGGTTGTTGAGCAGACTCTTGCAGAAACCGATTCGGCAGTGACCCTTATATTGAAGTTCGGTGCTCCTGAGATTTTGAAGATTTCAAGTATAAACGAATCTTTAAAGCGTCTTAAAGTAGGCGGATTTTTAAATATGTCCGAGCTTTTGAATATTGCAAAAATCCTAAAAAATGCAAGGCTTCTCCAAGGCTTGACCGCCGAACAGACAGGGGTTTTGTTTGGCTACACACAGGAGCTTGTCCCTCATAAGGCTATTGAAAACAGAATTACATCCGCCATTATTTCTGAAGAGGAAATGGCAGACGATGCAAGTCATGAACTTGCAGGCATCCGCAGAAAGGCACGGAATGCGGGAAATAAAATCAAGGACACCTTAAATTCTATGATTCATTCTTCCCATTACCAAAAATTTCTTCAGGATGCCATAGTAACAATGCGTAATAACCGATATGTTCTTCCTGTAAAGGCAGAGCACAGAGGGGATGTACGAGGAATTGCCCACGATATTTCTTCATCAGGCGGAACTGTGTTTATTGAGCCTGAGGGGGTTGTTAATGCCAACAACGAGCTTCACGAACTGGAGCTTAAAGAAAGGGCAGAAATAGAGAGAATTCTTATGGACATTTCTCAAGAGGTTGCAGAGATTTCCGAGATACTGGAGCTTAATTATAGTACCATAATCCATCTTGATTTTGTTTTGGCAAAGGCAAAGCTTGCCCTTGATATGAAAGCAGTTTGTCCTGTTTTGAATAAAGAAGGGCATCTTAACATCATCAAAGGCAGACATCCTTTGATTGACAGAAAGAAGATTGTTCCCATCTCGGTGCATCTTGGCAAAGACTTTGACAGCCTTATTGTAACAGGTCCTAACACCGGTGGTAAAACCGTTGTATTAAAGACAATCGGTTTATTTGCACTTATGACCCAATCAGGTTTGCATATCCCTGCATTCGATGATACGATTATGCCTGTTTATTCGGATATTTTTGCAGATATCGGCGATGAGCAGAGTATAGAACAAAGCCTTTCAACCTTTTCATCACATATGAAAAATATTGTTCATATAACAGACAGCGTAAAAGAAAACAGTCTTGTTCTCTTTGATGAATTAGGTGCGGGAACCGACCCTGTTGAGGGTGCGGCACTTGCTACTGCAATTCTTGAAAACATCCGTCATATGGGTGCAAAGACAGTTGCAACAACCCACTACAGCGAGCTTAAATTATATGCCCTTTCAACCGAGGGTGTAGAAAATGCCTCCTGTGAATTTGACGTAAACACCCTAAGCCCCACATACAGACTTTTAATCGGTGTTCCGGGGAAAAGTAATGCATTTGCAATCTCAAAAAGACTTGGACTTCACGAATATATTATAGACAGGGCAAAGGCTTTATTATCCGAAGAGAATATTAAGTTTGAGGATATTCTTACAGGAATTGAAAAAAATCGTCAGGCGGCTGAAAGAGATTCTCAGAAAACCGAGAAAATGCGCCGTGAGATTGAGGATTTAAAGAAACAGCTTGAAGCAGAACGGTCAAAGATAGAAAAACAAAAAGACAAAATTTATGACCGTGCCAGAGAGAAAGCAGAGAAAATCATTCTCCGTGCCCAAGAAGAAACCGAAGAAATGCTTGCTCAGGTAAAGGCGGCAAAAAAGGAGAAAGACGAAAAAGAAACTCTAAGGGCAATGGAAGAACTCCGCAAGGAATTGGGAGTTAAGATGAAGAAGAACAAATCCCCTAAAAACCGCAATTCTCAGCCGAAGAATGCGGGGGTTAACATCAACAGCTTAAAGCTTGGAGCAGAGGTGATGATTGCCGACCTTGGTGATAAGGGCAGTGTTCTTTCTATTAATAAAAAGGATAATACCGCAGTTATTCAGGTGGGAATTATGAAAATCACCGCCAATGCTGATAACCTTATTCTCCTCCAAGAGGATTTACCAAAGGCACCCAAACAAAGGTCAACTGCACAGCATAGCGGTGGCGGAATACGCCGTGATGCAGTAAAATCCGAGGTTGATTTAAGGGGTATGCTCCTTGAAGAGGCTATAATGGAAACCGATAAATTCCTTGACGAGGCATCTATGGCAGGGCTTAATTCGGTAAGCATTATCCACGGTAAAGGCACAGGAACTCTGCGAACAGGTATACAAAGTATGCTGAAAAAACATCCTCAGGTTAAAAGTTTCCGTCTTGGTAAATACGGCGAGGGTGAACACGGAGTAACAATTGTTGAGTTGAAGTAAAAAATAGGTCGCAGAAAATTTACTGCGACCTCAGCGTGTCGATACTTTATCGACACGCTGGGGAAATGGATTTTACCATTTCCTTTATTTTTACCATCTAGTATTTTACATCAATAAGAAAATAATTACTCACTATATTTTAACAAACAGAACGATCCAAAATATCATCTAAATCCTTCTGTTTGAGTGGAAGAACCGAATGGTTTAGATACCCTACTTATTTGCACTTTACCTTTTCGATTTCCTCCGGCAGTTTTCTATCAAAAGATTTTGCTATTTTTTCTAAATCATCATAGGACACCGTATCATCCCAAGCAATCAAAAAAATCTCTATATCTCGCTCCGAAACACCAAGCTGTATATAACCTTTTTCACACCATTCTTCGTGTATAAAATATTTATCTATTCCTCTATATGTATCATTGGAGTATACTTGGCTTATTATAGTTTCTTCAAACTTTACATTTTTATCAAACATCTTCTGCGTTGCAGGAATATAACTTTCGTCATAAATATATCCACCTAGATGCACATTTTCCTCTGAGAACTCAGTTACTCCCTCGTCAACAAAATAGATTTCATTGCCCTCTATATGACAAGTCCACCCTTCAGGAATCTTAATACTACCATAATCCTGTAATTCGATTTCTTTCCAACCTTCATATTTCCCCGAGCACCCCGAAAAAGCGAAGATAAGTAGTATTATCAATAAAAATTTTTTCATCATTTATAATACCTCCATATTTCTTTAACGGCTTCAACCACATCAGTTGCTTTTGGATTGACGATATCCTCTGCAAGTTGAATCCCTTCAAATAACACTGCATTACTATCAGGTCCCGGCGCCTTCATACCGCCAATATTCGCAGGCGAAGCCCTTTTCTTTAAGATGCCGGCCTTATACGCAACATAATGCATTTGCAGTTCTGTATTGACGCCATCTACAGTTCTGCCGTAAAAATTACTTGGGGATAGTTTTTTTGCCGCATCATAGATGGCTTTTGCCACTGTTTTTCCACCGCCACGCCATAAGATTGACCCATAATCATCATTGTCCTCAAACTCAAAACTTACCGCTCCATTGTTAACAGTATATTCAACTTGAAAGTTCTCGCCAAGCGCTGTTACATCTGTAATAACATTATATTTTAACTCTTTAGGATTTTCTGTTTTTACTCTTACAAAACTATTTTTATAATTCTTTCCTTCTGTCGTAAAGTTATCTGTCAATTCTTTCCTGTCATTTAACAAATATTGATTGGTAAAATTATTATATAATAATGATTCTTTGCCGTCAAGGGTGTTTATTTGAGATTTCTCTCCACTCCCTACAATCTCAGCACAACGCCACCCATAGATGTCATTTGGGTCGCTGAGAGGTCTGTCGCATCTCCTACATCTGTTTTGTCCATCGTACTTTTTGTTTTGATTTTCTTTTGACATTTTTCATTTCTCCTTTTAGTGTTTTTTATTTTAGTCTAACACAAAAGACAGTGCCATAGAGTGCCACACTTATGTTATGTTATATATTTTTTTATCATAATTCTTCAAAATATCAGTTTACAAAAAAAGGGAAATGGTAAAACCACTTCCCAAAGTTAGACAAAATCAGTATTATAATAATTGCAAAACAATATTGCAATCGAAAACAAGATAAAAATGACAGCCTATTTTTTAATTAACTCAAGAACATCCTTTAAACTGTTACACACCAAATCTGCGGCAGCTGTCATTTCATCGGTAACAGGTGCTAAATCCGGAATTAATATGCTGTACATTCCCGACTTTGAAACGGCCAATATTCCGTTTCTGGAATCCTCAATTCCAATACAATCCTCAGGTTTTAACCCTATTTTCTCTGCCGCATAGCAGAAAATATCAGGATTCGGTTTTCCGTTTTTTACATCCTCGCCACAGATGATGGCATCGAAATATTTCTCCACTCCTGCCTTTTTAATCAAGTCCTCTGCTCTCCATCTTGACGTGGAGGTTGCAACGGCACAGGAAATATTGTTTGCTTTTGCATAGTCCAAAAGCTCAAACAGCCCATCTTTACACGGGACACCCTTTTCTTCTATTTCCTCGCTCATATACTTGATTTTAAGTTCACGATAAGTTTTATAATCAAAATCCTGTCCAAACAGTTCAAGATATTTTCTTTCTATTTCACGGCTCGGAAGTCCCATAAACCCGATAAAAACTTCTTCCGAAAATTCTATGCCGAAGTCCTTATTTGCACGGTTGCATCCCCTTAATGAAACACGTTCTGTGTCAAACAGAGTTCCGTCCATATCAAAAACTATTCCTTTTATCTTCAAAGCTACCGCTCCTCTATTTCCAGATGTGAATTTTCCCCGCTCTATGCAAGCAGACAATAACGTTCATTGTAACAGGGAACAAAATAACTCCCTTTACGCCAAACCACACAAAGCCCAGATATATACAGATGATTGCAACAATTGGCGGAATACCAAGCTGGTCACCCACAATCTTAGGTTCTATAAACTGGCGTACTGCGGTTACAATCAAATAAAGCAAAACAAGACCTAATGCAAGATAATATCTTTCCTGGAATATGGAAATCACCGCCCAGGGAAGAACAATTGTTCCTGTCCCCAAAATCGGGAAGGCATCTGCCACCGCAATAATTGCCCCTATTCCAAGGGCATTTTTAACCTGTAATGCCGACAATCCAACCGACACCTCAATAAAGGTTATGCACATTAAAATCAAATACGCCTTTAAATAACTTGCAATGGTTTTACCCAAATAATCCTTAATATCCAATATCATTGCCTGATTTTTTTCCGGTATCTGACGGAACAGAAAAGCCTTGACCTTATCAAAATCCATACTTATAAACAATGATGAAAGTATTGTGAATATAAAGGAAATCAAATACAGAGGAACCTTCTTGGAAATTCCCGCAAATCCTGAAAGAATATTTGCAGACAAATCAACCAACGAAGATTGAACTCCGTCAAGCATATTCTCAAGTATCTCACCAATCTGCTCTGCCGCCTCGGGAGAAAACCTCTTTGCAAAATTCAAAATACCATCGTTTGCCGAAGACAAAAACGGGCTGATTTCGTTTGTATACATAGACGGAATATTCAGGCAAAATTCTTTTATCTCTCTAAAGAGAACACTGCCGATATTCCATAAAAGTATTCCAAACAGAACATAGCCAACCACAACAACTCCAAAGGCACATACCTTTCTTGGAATTTTAGATTTACTCACTATAAGCTTAATCAACGGATTAAAGGCAAGTGCCACGATATAGCCTATTAAAAACGGCATAATCCATTTCAGTGCATATTCTAAAAACAAGAACGCCAAAACAAGGACTATTGCATAAAACACAATGCTTATTATGAAATTTCTTCTTTTTGATATTTTATTCAAACTCACAATACATCCTCCTTTTGGTTAAAATAATTTATCTTATTGCCCTGTATCCATTCAGCACAATCTTTGATGAAATATATTCATCCTTTGCCTCCCAATCATTGCTGTAATCTGTTGAAAGGTATTTTTTATTATCATCGGCAAAAACAGTTACCATAACTGTTCCATCAGGAATTTCAGCCGCTTTTTTTACTGCACCTAAAAAGTTTGCACCTGATGAAATACCAACTCCTATTCCAAGCTCACGGCTCAATCTCTTTGCCATAATAATCGAATCAACATCGTCAACCGAAACCACTTCGTTAAGTTCATCAAGCTTTACAATCGGTGGAATAAATTCATCAGATATTCCCTGTATTCTATGGCTTCCCACCTTATAACCTGTAGAAAGTGTGGGAGAATTTGCAGGCTCTAATGGATAAGCTTTTAATCGGGGATTAAAATTTCTCAAGCCCCTTGCAAGACCCATTATTGTCCCGCCTGTTCCAACACCTGCCACAACTCCGCCTGCCACTAAGCCAAGCTTTTTAAGTTGATTGGCAATCTCAACACTTGTATCATCAATATGAGCGTTTACATTTTCCTCGTTAGAGAACTGACAGGGAAGAAAAACTCCGCCTTTTTTTGCAAGCTCCTCTGTCATCTCAATAGACCCTAAAAATCCGCCCTCTTCCTTGGAAACAAGGCGAACCTCTGCACCAAAGCTCTCCATAAGATTAATACGTTCTCTGCTCATCCAATCGGGCATATAGATAACAACCTTATGTCCTAAGTAAGTCCCTGCGGCACAAAAAGCAATTCCTGTGTTACCGCTTGTTGCCTCGGCAATGATATCGTCATCTTTAAGTTCTCCGCTGTCGATTGCCTTTTTAAGAATATAATATGCAACTCTGTCCTTTATACTGCCTGTTAAGTTATAATACTCAGCTTTTGCGTATATTTTCAGAGGTTTATTCATATATGTAATATCAATTTCCAGTAAGGGGGTATTTGAAACCATATCCCTTATAGAATTTAATCGGTTCATACGAAAGCTCCTTTCCCGATTTCCTCATTCTCTTTAGTATACTCGCCAAAAGCAAAAATGTCAATCAAAAGCCAAAAAGTTTTTAATTAAAATTAATATCCATTTTCTAAAAATCTATTGACTTTAGATTTTATTTATGCTAATATGTGCCAAAAATCAACATTTTCTTCTAATATGGGGACTTGCATTTTTTTAAAATAATTTGAATATATATAAACATTCCATTTTTTCGGAGGAGCTATGAAGAAATTATTATCCTTGCTTTTATCTTTTATACTACTTAATATATCTGTTTTTGGAGCAGAACCCAGCTCCTCTGCTGAGCCTGCCGCAGCCCCTGTACATACTATCTCTGCCCATTCTGCAATTGTTATGGAAAAGGAAACAGGCCGAATACTTTTTGAAAAGGATGCCTATTCTCAAAAGCCTATGGCAAGCACGACCAAGATAATGACGGCAATAGTTGCCCTTGAAAAGGGTGACCTTTCCTCAAAAATAGAGATAAGCCCCACAGCATCGGGCGTGGAAGGTTCAAGTATGTATCTGGCTCAAGGTGAGATAATGACCCTTGAGGAACTGCTTTACGGTTTAATGCTGGCATCAGGAAACGATGCCGCCGTTGCCATTGCCGAACATTTTGGGGGAGTTGATACTTTTGTTGGGATGATGAACCAAAAGGCAAAGGAAATCGGTGCCGTAAACACCAACTTTACCAATCCAAACGGTCTGCCTGATGATAAACATTATTCCACCGCCTATGATATGGCTCTTCTTACAGCATATGGTATGAAAAACCCTGAATTTGCAAAGATTGTTTCCACCAAAACAAAAGAGATTTCAGGAGAAGGAAAACAGATTGTAAGAACCATGGAAAATCATAACAAGCTTCTTAGCTGGTATGAAGGCTGTATGGGTGTTAAAACAGGTTTTACCGAAAAGGCAGGCAGATGCCTTGTAACCGCCGCAAGACGTAACGAAATGACTGTAATCTGTGTCACTCTCAACGCTTATGATGATTGGAAAGACCACGCATTTATGCTTGATAATGCTTTCTTAAAATACAAAATGACCAAGGTGGTTGACAATTCAATGCCTCTTGGTAACATTAAAATTCTTAATTCTTATAAAAGTTCTCTGCCCCTTTACGGCACAGATTTATATTATCCCCTGGCAGAAGGCGAGAAATGTGAAGTTATTCCTGCCCCCTACGAAAGCCTAACCGCTCCTGTTATGCCCTCTGCTTCCTGCGGAACGGCTGAAGTAAAATTCGGAGATAAGATAATAGGAACCGTCACCCTTTCTGTCAAGGATTATGCAGATAAAAACATACTCCAGCGAACTGCCAGAGGTTTTAAAAACACACTAAAGCTTGTGTATGCTAAATGGATTAATCTGTTTAGATAAAACTATACAAAATGCACAATTTTTATTATAATAAACTGTTAATCAAATGTAATCTAAACTTGAAAATTTTTATTGCATAAATTTAAAATATAGGATATAATGGAAGCATATGGGCTTTTTCCGCCCTATGCTTTTTACTTTGTGAAAAAGAAAGGATTGACACGCTTATGATGAGGCTTCAAAAATACCTTGCAAGCTGCGGCGTCGCTTCCAGACGGGGTGCAGAAACCCTCATAAAAGATGGAAGAGTTCGTGTAAACGGAGAAATCATCATCGAAATGGGTGTTCAGATTGATGAGGAAAATGACCTGATTGAATTTGACGGACAAGCTGTTAAGCCCGAAAAAAAGATGATTTATATTATGCTTAACAAGCCTGTGGGGTTTGTAACCACCGTTTCTGACGACAAGGGTCGGGACACCGTTATGTCCCTCGTTTCGGACATTCCCGCAAGGATTTATCCTGTAGGGCGTTTGGATTATGACACCGAAGGTTTGTTGCTTATGACCAACGATGGTGATTTAACATATAAAATAACTCATCCGAAAAACAACGTGGAAAAAACCTATGTTGCCGAAGTTACAGGGCATATCACAATGGAAAACCTTACAAAGCTCAGAAACGGAGTTTATCTTGACGGGGTTAAAACCAGTCCTGCAAAGGTTGAGGTAATCGGTGCAACCCAGCTTGGTACCAAGCTTGAGATTACAATCCACGAGGGCAAAAACAGACAGGTAAGACGTATGTTTGAAGAAGTGGGATGTATTGTTAAACGCCTGAAAAGGACCAGAGAGGCAGGATTGATATTAGGTCACACACCCTTGGGACGTTGGAGAAAACTTACCGAAGCCGAGGTTAATATGCTTAAGAAAATCGGCACAGGAAAAAAATCTTCCGCCGCTGTAAGCAAACAGCGTTACGGAAAACAAAAACGTAAATAGAATTAATTTATATATAAGGAGGCAGCTTTTATGGCTAAGTTAGACGACTTACAGCAAAGACGTTCTGTTATCGAACAGGGCGGCGGCGCTGACAAAATTAAAAAGCAGCACGACAGCGGTAAGAAAACCGCAAGAGAACGTCTTGCAATGCTTTTTGATGAAGGCAGCTTTGTCGAAATTGATGCGTTTGTTACTCACAGATGCAACGAATTTGATATGGCAAAAACAGAAGCTCCCGGTGAAGGCGTAGTTACCGGTTACGGAACCGTTGACGGACGTTTAGTATACGCATATGCACAGGACTTCACCGTAATCGGCGGTTCTTTGGGCGAAATGCACGCCGCAAAAATCTGCAAGGTTATGGATATGGCAATGAAGATGGGTGCGCCCATCGTTGGCATCAACGATTCAGGCGGTGCACGTATTCAGGAGGGTATTGATGCCCTTAAAGGATTTGGAGATATCTTCTATCGTAACACCTTATCATCAGGGGTTATTCCTCAAATCGCTATGATTTTGGGTCCCTGTGCAGGAGGTGCAGTTTATTCACCTGCAATCTGCGATTTCATCTTTATGGTAGACAAGACCAGTCAGATGTTTATTACAGGTCCATCTGTTGTTAAATCGGTAACAGGCGAGGATGTAACCTTTGATGAACTTGGCGGTGCAAAAACCCACGCTGCAAAGAGTGGTGTTGCATCAATGGCTTGTTCAACCGAAGAAGAATGTTTTGCTCAGGTTAAAGAGCTTCTTGCTATGCTCCCTGCAAACAACCTGGAGATGGCACCTGCTTATGATTGCAACGATGACCTAAACCGTCTTTCAGAAAAACTTACAAACATTGTTCCCGAGGATGCAAATAAGGCATATGACATTCGTGATATTATCACAGAGGTTTCAGACAACGGCGAGTTCTTTGAACTCTTCAAGGAATTTGCACAGAATATCGTTACAGGATTTATCCGTCTTAACGGCTCAACTGTAGGTGTTATTGCAAATCAGCCTAAGGTTATGGCAGGTTCACTTGATTGTAACTCATCTGATAAGGGTGCTCGTTTTGTTCGTTTCTGTGATAGTTTCAATATTCCTATTGTTACATTCACAGACGTTCCGGGATATCTGCCCGGTGTTGATCAGGAACACAACGGTGTTATCCGTCACGGGGCAAAGCTTCTTTATGCTTTTTCCGAGGCAACTGTTCCAAAAATCAACGTTATTGTTCGTAAGGCATACGGCGGAGCTTATATTGCAATGAACAGTAAGCACCTTGGTGCTGATATGGTATTTGCTTGGCCTACAGCAGAGATTGCTGTTATGGGTCCTGCGGGCGCGGCAAACATTATCTTCCGCAAGGATATTGCAAATGCGGCAGATCCAATCGCCGCTCGTCAGGAAAAGATTGACGAATATACCGAGAAGTTTGCAAATCCATATGTTGCGGCTTCCCGTGGCTATGTTGACGATGTTATTGAGCCTGACTCAACACGTCCAAGACTTATCAGTGCTCTTGAAATGCTGATGAGCAAGCGTGAAAACAGACCGGCTAAGAAACACGGAAATATTCCGCTCTAATCAGATTGAAAGGAGAATGAATATGACATTAGCTGAAGCTTTAAGCGAGGGCTTGAAGGTTACAGCCACAGGTTTGATTATCGTTTTTTCAGTCCTCATTATTTTGATGATTGTAATGATGATTATGAAGGTTGTTTTTTATAAGGAAAACAAACCTGTATCTGCAACGCCCAAAACAGAACCTGCAGAAACAACCGTTTCGGCAAGTTCCGAAAAAGATATTGAAGAAGGTGAGCTTATTGCTGTTTTGACTGCGGCAATTGCGGCAAGTCTTAACACCTCTACCTATAACTTAAATATCAAATCTTATAAACGAATTACAAACACATCTCCGGCGTGGAACAAAGCCGGATTAAACGACGTCATTGACGCAAGATTTTAAGGAGGAATATCCATGAGAAAATTTATAATTAATGTAAATGGCAATTCTTATGAAGTTGAAGTTGAAGAAGTTGGCGGAGTTGCAACAACTGCTGCTCCTGCTCCAAAGGCAGCACCTGCTCCCGCACCGGCGGCAGCACCCGCTCCCGCACCTGCTGCGGCTCCCCCTGCAGGCGCAACAAACGTAACCGCTCCTATGCCCGGCAATATTGTTGCTGTTAAGGTTAAGGTTGGCGACACAGTAAATTCAGGCGACGTTCTCTGCGTGCTTGAGGCTATGAAGATGGAAAACGAGATTATGGCTCCTCAGGCAGGTAAGGTTGTTGCAGTAAGCGCAACTCAGGGCAGCGCTGTTAACACAGGTGACGTTCTTGTTTCTTTGGGCTAATCCCCTTGGATTTTAAATTTTACGAAAGGGTGATATTGTGTTTCAAAGTTTTATTGACTTTTTAGGCAGCACAGGTATTGCCGCTATGATTGAGAATGCAAAGCTTGCATTATCAGCAGGCGGTTCAGCCTTTGAGCAGATTATCGGAGTAATCGGAACTCCGCTTATGATAATCATTGCCTGTGTTCTGCTCTACTTGGCGATTGTAAAACAGTTTGAGCCTCTCCTCTTGCTTCCTATTGCATTTGGTATGCTTCTTTCCAATCTGCCAATGTTTGCAAATTCAAGTGCAATTATGATGCATCCTGAATTTTTTACCGACCCTGCCTATATGATTGACGGACATCTGGATATGCAGAAGATTTTCGCCGAAGGCGGTCTTTTAGACCTTTTGTACTTAGGCGTTAAGCTTGGTATTTATCCTCCCCTCATCTTCTTGGGCATTGGTGTTATGACAGATTTTGGTCCTCTTATTGCAAATCCCAAGAGTATTCTTTTGGGTGCTGCCGCACAGTTTGGCGTATTCTTCACCTTCCTTGGTGCATTAGTGCTTAGTGCCTGCATCCCCGGAATTAACTTTGGTGTTGAAGAAGCGGCATCAACCGGTATTATCGGTGGCGCAGACGGACCTACCGCAATTTATGTAACAAAGACCCTGGCTCCGGCACTTCTGCCAGCCATTGCTATTGCGGCTTATTCTTATATGGCGTTAATTCCTGTTATTCAGCCCCCTATTATGAAGCTGATGACAACCAAGAAAGAACGTCAGATTGTTATGGAACAGCTCCGTCCTGTAAGCAAGACAGAGAAAATTCTGTTCCCGATTATAGTTACCATTGTTGTTGGTTTGATTATTCCTGACGCCGTCAGCCTTGTAGGTTGCCTGATGCTTGGTAACCTTGCAAAGGAAAGCGGAGTTGCAGACCGTCTTACCAAAACAGCCCAGAACGGATTGATGAATACAATTACCATCTTCTTAGGTGTTACTGTTGGTGCAACTGCAAAAGCTGAAACCTTCTTAACAGGTGAAACTCTTGGTATTGTTGTTCTCGGTCTGATTGCATTCTGCTTCAGCACAGCAGGTGGCTTGCTCTTGGGTAAGATTATGTGCAAGTTAACAGGCGGAAAGGTAAATCCGCTTATCGGTTCAGCCGGAGTTTCGGCAGTTCCTATGGCAGCTCGTGTATCACAGACAGTTGGTCAGAAGGAAAATCCTTCAAACTTCCTGCTTATGCACGCAATGGGTCCAAACGTTGCAGGAGTTATCGGCAGTGCTGTTGCCGCCGGCGTATTCCTGTCAATGTTTGCAAAATAGTTTGAATTTAATTGAAAGGAGATTTTACTATGGGTAAAGTAGGTATTACAGAAACCATATGCCGTGATGCACATCAGTCTTTGATTGCAACACGTATGACTACCGAAGAAATGCTCCCGGCTCTTCCTCTTTTAGACAAAGCCGGTTACCACGCCTTAGAGGTTTGGGGCGGTGCAACATTTGATGCTTGCCTCCGTTTCTTAAACGAGGACCCCTGGGAAAGATTGCGTAAAATAAGAGCGGCTGCTCCCAATTCTAAACTGCAGATGCTCTTTAGAGGACAGAACGTTCTGGGCTATCGCCATTACGCAGACGATGTGGTAGAATATTTTGTACAAAAATCAATTGCTAACGGTATCAACATCATCCGTATCTTTGATGCGCTTAACGATGTTCGTAACCTCCAGACAGCAATTAACGCAACAAAAAAGGAGGGCGGTCACGTTCAGGCTGCTATTTCCTATACAATCAGCCCTGTTCACAATAACGATTTCTTTGTTAAGCTTGCAAAGGAATATGCTGATTGCGGTGCAGATTCAATCTGTATCAAGGATATGGCAGGTTTGCTTACACCTTATACCGCTTATGATTTGGTTAAAGCATTAAAGGCTGCCGTTAAAATTCCTATTGAGCTTCATACCCACTATACAAGCGGTGTTGCTTCAATGACATATTTAAAGGCTATCGAGGCAGGAGTTGATATTGTTGACTGTGCTCTCTCACCTTTGTCACTTGGTACTTCACAGCCTGCAACCGAGCCTTTGGTTGCAACACTTCAGGGCACAGAATATGATACTGGAATGAACCTTGACGCTTTGGCAGAGATTGCTGACTACTTCAAGCCTCTTCGTGAGAAATATCTTGCAAGCGGTTTGATGGACACAAAGGTTTTAGGTGTTGATATAAACACTCTTAAATATCAGGTTCCGGGCGGAATGCTTTCAAACCTTGTTTCTCAGCTTAAACAGCAGGGCAAGGAAGACCAACTTGAAGAGGTTCTTAAAGAAGTTCCGAGAGTTCGTGAGGACTTGGGTTATCTTCCTCTTGTTACGCCCACAAGCCAGATTGTTGGAACTCAGGCAGTTCTCAATGTAATTATGGGTGAGAGATACAAGATGGTTACCAAAGAAACCAAAGGCATCTGCAAAGGCGAATACGGACGTACTCCTGTTCCCATCAATGAAGACTTCCGCAAGAAGATTATCGGCGATGAAGAAGCAATTGATTGCCGTCCTGCAGATCTTATTCCACCTGAGCTTGACAGACTTAAGAAAGAATGTGCAGAATGGACAGAACAGCCCGAAGACGTATTGTCTTATGCTCTCTTTGACCAGGTTGCAGTTAAGTTCTTTGAACAACGTCGTGCCGAGAAATACAAAGTAGACAAAGACCTTGTTGATATGGAGAAAAAGACACATTATATTTAAGGATTTAAGGCGGCTCTTTAAGAGCCGCCTTAATAAATTTTGAATTATGAAAAACAAATCATCTGTAAAAACTATAACAATTTGTGCTCTCTTTACCGCCCTGATTTCCATTGGGGCATTTATCCGCATACCCATTTCTCTTGTTCCGATTACACTTCAAACCTTTTTCGTAAGCCTTGCAGGGATTACCTTAGGCAAAAAAAGAGCAACTATAAGCTGTGGATTATATCTTTTACTGGGACTTATTGGCTTGCCTGTTTTCACACAGGGCGGTGGGCTTGGTTATATATTTAACCCCACCTTTGGCTATCTTATAGGATTTGTTTCAGGAGCCTGTATTATGGGTATTATTTCAGGTTCGTCTACCTCTTATAAACGGCTGTTTATTGCTGTTTTTTCGGGAATGGCTGTAATTTACCTGATTGGCACGATTTATTATTACATAATAACTGTTTTTTATTTAGGAAATTCACTTGCCCCTCTTCCTCTTCTTACAGCCTGTGTCTTTATTTCACTGCCAAGTGATATTATAACAAACATTCTCGCTGTATTTATTGGGAAAAGGCTTAAAAAACATATTTTATAACATATTCTCAAGAACTCATTCATAAGAATAAATATATACTTTCAAAACGGAGGATTTATCTATGGATGAGGTAAAAAAACACAGTATTTCAATGGAAAACAGGGAACGGCTGACCATTACCGATGTTGACGAGGTTGAAAGCTTTGACGATGAAAAGGTAATCATAAGCACATCAATGGGATTAATGACCGTCAGCGGTTCCGATTTTAAAATTCATAAGCTTAACGTTGACGACGGACATCTTGTTATTGAAGGATTTATCGACGAGATTAAATACTCTGAAAACCACGGAAAAAATAACTCCGGAGGATTTTTCTCGAGGATTTTTCAGTAAATGAGGTGTAGAGATGGAGATATCTTCCTGGAACGGTTTAGCTTATTTTTTATGGTCTGTCACAGGAGGTCTGGGACTTGCTTTGGTTTATGATATTATCAGAACCGTTCGGCGAGCCTCCGGGCCTTCTGTTTTAAGTGTTTGTATTTGGGATATAATTTTTATAATTTTCTTCGGGTCTCTTCTCCTTTATACTGCCTACGACAAAAATGGCGGACAGTTGCGTATTCAGGGATTTGTAGGCACAATCGGAAGCTTTATTCTGTATCGCTGTATATTTAAGGATTTTATAGTCAGCCTTTTTATAAAAATTTATGAACTGTTTATCCACCTTGTAATATTTCTTCTTCGCATCTTCCTCTTCCCTATAAGGATTTTCTATAAAATAATAGAAAAACCTTTCTTTGCGGTGGCTGATTTAGGAGAAAAAAATGCCTCTAAACTAAAAAGCAGACTTCGTGTTTTAAAAAAGAGAAAAGCGATGCAAAAAAAGGTGCGAAAGCCCACTAAATCAAAGCAAACCACGGAATAAAATTTTATTGACAAAGCTATGATTATGGGATATAATTATGATATAGTACTATAATTATATTTAAGAGAGGCGATATCCGATGAGAAATGCAGTGGAAATACGAAAAGAAACCAAACCCTCTCAAAAAGGAAGGAAATCACAGAAGAAAAAGAGAAGACTTAATACCAGGAGATTTTTAACTGTTTTGATTGTGGCTTTCTTTTCTATATATTTTGTATACATAATGATTTGGCAACAGATTACCATTTCACGGAAAGACAATGAAATAAAGGCGTTGGAAGAGCAGATTACCGCAGCAACTCAGCAAACAGAGAAGCTTCAGCAAGAGCTTGATAATCTCAATGACCCTGAGTATCTGGAAAAAATCGCCCGCGAAAAGCTTAATCTTGTTCTCCCCAATGAAAGAATTTTTGTTGATGCCAATAAGAGCAATTCAAATAATAATGATTAAAATTTAAATAATATACATATTAGGGTTATACCCTACAGGAAGGAAATTGAGAGAGAATATGCAAATTGAAGTAGGTTCTGTATTTGAAGGCAAGGTAACAGGCATTGCGGCATTTGGTGCCTTTGTGGAGATGGAAAACGGTCAGACCGGATTGGTACATATTTCAGAGGTTGCCTCTGAATATGTTAATGACATCAATCAGTATCTTAAAGAAGGTCAGGCTGTTAAGGTTAAGGTTATCGGCACCGAAAAAGGTAAGATAAGCCTTTCCATAAAACAAGCCGAGGGCGGAACCCAAACCGAAGAAAAAAAATCTTTTAAGGAAAAACGCAAGGAACGCCGTCCAAGACCGGCCGCAAAGCCGTTGGAAGGTCCTCCGGAGGAGTTTGAATTTGTTCGCAAAAGCGATATGAGTTTTGATGATATGCTCCAGAAATTCAAGCAGGACAGCGATGAAAAATTTCAGGATCTAAAACGCAGTAACGACTCCAAAAGAAGCGGCGGCTACAAGCGTGCATATTAATTATTCAGGCAGGTGATAACTATGACAGGGAATGTTTTGATATGGTTGGTTATCGCAGTAGTTTTAGGGATTATTGAAGGTGCCACCGTTTCTCTTGTATCAATCTGGATGGCAGCAGGAGCTTTTGTTGCTGGTATTTCTGCAGCATTAGGGGCTGAAATTCTTACGCAAATGCTTATTTTTGTAGGCGTTTCAGCAATTTTATTGCTTTTAACCGCTCCTCTTACAAAGAAGTTTAGAAACCGTGCGGTATCAAAAACCAACGCAGACAGAGTTATCGACAATATAGGAATTGTTACGGAAAAAATCGACCCTATCCAAAGAAAGGGTCAAATCAAGGTTATGGGTCAGGTTTGGTCA
>JAZUMJ010000054.1:0-6008 GCA_045603605.1 Ructibacterium sp. | reverse complement strand
TCCTTATCTTAAGTATATTCTAACATAAAAAAATTTTTTCGCAACCATTATTAAATATTATTTTATCATATAATAATTTTTAATGTATGAATAATCTGTAAAAAATTTGTGGAGAATAATTTATCATAAAAATTTTTAAAATACGAAATCGAAATTATAAAAGGAGCAAAGAATGAATTTTTCTACATCTTTTTCATCAATTCCTCATCCAATTGAAAATAAACGCAGAAAACGTGCCGAAACACGAATAATACAAGGGCTTCAGGAAGAATATTCAAGTCTGCTCAGCCTGGCAGAAACAATCAAGAATGATATTTCTGCCGCTGAAACAAACTTTGAAATGGTATCTGAGCAAAAAGCCGTGGATATCTATATATATCGTATTCGTGCAGCACAAACCAGATATGCGGATATCTTAAACCAACTTCAAACTATCGGCTATAAAATCGAACATCCGGATGAAATTTTAATTGAGGACACACACGCCGATATTTAAATAAAGTGCAAATGTGCACCATAACAGATATGGTAAAAATAATTTCCCTGCAACATCATTTTGTCGATAAAATGCAATCGTTGTCAAAAACACCATTATCCACAAAAGTCCAAGCCATATAGCAGAAAAACAATATAATCCATAATTAAAAAATAAAATTGGCCAGATAAAATTTATTATAAGTTGTATTGCATAAAGCGTTATTGCTCCTTTGCTATCCTTTTCCCCGTTCCATACAATATACAGCGCCAGACCCATCAACACATATAAAATTGACCAAACAACACCAAATACCCAGCCGGGCGGCGAAAGAGGCGGTTGATTCATCTGGGCAAACATTTCCATCTGCCCACGAGTCAGTAAACCCGCAAGTAATCCAACTCCTATGGTTATACCAATACTAATAATAAATTTTCTCAGATTGATTGTTTTAAACACAAACTCATCTCCTCAACAAAAAAGTCCTTTGCATTATTTATATGCAAAAGACTTTTTTATATAACCTTTAAATTAACGAATTTACCGCATCAGTTAAATCACCAAACAACTCGCCAATTATATCTTCCTTATCGCCGCCGGGTTTCCACTGATTGTTTTCCTTAACCATAGTGACCGAAACACTTTTTTCAACGGTTCCTAAATCACCTGAATTAATTATATCTTCCATCTTTTCTGCAAGTATTTTTTGGTATTGTTCAGGTGTCATAGTAGAGATATTTTTTTGATAATCAGGCTCTGCAACCATATCTGTAATTGAAGTGATATATTTTTCCATAACTGAGGAGAAATCTATTGTTGTAACCTTTGCTGTAACCTTAACCGCATTTTTATCTATTTTATCTGTACCTTCAACTTTATATGTCATCTGAGTCAATGTTGAGAGAATTACATCCTGTACTGCATCACCATCTTCTTCATTTATAAATCGACTTATATCTTCAAAATTGTAATATTTTTCAATTTCATCAGCCGAGCCTGTGCAAAATGCATCCATCATCTCACAAAACGCTCCTTTGGCATCAGAACGAGCACAACCTGAAAAAATAACCGCTAATACAATACATAAAACTAAACTAAAAAATTTTTTCACTCTCAACACCACCTTTTCTACTTATTAAGATTTATTCTAATATTAGGTTTGGCACTGCATTTAATGTCATATCTGCCGTAATGCCGGTTTGATACTCATAATAAGCAGCACAGCCAATCATTGCAGCATTATCAGTACAAAGAACAGGTTTGGGATACTGAAATTCCATATTTTCTTTTTCTGCCCGTTCCTCAACTCTTTCACGCAAAGGCTTATTTGATGCAACTCCGCCTGCAAGAGCAATTTTTTTAACGCCCTGCTCCTTTGCACAATTAATCAAATGGTCTGCCAAAACATCAACAACCGCCTCTTGAAATGAAGCCGCAACATCTGCTTTATTTATTTCTTCACCTTTTTGTTCTGCATTATGTATATAATTTAATACTGCAGTTTTCACACCGCTGAAACTAAAGTCAAGTCCATTTTCTCCCATATTAACTCTTGGAAAACGAATTGCTTCAGGATTTCCCTCTTCAGCTTTTTTCTGGATTTGAGGTCCACCGGGATATCCAAGTCCCAAAACTCTTGAAACCTTATCAAAGGCTTCACCTGCCGCATCGTCACGGGTTCGGGCTAACACCTTATATTTGGTATAATCCTCAACTAAAACTATATGGCTATGCCCGCCTGAGGCAACAAGACATACAAAAGGTGGTTTAAAATCAGGATTTTCAATATAATTTGCACAAATATGTCCTTTTATATGATGCACAGGAATTAAAGGTTTTTTCAGCGAATAAGCCAATCCCTTTGCCGCAGATACGCCAACCAGCAATGCACCGACCAATCCTGGACCGTATGTAACCGCAATTGCATCCACATCGGCAAGGGTCATATTACAATCCGCAACAGCCTTATCTATAACTGTGCTTATATTTTCAATATGCTTTCTTGACGCTATCTCAGGAACAACTCCGCCGTAGATTTTATGTAACTCAATTTGAGTATTTATCACGTTGGATAAAACCCTGGTTCCATCTTCAACAACTGCTGCGGCAGTTTCATCGCAAGAACTTTCTATTGCTAAAATACGCATTGCCTTCTCCTTTATAAATCCTTTGTCATTAATATTGCATCATATTTACCCTTGTAGTAGCCTTTTCTTAAACCGCAAGCAATATACCCCATCTTTTCATAAAGCTTAATTGCCGGTTCATTTCCTTCTCTCACCTCAAGGTTCATTGCAACCATTCCTCTTTCTATACAGGCTTGGGTAATGATTTCAAGAATTCTTTCACCAATTCCCTCTCGTCTGTACTTAGGCGAAACAGCTATATTAGTTATATCACCTATATCATACATAAACCTAACTCCGCCATAACCAACAATTTCAGCATTGTCTTCATCCTTTGCAACAATAAAAAGAGATAAAGGATTATCAACCTCTGTTTCAAAAGATATTCTCCCCCATGGGTCATCGGGAAAGCATATATTTTCAAGCTTTAAAATCTCATCAATCATATCCAAGGATAATAGTTCTAATTTAATCATATATTAAGCCAACCCTTTTCTATTAATCCTTTTATCTGGTCACGACAGTTTCTGTATTCATCTAAATCACCGCCATATGGGTCTGAAACATCCTCATCCGTTCCTGCCCATTCTGAAAGTGTCATTATTTTATCTTTAAACTCAGGCTGTGACATAATAAGCATCATTTTATGGGCTTTGGTCATTGTTAAAATCAAATCTGCCTCAGCCATCATATCAGGGGTCAACTGTTTTGAAGTATGCCCTGAAATATCAATTCCTATCTCCGCCATTGCATCAACAGAATTTTTTGATGCAGCAGATACTCCTGCGGCAATTCCGGCAGAACTTACAGAGACTTTCTTTTCTGCCAAATCTCTTAAAATCCCTTCTGCCATAGGACTTCTGCAAGTATTACCTGTACATACAAATACAATCTTCTTATTGCCAAGGGATATTATACTCTCCCCGGCTGCTCTGTATAGTCTATTCTTTACCGCACTCCATACACCCTCATCGGAAATTTCAGGAGCAAGAATAATATCTATATCCTTCTTATCAAGTTCTCTCAATGCCGCAAATAACCGATGTGTAGCGTCTAGAGGATTTTTGCTGTTTCCCAATGAAGAAAACACAGCGGATTTACAAATACAGGGTAGATCATCAAAATCAAGTAACCCTATTTTTTTTGTCTTTGAAAGTTTTTCTGCATATGCAGAGCGTTCTTCAAACGTTCCGGATAAAATCAGCACTTGAGTTTGAGGTGCATAATGTTTATATTTAAGTCCGGGAGATTTTGGAGTTTCGCCTTCTTTAACCGAAGTTACAATATCAATTTTCATTTCTATAACATCTTCGATTTCTTCTGCTGTCACTCCGCCCGGTCTGAATAATTTAGGAGTTTCACAGCTTATATCCAAAACTGTTGATTCAACCCCAACCTGACAATCACCGCCATCAATTATTCCGTCAACTCTGCCATCCATATCCTCTTTAACGTGTTCTATAATTGTTGGGCTTGGCTTTCCCGAAAGATTAGCACTTGGTGCAGCAATTGGAATTTTTGCATATTCCAAAAGTTTTTTTGCCGTGCTGTGAGACGGCATCCTAACTGCCACCGTATCAAGACCGCCTGTAACTGTTTTTGGGACATTATCAGCCTTCTTAAAAATTAGGGTAAGAGGTCCCGGCCAGAACTTATCCATAAGTTTTTTTGCAATATCAGGAACTTCTGCTACTAAATCTCCAAGCAAATCCATATTTGAAATATGAACAATAAGAGGATTATCCGAGGGTCTTCCCTTTGCAGAAAAAATCTTTTCCGCAGCATTTTCATCTAAAGCATTTGCACCTAATCCATATACAGTTTCAGTAGGGAAAATTACAGTTTTTCCATCGTTTAATAATTTTGCAGCTTGCATTAAATCTTCATTTGATGTGGTAAAATACTGTGTTTCTTTCACGTTAACCCTCCTAACGTAGTAAATAGGAATTAGTCTGTAGGGAACAATCACGGACTGTTTCCTACAAAGTGCAACGAAAATTCGGCGAAATTTGTTTGATGGGAGGTTTGACAAGGCAGGCGTGTTACGGCGTGCCGAGTCGTCACGCCCTACAAACTCACTCCGTCAATGTGCAATTAAAATATGATGCAGAATGTTCAAACCGCAAGACGAAGTCTTTTCCCGACGGTGTACAAAGGTACTCCGAGGGTGCGGGTTGGACATTATGCGCATATTTTAGGCTTGGGCTTTAAGCTTCTCGCTCTGGTCTGTTGTAATCAATGCATCTATAACCTCGTCCAAATCGCCGTTCATAATCTGTTCAAGACGATGCAGTGTAAGACCGATTCTGTGGTCGGTTACTCGACCTTGGGGGAAGTTATAGGTTCTTATTCTTTCACTTCTGTCACCGGTTCCAACCTGGCTCTTTCTGTCTGCTGCAATTGATGCATTTCTTTCCTGTTCCATCATATCATAAAGACGGGTACGAAGCATCTTCATTGCCGCCTCACGGTTTTTATGCTGAGAACGTTCGTCCTGACAAGCAACAACAATGCCTGTTGGAATATGCGTTATTCTGATTGCCGATTCAGTTTTATTAACGTGCTGACCGCCGGCACCGCTTGAACGATAGGTATCAATTTGCAAATCGTCAGGGTTGATTTCAACCTCAACATCATCGACCTCAGGAAGAACTGCAACTGTAACTGTAGATGTATGAATTCTTCCGCTTGATTCGGTTTCAGGAACACGCTGTACTCTGTGAACACCGCTTTCAAATTTAAGACGGCTGTATGCCCCATCACCCTCAATCATAAATGTAACTTCCTTTATTCCGCCAATTCCAATTTCATTAAGGCTCATTACCTCTGTTTTCCAACGCTTGCTGTCAGCATACATTGAATACATACGGAACAAATCCCCTGCAAACAGTGCTGCCTCATCACCGCCGGCACCACCACGGATTTCAACCATAACGTTTTTATCGTCATTAGGGTCTTTTGGAAGAAGTAAAATCTTCAGTTCTTCTTCAATTCTTGCAATGTTTTCTTTTGCCTGTTTTGACTCCTCAACCAACATTTCCTTAAATTCCTTGTCGGTTTCTGGGTCATCCATCATAATTTTTGCATCTTCTATTGTTTCTTTATTTGACTTGTATTCTCTATACTTATCAACAATCGGTGTTAAATCCGAATGTTCCTTACAAAGCTTTCTCCATGTTTCCTGATCTGCAATAACAGCCGGGTCGCTTATACGCTCTGCAAGCTCATCAAACTGTTTTTCTATAAATGACAATTTATCAAACATTTTTTTCTTGTATGATATATTTAGTTCTAAATATATCAATACTCTCCTTTCTTTTAACCTTTATGATATAATCAATAAAACACTGTGGACTTTTTATATTTTTCTATAGCTTTGACTATTTTAAGGAGTGTATTGCCACAGT
>JAZUMJ010000053.1:0-5299 GCA_045603605.1 Ructibacterium sp. | reverse complement strand
AAGGTTTTCTCGATGAAATCCTTGCCGTTTGTTAATATATATTATGCGGACAGTCGGGGACGCCTGTCCCTACAAGATTTTTTCCGCTTGCGGTAGACCGACTTTTTCGACAGTCTGAGGCGGTGCTGCGCACCGCCTATTTCTCTATCTCATCAAATTTATCTTTTATTATTCTTAAAAAGTCATTATTGTCAGCCTGAAGATTATATTCCTTTACTGCCTCCCTGACTCTTTCTTCCACAGATAACACATCTTCTTCCAATCCCTTTGCCGATAGCCTGAATGCCCCGCTGCCAAAAATAATCATCTGTTCAAGCCCGTCTGAGGTGGCAACCGTGACCTTATAATTCTTTATAAGCTCTTTTGCGGCTTTTTCTATATATGCATCTGCCGTCTGTGCCTCTTTGGTATAAACAACGGTTATTCCGCCAATGTTTTCAACCTCACCGGGGTTTCCTTTAACCTTATATGCATCGAAGACCAGTATTATTTCACAATCCTTAAATATCCGATATGATGATATTCTATCAATCAGTTTAACTCTTGCATCCTCAAGGTTATCCCGTGCGATTTCACTTAGTTCATCCCAGGCAAAAATGATATTATATCCATCAATCAACAAATATTCTTTATTATCAGCCTTAGATTTTATAGGCTTTGTCTTATTCCCTGAAAATTCTTTTGGGGTATATAGGGTATTGTTAGGGTTTTTCACCTGAACTTTACCATATGTTCTTTCAAAAATTTTCATCAGTTCATCATCTGATGCGGAAACTGTTCTGTCTAAACGTCTGGTTTGTTGAACCGATTCTACTGTCTTTTTTGATTTGAGGATACTTTCAAGATGCATATTCTCATAAACTTCATCCCACTTGACAGTATATCCTGCCCCATGTGAACAAAAAACCGAATCTGCCGTATTTTCTAAATCTCCGTCACAGTTATAACCTATTTCTTCAATAACTGTTTCAGGGTTTCTGCATTTTCCATAACCGCTGAATTTACAGTTAAGCTTTCCTCTGCCATGGGTATAGGAAATAAGTTCACGCTGATAGTTTTTGATTGCCTCAGCCGCAACAGTTCCCTTAACTCTTGACATATCTCCCCTGTGCATCGGAACAGAAAATTCCGCTCCCATTCGGTCAAGGTCTGTCATTGCTCTGCCGATATTGTCGTTTGGAATATCCATAACAAATTCATAATATGGCTCCAATAAAACGCTCTGTGCGTTTCTTAATCCCTGTCTGACCGCTCTATAGGTAGCTTGCCTGAAATCTCCTCCCTCTGTATGCTTTAAATGTGCACGCCCTGATTTTAAAGTTATTTTTATATCAGTTATTGGCGAGCCTGTTAAAACACCTATATGGGTTTTCTCCATCAAGTGGGTCATAATAAGTCTTTGCCAGTTCTTATCCAGTTCATCCTCCGGGCAATCTGCTACAAAGTGAACTCCCATTCCCTGGCTGAGCGGTTCAAGCAAAAGATGAACCTCCGCATAATGCCGCAGAGGTTCGTAATGTCCCACTCCCTCTACTGTGTTGGCTATGGTTTCTTTATAGACAATCTTTCCCTCTTCAAATTCAACCTCCATATCAAATCTCTTAAGTATCAACTGTTTAAGAACTTCCAATTGAATTTCACCCATAAGCTGAATATGGATTTCTCTAAGCTGTTCATTCCATTGAACATTAAGCTGTGTTTCCTCTTGTTGAAGTTGTTTAAGATTGGCTATAGCCGTCGGCAACTCCACATTATCAGGAATAATTACCCTATATGTGAATATAGGCTGGGCTGTCAGTTTTTCAGAGTTACTTTCAAACCCCAACCCCTGACCTGCATATGTGTGATTTAAGCCGGTAACTGCACATACACAGCCAACCTCTGCAACATCTGTGTTTTGATATTTTTCCCCGGAATAGATGCGGATTTCATTTATTTTCTCCGAAACTTCCCCTTCTTTTATCAAATCCTTCACTTTAAGGCTTTTTCCTGTTACTTTTAAAAATGTTAATCTTTGACCCTTATCATCATATGAAATTTTAAATACTCTTGCACCAAAAACAGGAAATGAACTACTCTGCATTGTCAGTTTGGAAAAGCCTTTTAAAAATGTTTCTACCCCCTCCATCTTTAATGCCGAACCTGAAAAACAAGGAAAAATATTTCTTGTTCTTATGGCTCTGGCAACAGACAGTTCTGTTATACTTCCGGTTTCAAGATACTCCTCCATTATCTTGTCATCGCATACAGCAATATTTTCACAAAGTTGTTCTTCATCCTCATCGAGAAAATCAACAAAGTTTCCATTAAACTCATTCTTTAATTCATCAATAACCCTGTTTAAATCCGCTCCATCTAAGTCAAGCTTATTAATAAAAATAAAACAAGGGATATTATATCCTTTAACCATATCCCAAAGGGTTTTAGTATGCCCCTGAACTCCGTCTGTACCACTGATAACAATTATGGCATAATCAAGAATTTGGAGGGTTCTTTCTGCCTCTGCGGCAAAATCAATATGTCCGGGTGTATCAACAAGTGTTATCACTGCATCATCAGTATTTAACACCGCCTGTTTTGAGAATATGGTTATCCCTCGTTTTTTTTCTATTTCGTCTGTATCCAAAAAAGTGTTCTGTGCGTCCACTCTTCCAAAGGAACGGATTTCTCCGCCGCAGTACAGCAATCCCTCGGAAAGAGTAGTCTTGCCTGCATCAACGTGAGCAAGTATTCCCGTAACAATTCTTTTCATAAAAATCTCCTGTTTTCAATAACTTGATAACAGATTTATTATACCAAATTTCAATATACACGTCAACAAAATAAATGCTGTAAATTTCCTCTGTTTTCTTGTTGATTTTCCTATTTTGATTTGGTATAATAAAAGTTATACGAAAATTATAGTTGGAGGATATTTCGGCTTATGGATTTTCAGGTTATATCAAAATACAATCCCTCAGGCGACCAGCCTGAGGCAATAGAAAATTTGGCAAGCGGAATAATAAACGGCGATAAATTCCAAACACTTTTGGGTGTTACAGGAAGCGGTAAAACCTTTACTATGGCAAAAATAATAGAAAAGGTTAAAAAGCCAACCCTTGTTCTTGCCCATAACAAAACTCTCGCCGCACAGCTTTGCAGTGAATTTAAAGAACTGTTCCCAAATAACGCTGTTGAATATTTCGTTTCATACTACGATTATTATCAGCCTGAGGCATATATTGCCCATTCTGATACCTATATTGAAAAGGACGCATCTACCAATGAGGAAATAGACAAGCTCCGTCACAGTGCTACTGCAGCATTGTTTGAACGGCGTGATGTTATTATTGTTGCCAGTGTATCCTGTATATACGGTCTTGGTGACCCTATTGACTATAACAATATGGTAGTTTCGCTCCGTCCCGGAATGATAAAGGACAGAGATGAGGTTATTGCAAAATTAATTGAAATACGTTACGAAAGAAATGATATTGATTTTTCCCGTAATAAATTCAGGGTTAGAGGTGATGTTTTAGACATCTTCCCATCCGACTCTTCTTCCAATGCTGTGCGTATAGAATTCTTTGGGGATGAGGTTGACAGGATATGCGATTTCAATCCCACAACCGGAGAGATAGTTTCCCAAAGAAACCACGTTGCAATCTATCCTGCCTCTCACTATGTTACTTCTCCGGAAAAAAGAGAGGCAGCCATTGCGTCTATTGAAGCAGAACTTGAAGAAAGGCTAAAAGAGCTTAATTCTGAAAACAAACTTGTTGAGGCACAGCGTCTTGAGCAAAGAACAAAATACGATATTGAAATGATGCGTGAAACCGGTTTTTGTAATGGCATTGAGAACTATTCACGGCATATGAGCGGCAGAGCAGCAGGAACACCACCCTTTACCCTGATTGACTATCTTCCAAAGGATTTTCTTCTTATGGTTGATGAATGTCACGTTACACTGCCTCAGGTAAGGGCAATGTTTGCAGGTGACCGCTCCAGAAAAGAAAGTCTTGTTAACTACGGATTTCGTTTGCCATCAGCATTTGATAACAGGCCTCTCACCTTTGACGAGTTTTATTCAAAACTTAATCAGGCAATTTTTGTAAGTGCAACTCCATCTGACTTTGAGAAAGAACAATCAACAAGGATCGTTGAACAGGTAATACGTCCAACCGGGCTTCTTGACCCTGTTATTGATGTAAGACCAATCACAGGACAAACAGATGATTTATATGCAGAAATCGTAGAACGGGTTAAAAAAGATGAAAGAGTTCTTGTAACCACTCTTACTAAAAAGATGGCAGAAAGACTTACCGAATATTTTGAGGATATGGGAATTAAGGTAAGGTATCTTCATTCTGATGTTCATACCCTTGAGAGAATGGAAATTATTCGTGATTTAAGGTTGGGAGTTTTTGATGTGCTCGTAGGAATTAATCTTCTCCGTGAAGGCTTGGATATCCCCGAGGTTTCTCTTGTTGCAATCTTAGATGCAGACAAGGAAGGCTTTTTAAGAAGTGAAACCTCATTGATACAGACCATCGGCAGAGCTGCAAGAAATGCAGAGGGTAAGGTTATAATGTATGCAGACGTTATAACAAATTCAATGAGAAATGCCATTGACGAAACCAACCGACGCAGAAAAATCCAGAACGACTATAACCAAGCCCACGGAATAATTCCAAAGACCATAAAGAAAAACGTTTTTGAAATTATCGAAGCAACTCAAGCTGTCGGAAAAGGCAAAGTTAAAGATAAATCTGTGGAAAATGTTCAACGCACCATTGCAGAGCTTACCACCGAGATGAAGAAAGCGGCAGAGCTTTTGCAGTTTGAGCTTGCCGCCCAGATACGAGATGAAATCAGACGCTTGGAGGATAAACAAGATGAATAAAGATATTATCATAAAAGGCGCAAAAGTGAATAATCTTAAAAATATAGACGTTGAAATCCCAAGGGATAAGCTGACAGTTCTTACAGGACTTAGCGGCTCGGGTAAATCCACTCTTGCCTTTGAAACAATCTATGCAGAAGGACAGCGAAGATATGTTGAGTCGCTGTCTGCCTACGCAAGACAGTTTTTGGGGCAGATGGATAAGCCTGACGTGGAATTAATCGAAGGGCTTTCCCCTGCCATTTCAATCGACCAGAAAACTACCGGTCGAAACCCCCGATCTACAGTTGGAACCGTAACAGAAATTTATGATTATATAAGACTTCTGTATGCCAGAGTTGGGACACCCCATTGCCACATATGCGGTAAAGAGATTAAACCCCAAACTGTTGACCAGATGGTTGATAGCGTTATGCA
>JAZUMJ010000052.1:0-7935 GCA_045603605.1 Ructibacterium sp. | reverse complement strand
TCTTTTCTTGCCGCAGAAACCTCGCGAAGAGCATCAGCGTAGTTTGTTATATCTGTAAGAATAACCAAAACGTGCATATTCTTTTCAAATGCAAGATATTCTGCAGCAGTAAGTGCCATACGAGGTGTTGAAATTCTTTCAACCGCCGGATCGTTTGCAAGGTTAATAAACAGGACTGTTCTGTCAATAGCTCCTGTTTCTTTAAAACTCTCTATGAAATATTCCGCTTCTTCAAATGTTATTCCCATTGCTGCAAAAACAACAGCAAACTGTTCATCTGTTCCTCTTACTTTTGCCTGACGGGCAATCTGCGCTGCAAGCTGAGCATGAGGAAGTCCGCTGGCTGAGAATATAGGAAGTTTCTGACCTCTTACCAATGTGTTTAGCCCATCAATTGCAGAAACACCTGTCTGTATAAATTCCTGAGGATAATTTCTTGCAGTAGGATTCATAGGCAAACCATTTATATCCAATCTTTTATCAGGAATTATTTCAGGTCCGCCATCTGTACATCTGCCCACACCATCAAAAACTCTGCCAAGCATATCTTCTGAAACGGCAAGTTCCATACTCTTACCGAGAAATCTTACTTTACTTGTTTGGGGATTAATTCCGGCAGAATTTTCAAACAACTGAACAAGGGCATTTTCGCCATCAATCTCCAACACCTTACAACGGCGTATTTCTCCGCTTGCAAGCTCAATTTCACCAAGGTCGTTATAATTTACATCGCTTACACCCTTGACCATCATCAAAGGTCCTGCTACTTCTTCTATTGTTCTATATTCTTTTGGCATTAAAATTCCTCCCCTCTGTTAAGATTTGCAATTTCACCATTAAGCTGATTAATAATTCTATCATACTCTGCTGAAGTATCTTTATCCGCAACATACTTAAATCTACCTATTTGCTCACGGACAGGTAATGAAACAATATCTTCAATATTTGCCTTATTATTTAAAGCTTCAAGTGAATAATCATAGAAACCGAGGATTAGTTTCATCATTAAATATTGTTTATCAAGAGGGGTATATGTGTCAACTTCGTGGAATGCATTCTGATGCAAGAAGTCTTCTCTGACTGAACGGGCTACTTCGAGCTTTAATCTGTCAGGAGCGGATAATGCATCCATACCAACAAGCTTAACAATTTCTTCAAGCTCCGCTTCTTCTTGTAAAAGTTGCATCAACTTTGTGCGAAGCTCCATCCATTCACTCTCAACATTATTATTGAACCACTGCTTAAGATTATCAAGATACAAAGAATAGCTATTGAGCCAATTAATCGCCGGAAAGTGGCGTTTATACGCAAGACCGGAATCAAGTCCCCAGAAAACCTTTACTATACGCAAGGTTGCCTGAGAAACAGGCTCTGATATATCGCCTCCGGGTGGTGAAACCGCACCGATAACAGAAAGTGCGCCTTCTCTGTCATCACTGCCTAATGAAACAACCCTACCGGCACGTTCATAGAACTGTGCAAGTCGGCTTCCCAAATATGCAGGATATCCTTCTTCGCCGGGCATTTCTTCAAGACGTCCCGACATTTCACGAAGAGCTTCTGCCCAACGGGATGTTGAATCCGCCATAAGCGCAACCGAATAGCCCATATCACGGAAATATTCCGCTATGGTTATTCCTGTATATATTCACGCTTCCCTGGCTGCAACCGGCATATCTGATGTGTTTGCAATAAGAACAGTTCTTTCCATCAATGATTTTCCTGTTTTAGGGTCAACTAATTCAGGAAATTCATTAAGAACATCTGTCATTTCGTTTCCACGTTCACCACAACCAATGTAAACAACTATATCAACCTCTGCCCATTTTGCAAGCTGATGCTGAACAACAGTTTTACCGCTTCCAAAGGGACCTGGTACTGCCGCTACACCGCCTTTTGCAATAGGGAACAGAGTGTCAATAACACGCTGACCTGTAATCAAAGGCATAGTAGGCGAAAGTTTTTTCTTATAAGGTCTGCCTATACGAACAGGCCATTTCTGTGCCATTGTTATATTGATTTCACCTTTATCAGTTTCGATAACAGCAACCGTTTCATCTACCGTAAAGCTTCCTTCATTAATTTTCTTAATAGTTCCGCTTATATTCGGCGGCACCATTATCTTATGAAGAACAGTTTCAGTTTCCTGAACAGTTCCGATTATATCACCGCCTTGAACCTTAGCACCATTATCTGCACAAGGAACAAAATTCCATTTACTATCCCTTGTCAATGACGGAACTTCTACTCCACGCTTTAGGCTGTTTCCGGCAATCTTACGAATTGTTTCAAGAGGTCTTTGTATACCATCAAACATACTTCCTATAAGACCGGGGCCTAATTCAACACTAAGAGGTGCACCGGTTGTTTCAACTGATGTACCCGGACCAAGACCTGATGTTTCCTCATATACCTGGATAGAGGCTCTGTCACCATGTATTTCAATAATTTCACCAATTAGACGTTGCTCACCAACTCTAACAACATCAAACATATTTGCATCACGCATCCCCTCAGCAATAACTAAGGGTCCTGCAACTTTTTTTATGACACCGTTTTTCACGTTTATCAACCTTCTTTCAGATATTATTCACGAAACAAAATATCAGAACCAACTGCCTGTTCCACTGATTTTCGGACACTATTAATCCCCTCACCGGTATTACCCCATATTCCGGGGATTAATATAACAGCAGGCAGTGTTTTCTCTCGGCATTTTTCTATTTCTTCAGGAATAACAGATGCAGCCGCTTCTGTTATATATATCACTCCATAGTCACTATTTACCAACCGCTGAAAACTTTTACGAATTTCATCTTCTTCTCTTACATAAAACACATCAAGTCCAAGTGCAGAAAAACCATATACGCTATCTCTGTCACCAATAACCGCAATATCAGCCATACATTTCACGCACCCTCTCTAAAATGACCGACTGAGGAAGAGAATTTAACTTTCCTGTTAAAATAAGTCGTACCATTTTTATTTCGTTTTCAACTCCAAGTAAATACGCAACAATTGGAGATAATGTAAAGTTCTTTGTTTTTTGAGGTTTTATTAAGTTCATTAGTTGATTGTCGCACCATTTTTCAAAATCCGCCAATGACAAACGAACATAATCTATACAATCCGAAAATGCAGAGCGTTGAATTACTTCAATCAATGAATCTATCCCATCTGCGGCAGCTTTGGAAAACTCAATTTTGTCAATATCAGTTCCGTCTGCCATTGCCCGTTCAGTAAATTCAGCACTCTTTCCGGTTGCCGAACAACGCAAAGCAACCTTGATATTCAACAGAGATACTTTAAGCCTGAAATAATCCTCAATAAAATCTGTTTTACATTTTTTCGCTTCACTTAGCAATGTTTCCATCTCAGCACGGTCAATAATCATATCACAAAGCTGACCATCTCTGGTTTTGAGCAATACATCCAATGCTTCTTTGGCTACATTTCCAATTTCATCAGGCAGTTTTTCGTAATCACCGTTTTTCACAAAAAGTATAATATCTTCTTTGGGAATAGTACCAAAATCCAAAGTTAATCCATCTGTTGAGCATCCAAGGACGGTTGTTTTAACTGCAACCTTAAGATTATGAAAATCATTACTTAATCTAAAAATTTTAAGCTCATCTTCTATGCCTAACTCAGACATAAAAACCCATAAACCTTTTCTGCGATTGAAAATCAATTCATCAATAGAACTGCCCTCAGCATATCCTTTTTCTGATAAAATATGAATAGCCTCATCATAGTTCTCAGAGTTAATTAATCTTTCCACATCTGCATCTGTCAACAGAGCATCTTCTTGCACATGAGTTCTGGAAACACCGTATACATAATCTTTACTCACAGTGTCCCCTCCTCAAACATCAATTTATTTGCCAATTCTTTAATTTCTTCAAGCTTATCTTTGAATATTGCAGAAAATGTCATATTTTCTTCTATCATTCCGTTAATCAAAATAAATCCACCGTCATCATCGATAACCTCGTCTAAAATTTCAAGCTTTGGATATTTCACTTTTAATTTTGTTTTAAATCCAATTCCATAGTCTTCATCTTTTCTGGAGGCAAATTTTATATAAGCCTTTTCGTTGATATTCAAACTATCTAACTTTGAAAAAATAAATTTTTCGTAATCACTGTCACTCATTGAAATCAACTGAGCGTATGCTTTATTAATAACTTCTTCTATTATTTCCTGTTTTTTACCAAGCAAAGCTTCAGAAATTTGACGTTTTACAGAAGAATTACCTTTTGCAATAATTTTAGAATATTCACCTTCGGCTTTTTTATTTGCATCTTCAAGGATTTTTGTTTTTTCAGCCTCAGCATCAGCTATCTTTCTCTTAGCTTCTGCATTAGCATCATTTATGATGGTATTTGCCTTTTCATTTGCATCATCAAGGATGCTTTGAATTATAGCATCTATGCCTGTCATTTATATCACTCCCGTAATAGATTAAATATTAATATTGGGGATACCAACAATAGACAATATTGAAACAAGAAGTGCAAGAATTGCATATGTTTCGACCATTGCGGCAAAAATCATAGCCTTACCCATCTGGTCAGGACGTTTTGCAATAAGATTAATACCTGCAACAGATGCTTTAGCCTGACGAATTGCAGACCATAAACCTACAAAAGCCATAGGCAAACAAGCAGCTAAGTATAAAAGTCCTTTAGCTGTTGAAATCTCAGCAGGAGCACCTAAAATACCTATCTGTGACAAAACAATAAATGCAATCAAAAGCCCGTAAATACCCTGTGTACCCGGAAGCAACTGCATAATCAAAACCTTACCAAATTTTCCCGGATCTTCTGTTACAACTCCTGCTGCAGCCTCACCTGTCATACCAACACCAATCGCCGAACCAATTCCTGCCATTAATGCAGCAACTACTGCACCTGTCAATGCAAAAACAATTCCTAATTCCATTTTATATTTCCTCCTTAATTTTGAAATACTTTGTATTTACCGCAAAGGGAGAATACTTCTCGCCTCCGCCTTCATAAAATTTCCCAAAAAATTCAACAAACTGTAATCTGTTGGTATGAACATATGCACCAAGCAAATTAATCGCCATATTTAATGAATGTCCAATAAGAAATACTATTGTAAATAGTATCGCACCAACAATTCCGTCACCTAACATACTGCCCATTTTGTTAAATACCGATGCAATAACACCTGTTGCAAGACCCAGTGCCAACAAACGTGAATATGATAAAATATCACTTAGATAGCTTGTTATTCCGTATAATTCATATAAACCCTTTGCAACACGTTTCCCCGGACTTTTTGTGGTTCGTGCTGAAAAAAGAATTATACCAAGTGCGCCAATCACCGCAAAAACAATTGCAATATTTCCTACTGTTTTCGGAAGAGTAAAGCTAAGTCCTGTCATATCCTTAAACATTGGAACCGATAAAAGATAAACGATTAATCCTCCAACTGTAAAATACCAACATACCACATCATAAAATGCAGATTGATAGTCTTTTGCTTTAATACAGCTATAAAGCTTCATTGCTAATCCGCCAAAAAGATGGATTATTCCCAACAACATTGAAAACATTAGCATTCGCATAGGCTCATTAACCGGTACAAACCACAGTGCCGGAATTGTAAAATCTTTATTAAAGAACGTTTGTCCTATAACAGTAAATGCATCACCAAAATAGCTTCCGAACATCACTCCCCAAAAAGCTGTAGAAATTCCACAGTACATAAACATTGTTAAGCTTTTTCTAAGACCGATTTCCATATTTTTAAACTTTTTCAAAACTGCAGCACAACCAAAAAACATAATCAGTCCATACGCCGCATCCGAAAGCATTAAACCAAACAACACATAATAAAATACAGACATTACGCTTGTTGGGTCAATTTCTCCTCTTCCGGGCAGACTGTAGCTTTCTAATACACCTTCTACCGGAGCAGAGAATGAATTGTTCTTTAACAGGACAGGTGGGGTGTCATCATCTGTAATTTCTTCGATTTCAACGACAGCCTCTGCTTCTTTCCATAAGAACAAAGTAATTTCTTCAACACATTCATGGGGTATAAACCCTGATAAAATAAATGCAGACTTTGTCTTTGCCGTATTTTCAATTACTTTATATTTTTCAATACGCATCAGGTAATAATCATATATAAATTTCAGATTATCACGATAAGTTGACATATCCTTAATTTGCTTTTCTATTTTTCGTATTTTTTCTTCAAGAACAGCAATCTTTCCATGATTTCGTTCAATTCTTGCTAATGGCACCATAGAGGTTACAATTGTCGGCAAAGAAAATCCAAAACTTCTCAATCGCTGTTCTACAATATTTTTTTCATCTTTCTTACAGATAACAGCAATATATATTCGTTCCTTGTCACGATTAATTATGCTTATCTCAACTGAATTAAATAATTCATCGGAATAAAAATCAACTAAAACTTTATCAATGTCAACCTCACCCGAAAAAACACCTGTAAAAAATGAAGTTTTCTTTGTTCCTTCAAATGTCATTGGTATACCAAGGGTTCGCCAAGGTTCAAGGGAAATAATCTGATTTTTACGTCTTTGAATTTCCGCAAGCACATCAATCTTTTCTCTCTCAAGCTGAATTATCTTTTTTGCATCGTTAAGTCTTAAATCTGACTCTGATACACTTTTATAATACTCATCAACCGATATGACTTCTCTTCCTTCAAATGATGCAAAAATCCCCTTATCATCAGGTGAATATTTATCGAGAATTTCTAATGCTTCATTTACAGTATCAATGGTTTTTTCAAAAACAACCCTGTTTTTTACTGTATCAATACCTTCAAGCCCATCAATAATATTAACAGGTGAAACATCAACAACACCAATTCTCTGCATTGCCTCAAGAGCTTTTTTTCGGTTTTTTAGATTTCCGTAAACAGAAATCTTATCCATAGCTACAACAGCCATATAACCACCTCATAATCAAATTACTGAATCAATAATCCTTTTTGCAACTTCATCTATTTTCCCCAAAAGGTTATCTTTGTATGCAGATAATTCCAGTTCCGCTTTTTCTTGCATTTCCTTAGAAACAGCCTCGTTTTCCCGAACAGCTTTCTCAATCATTCCATTGATAATCTGTTCCTTTTCAGTTAATGCCGAATTTTTAAGTTCATTAACATCATTATCAGCTTTTTCTAAAATACTTTTAGCGTTCATCTTAGCATCATCAATAATTTTTTCAGCAGACGCTTCTGCTTCTTTTATTTTTTCTATTGACTTTTGCATAATTTAACCTCATTTCTATATTATATCAATTCATATTTTTCCATATATATGAAATTTAATACACATATTACTTTAGTTTTTGGAAATAGATACATTCATCTCATCATCTATTATATCAACTTGAATATCCATCCCCGATACAAGCTCACCTGAGATTATCTTTTGAGCAACAGAATCCTCTATGTGTCTTTCAATATAGCGTCTCATAGGTCTTGCACCATAAGCTTTTTGATAAGAATTTTTAACAACAAATTCTTTTGCAGAATCAGATACCGATAGTTTAATATTTTTTTCATTTAAACCAGCTCTTAAATCATTAAGCATAAGGTCAACAATCTTGGATAATTCATCTGTTGTTAATTCCTTAAAAATAACAGTTTCATCGACTCTGTTTAAAAACTCAGGTCTGAATAACGATTTTAATGCACGCTCTATTTTTAGATTTGTTGCTTCACTGTCTTCACCAAAACCAACAACATTTGAACGCTGATCACTTCCTGCATTAGATGTCATAATTATGATTGTATTTTCAAATGAAACAGTTTTTCCGTGACTATCAGTTATACGTCCGTCATCTAATATTTGAAGAAGAATATTAAATACATCCTCGTGGGCTTTTTCAATTTCATCAAGTAAAATAACTGAATAAGGTCTGCGTC
>JAZUMJ010000051.1:0-12238 GCA_045603605.1 Ructibacterium sp. | reverse complement strand
CAACTATTAAAACAGTCCTGACAGCAAGGGTACAAGGGTTGTACCAATAACTACGACGCCGCCGCCCGCCATAAGCTGCTTGATACCCTGTGATTTTGCACCGGGGTTATCGTTTCCGTAACCCTCCATAAGATTTATGCCGCCCCATACGCACAGACCGGCTCCAAGTGCAATTACAAGTGTCTGCAATACTGTGATTGCCTGTTGAAAAAATGCCATAAATAAATCCTCCTTTTAATTCTCAACCGATTCTTGTTTTTCTTCGGGCATATCTACCTTGTAGAGCTCAAAGACTTCATCAGGTTTGATTTTTGCCCTCCGCTGTTTGCGTTTCATATATTTTTCAATATCAAACGCATTTTCCTTTTTGGCGTCGGAGGTATATTTATAGTTAGGGTGCTTTGTTATATCGTACTTATCTGAAAGAAAAGGCCGAACACCGCGAAGCTGTAAAATACATTTTCCGCCGTCCATTACCGCCAATTCGTCTTGACTCATCAACTCCTTTCCGAGCTTTTGATAATTCAAGCCGTAAGAGTTCTGATTGCTTCGGGTTTCAGATGTATTGTATAAATCAATCGTTTCTTTACCCAAAGTTTCAGAAATCTCTTTCAGCGTGCTCTTTTCCTTTCCGCCCAAGAACAGCGTACAGTCTGCGTTACCGATAATTGTATCGGCACTGTCCTTGTAGATGGCTTTAAGCTGACTTTGAGCCTGCAACACTACACATGCCGAAATCTCCCGGCTTCGTATTGTTGCTATCAGCTTTTCAAAGTTTGGTATTTTACCAATGTTTGCGAACTCGTCAAGTAAACATCTGACGTGAATAGGAAGCCTGCCGCCGTATTTATCATCAGCCTTATCACACAAAAGGTTAAAAAGCTGTGAATACATCATAGCGACAACAAAATTGAAAGTGTCGTCCGTGTCTGAAATAATAACAAACAACGCAGATTTTTTATCTCCCAATGTATCAAGCTCCAATTCGTCATATTCCATTAAGTCCCGCAGTTCCTTAATATCAAATGGTGCAAGTCTTGCACCACAGGAAATAAGGATTGATTTCGCCGTTTTACCTGCTGCCAGCTTGTATTTTTTATACTGCTTTACAGCAAAATGTTCAGCGTCTTTTTCTTCCAAACGCTCAAACAGTAAATCAACGGGGCTTTTGAAATTCTCGTCGTCCTCGCGTGCTTCGCTGGCATTTATCATATCAAGAAGCGTTATAAAGTTTTTTTCTTCTTCGGGTGCTTCGTACCAGATATATCCGATATATGCCTGATACAAAAGCCTTTCGGCCTTTACCCAAAAATCTTCGCCGGATTTTTCGCCCTCGCCTTTGGTATTGGCAATAAGGGTATTTACCAGCTTCAAAATATCTTTTTCGCTTCGGATATATGAAAAGGGGTTATATTTCATTGACTTTTTGAAATTGATAGTATTGAGCGACTTAATAGAATATCCGGCCCGTTCAAGCAGTTTTCCGCACTCGATTATTACGGTGCCTTTCGGATCGGTTACAACATAGCTCACGGGAAAATCCGTTTTGCCGTTTGTACCCGGAAAGCATTGCAGAATTTGCGGTTTTATAAAAAACCTTGTTTTACCGCTGCCGCTGCCGCCGATACAAATTACATTCTTGTTTCGTGCGTGCTTCGGGTTTTTAGGTCGGTTATTCATTGTGAGCCGTTCCGTATTTGTCAGCAAAATGTTATTGAAAAAATTACTGTCTATAAACGGCTTAATATCTTCTGCCGTACCCCAACGAGCAGAGCCGTATTCAATACCTTTTCTGAACTTTTTTGCGTTCTTGCTGCGTATATATAAAATGCCTTTTATTGCTACTGCCGTAACAACTCCTATAAGCATATCAATAGGATTGAAAGAGAAAAGCGGAGACTTAAAAAGCTCCGCAATTCCTTTCATAAGTGCTGATATTTTATTACCCTCAAAAACTCTTAAAGAATAGCCCAGCTTATCACCGAGCCAAAAGAACAGAACATAAGGCGCATTTGCAATAATGACTTTTTTATCAATCGTCATAAGGTAATATCCCTGTCCTTGTTTTTTTCTCTGTCTCGGTTTTGATTGAGTTTTTGCGCCTGTTCTTTGAGTTTTGAAAGCAGTTTCCGCAAAGACGGTTTATCCTTGTGCTTTAACTGCTTTTGGGTAAATTCCTTGAAAGCCATATTGATAACATCAACATCACGGCCTTTGAAGAACACAAGATAACGGGGCGGCTGTTCGCTTGTGTCCTTTTTGAGTGCATAATCAATGTTATACTTTTTAGCGACGCTCTCAAAAGAACGGATATTTTTGTCCGTAATCTCTATATTTGAAAGCGCCGCATTTTGTTTCATAAGCTGTTTGATTGTCTGCTTGCCGTGATAAATTTTAGGATTCTTCGATTTATCCTTGTGGTGTTGAAGATACATCTGAATAGCTTTTGCAAGAACTCGCCCCGTCATTTTTGTTGTATTTACCGCAAGTGCTATGGTTTTCTGGTCAACTTCTTCCTGCATAGGCTATACCTCCAATCTTACTTACTCCAAGTTTCTCCGTCAGAGTGAGTAATGCCGATATGTTCATTAGCTGCTTCGTTCACATCATAGAAATACCACTTGCTGCTATCGGTAACATCAGTAAAGCGATTGAGCTTTGTAAAGTTTTCATTTACATACTCTTTATCTGCATTTCTGCCTGTTGCTCTGTTTACAACAGTTACAACCTCTGCACGTGTGATGTTATTATCACCTCTGAAAGTGCCGTCTGCATAGCCATTAAGCCAACCGATATTTTTAGCATAAGCGATTTCTTTTACCGCCCAATAGTTGCTTGAAACATCAGTATATTTTACAGATGTTGATGTGTACTTAACATCATTAAAGAGGTCATAATATCTAACCGTCATAGCGATAAATTCAGCTCTTGTTACCTTGTTGTCGGGACGGAAAGTATTGTCATTATATCCCTTAATAATGCCGTACTTTTCAAGATAGGAAATGTAGCTTGTGTACCACGCATTTTTGGAAACATCCTTAAAGTCAGTTGATGTGCCGGAAATCTTTTCGCCTTTTTCTTCTGCAATAAGTCTTGCAAAAATTGCTGCCGCTTCACTTCTTGTCATATCCCCATTCGGTCTGAAAGTACCATCGGGATAACCAAAGATATACGCAGAATGTTTTTTACCCGGTAACATTACAACGCCGTTTGCGTCTGTTGTACCTGTAATTTCGTTTCCGCTTCTGTCTTTGAGAACTACTGTATAATCAGCTTTTGCTTTGCCGGAAGATGTTACGGTGATTGTATAATAATTATCGTCCGTGAGCTTCTTTCCTGTGGGGAGTGTCAAAGTTGCCTTTGTTGTGGAAACGGATTTTGAAACACTTACAGTCTCACCGTCTTTATCAACGATTTTTACTGTGGTAGAAACATAAGAGCCGCCACCACCGCCGCCGGAAGATTTAACAGGTAATGTTACCTTGCCGTTTGCGTCCGTTGTACCTGTCTTTGATGTGGTTTTGTCTGCGATTGTAACAGATACACCCTTAACAGCTTTACCGTCGTTATCGGTAATTGTAGCTGTTACCTGATTAGATGTTGTGAGTGTATGGGTTTCGGGGAGAGTAATATATACTTTGCCGTCCTCAATTTTAACAAATGCGTCTGTGATAACACCCTTTGTATCATTCAAAGCGACTTTGTATAGAGTAGTTACAGTTTCGCCCGGCTTATCTTCTTTGCCGTCGCCGTCTGTATCTTCACCCGGCTTTTCTTCTTTATCGGTTACGCCGGAATTACCCTCATTATCGGTAATATCCTCTGAAAGCGGAGGAACGACAATTTTTCCGTCAGCATCAGTTTTACCGATTACGGATTTTGCTGTTTCCTCTGTTTCAGCCTTTGGAGCTTCACAAACAGTTACCGAAATATCTTTTGCAGGGGTTTTATCTGCTTTATTTGTTACAATTACGGTAATTCTGTTGCTATGAGCAATTAAGGTTTCAGCCGGAAGAACAACGGAAATTGAATTATCCTCATTCAAAGTGAGTGAAGCATTTTCAATAACCTTGCTTTCATCAGTAACAACAATTTCAAAGCCTGTCAGTTCGCCGTAGCCGTTAACATCTGTAATATCAAATGTTGTCGGAGGTATAACAGCCTTACCGTCTGCGTCTGTGAGATTTGTTTCTGTTCTCTCGGTGATGTCTTTTACTGTAACACTCATATCCTTAACAGCCTTATTTTCGCTGTCGGTTACGGTTACAATGATTCTGTTAGCAATGTCAATTACCTTATCAGTCGGAAGCTCAATATTGATTTTACCGTCTGCGATTGTAACAAAGGCATTTTCGATAACTGCCTTTTCATCAGTAACAAGAATATTAAGGCCGTTTACGGTTGCTTTACCGTCCTTGTCGGTCTTATCCTCTGAAAGAGGGGGAACAACCATTTTACCGTTTTCATCAGTTACGCCGCTTCTGTTATTTTCCGTTACATCAATAACCTTAACTGTCATATCCTTAACTGCTGCACCGTCCTTATCAAGAACAGTTACACAAATTCTGTTAGAATAATCAATCAGGTTTTCAGCCGGAAGAAGAACGGAAATTGTATTATCATCATTGAGAGTTACAAAAGCATTTTCAATCTGCTTTGCTTCATCATTGACAATAACATTAAATCCATTTACATTTACTTTACCGTCTTTATCAGTGTAGCCGGAATTTACAGGGGGTACGGTTAATTTGCCGTATCTGTCGGTTAAGCCTTTTTCAATGTAATCTTTATCCGCAATAACAATTACGGAAACATCTTTTTGAGGCTCGCCGTTCTGATTTGTGATAGTGATAATAGCAGGGCTGTCCTTTGTGAGAATTAAACCGTCGGGAAGGTCAACCACAACATTATTACTTTCGCCGATTTTAATATCGCAGTTTGGAATGATAACATTGTATTTATCGGTTACGCTTACAACATAAGTATTTTTAACCTCGTTATTTTCGTTTCCGATTGTGCCGTTATCGTCGCCTGTGCTGCTCTGATTGTTTGGAACTTTAAGCTGTCCGTTTGCGTCTGTTGTGCCTGTTGCATTATTACCGTTTTTATCCTCAATAAAGATATTAAGGTCTGCTGCCGGCTTCTGATTTTCAGTAAAGAACGCTGTAATAGTGGTCTGGTCTGCATAATCAAGAAGTCTGCCGTTTGGTAATTTGATTGAGATTTTATTATCAACATCAATTACAATTTCAGAGTTGAAAATAGGAGTACCGTTTTTGTCGGTAAGAATAATGCTGAAATCGCCAACCTCTGCCGCGCCGTCCTCGTCTGTACGGTCTGCGTCAATAAACTGTGCAATCTCTGCTGTCTGTAATGTTTCACCACATACAGAACATTCAACATGCTTGCTGCCGCCGCTTGTAATGGTTGCCGGAACATCAATTATCCATTCGGACGGAGTATGTCCCTTTGGCTCAACATATTCAGCCTTGTATGTGTCGCCGCAGTCCTCGCAAACAAAGGTAGTAAATCCGAGAGTACCACAAGTCGGCTCTGTAATTTCTTTCTTGTAGTTGTGAGGGAGCTTATCGGTGTAGTTGCCGATATAACTGTCGCCGCATTCACAAGTAAATGTTGAAAATCCCATTGCCTGACAAGTTGCAGGGGTTACAACCTCTGTATATTTGTGTTCAATATTTTCCGTATAATCTCCGATATATGAAGCTCCGCAATCGGGACACTCATATACAGCGTAGCCGTGTTCTTCACAAGTAGGCTCTACAACCTGTTTATTATAGTTGTGTTCTGTCTTATCGGTGTAATCGCTTGTGTAGGTGTCTCCACATTCACAAGTATAAACTGTAAATCCGAAAGCGGAACAGCTCGGAGCTGTTACATCAGCCTTGTAATCGTGAGGGAGCTTATCTGTGTAATCAGCGTCAAATTCATAGTCGCAGTTTACACAATCATAATGAGTATGTCCCATACTTACACAAGTGGGCTCTGTAATTTCAGTTTCGTATTCGTGTTCTGCCTTATCTGTGAAATTTGCAGTATAGGCATCTCCGCAATCACAAGTAAACACGGAATATCCCATTGCTTCACAAGTGGGAGCAATTACGGATTCTGAATAATTGTGTCCTGTCGGAAGCTCTAAAACAGTTTCACATACAGTACAGATTTGCGGCTCGGTACAGGTTGCAGCTTCGCCCGGTGTATGACCTGTTGCTGCGTCTGCTTTAATCATTTTTTCGCCGCAATCTTCATTCTGACAAACATATTCAATTACGCCGTCTGCCGTACAGCTTGAAGATGTTACGGAAGTGCCTTCGTCCCAATTATGACCTGTGGACTCTGTGTAGTCGGAAACATAACTGCTGCCGCACATTACGCAGGTTGAAGTTGTATATCCTTTATCATCACAATCGGGTTCTTTGGTGATATGTTCGTATGCGTGAGAAATCAAAGGCTTAATATCTGTTACGAAATTATCCCCGCAAACCTCGCAAATGTGGTCTGTATAGCCGACGCTTCGGCAAGTTGCGTTGTGGGTAGTAGTATGGTAATTGTGGTTTCCTGTTGGTGTCGTTTCCTGATGAAAATCTCCGCAATCCTTACAAAGAGTTAATTTAAGGCCGCCCTGTTTACAGGTCGCTTCTCTGATAGTAATATCTTCGTAGTTATGGCCTTTTGCCGGAGAGTAATTCATTTTCTGCAGTTCACCGCAGCCGTCGCACTGCCAACGCTCATAACCTAAATTTTCACAAGAAGCAGGGACAGTTTCAAGGTATCTGAAATCGTGTTCGTGTGCCAGAGGAACAACAATAATTGTATTGCTGCCGCCCTCGTCGCTTTCATCAGCGAGGATATGCACATAACTTACGCCATTTTCTGTCATTGTTTCGCCGGAATATGTGTAATTTATTTTGTAATACACGGTATAATATCCCGCCTGTGTGTAATTTGGCGCACTTGTCTTATTACAATTATCTGCGTCCGTTCCGTAACGGATTGATGTTTTAACACCACTATCCGAGAGGTCTGAAACAGTTAATGTATGAGCTTCGCCGTCCTCAATACCGTAGTATGAAGAAACAACCGCTTTTGCAGTTACATACTCACTTGTTTCATATCCGCAGTCGTCGCAGGTCTCGGCAATGTAAAATCTGTTGTTTGCCACCTGTCCGTCAATATGCTCGGTGAAATTGTGGTCTGCAAGTCCTTTTACACCTACTGCGTAAGTACCTTTGCAGAACTGACAATATTCACCCTGTTTGAGAGTGGTTAAGTGGCGTTCTTCGTCGTATGGCTCGTGAGTTGTTGCGTCAAACTCTACAAAGAAATTATTATCGCAAGCATGTAGGCTATAAACATTATTGTTGAAATTATATACGTGGTCTCCGTCCACTGTATTTATTGTCCCGCAATTTTGGCAGACACTTTTTGTAAGGTGATGCCCGGTATATGTTGCGTTTACTCCCGGTGTACCACTGTCGGTATTACCTTTGCTTTCACCGTCGATTTTTGTCCCATCTGAATACATTACATCTCTGTTGAGAGCTGTTTCACCGCTTCTGGTATATTCAGGAACACGGTATGTCAATACCGTTGTTTGCATATTACATACACAACAATACTGAGTTTCGTAGGTGGTAGTTGCGTTTACGTCCAATTCGTTAGTACGTCCGTTTGACGACAACCAATGTTCAGCCGGATCCACATATTCGTTACTCTGTGCTGCAAATGTTGTTACGGGGGAAATGCTTAAAAGCATAGATACGGCAAGAAATGCCGACAAAATCGATTTTGTTTTATTTTTTAACTTCATTTAGAAAATTCCTCCTGTTCAAATTTATATATTTTGGATTGGATAGGTCTGCCGGAAAATCAAGGCGGCCTGTATTTTTTATATACGGATTTATTCATATCAGCCACCGTACAAGTCGTGATTTATCTGTGCAGAATAGAAGCTGTCTATCGTTGTGGGAGCGTTGAATAAAACTGCAAGCATATATTTTTTAATGTTTCGCACCTCGCTTGTGTTTTTCTTCAGACTGTCTAAAACATAATCAATATGCTCACTGTCCAGCTTCAAGAGCTTGCTTTTGACAAGTGCCGCAGGGTAATCATCACCGGCTATTGTTAAATATTCTTTTGAGGTACAAACCGTTTCGGTCAAGAGTTCCACGATTTCATCTATCCGCACTTTTTCAAGCGGATTGTTAATTACTAAAATATCGTACTCAATATTTTCTTTTATGATTTTTCTGTATGTGTCTATCTCATCCATTCCAATCCGTTCCGATTTTCCTTTTGGATTTGATTGGATAGGATTTGATACATTCGTACTTGATAAATCTATATTTGATTTTTTAGTATTTGATATATTAGTATTTAATTGGTCGGGATTTTCCAAGATAGGCGAAACCTGTTCAGGATTTTCCAAGATTGGGTTATCCAAAACTGGATTTTCCCGTTTAGGTTTTTCCTGTTCAGGTAAAGCCGTTTTAGGCTCTTCCAAAATGGTGTACTCAACCGTAGTAAGCTGTCCTTTTTCATTTCGTACTCGCTGTCGTATGATATATCCTTGCAACTCCAGCTCTTTAATCGTGCTGCATATACTGTCAATGCCGTCCTTGCAGATTTTGGATAGACCTTTTGTAGTGTAATCCCAATCCTCCGGCAAGGAGAGCATAAGAGATAACAAACCTTTTGCTTTTAATGAAAGACTTGTATTTCTCAAATGGTGATTTGACATTACGGTATAATCACGGGTTTTGTCTATTCTGAATACCGCCATACAAAAATCCTCCTTTCGCTGATTTTATGTCACGCATTAGAAGCCGTTTTTGAGGGATAGGAATATGTTTCCATTACCTGCTTGATTTAAGAGGTTAAAATTCCTTATTTTACTTGTGTAAATAATGCCTATTCCGTGACAAAAGGGCACAAAAAAACAGCGTTTAGGAATTTTCCTTAACGCTGTCGGTTTCGATATTCTGTTTTTCTATGGATTTATACATTGTGCAGTTCGTTCCGTTATGACAATGCAAATACGGACAAAACGGATTTTTGTTGTCAAGCAAATATGTGTCTTGTCCTGTTTGACAAGTGGGGCAAAGTTGCCCAGTGTCCTTGTTCATAAAATATCTTTCCTCCAATCACTTGACTATCTGAATGATTTATGATGTAATTTTGCTTAAGATAGCTGAAAGTTTTTAATGACGCTTTTGTGGTAAATTAAAAACATCACGACGGCTTTATCGTGATGTTTTCGGGGATAAATATTTTGTTTTTAGAGGATAAGTGCTTATGTTGACCGTCTAAAACCCTTGATTTTACGGCATTTGTGAGTAAATCCTATAAGAACACCCGTACCACCTTAAACCTCAGTAACCAAGCGGTTTCTGAGGTTTTTGCTTTGTTTGAAAAACCCTAAATTTTGACCACATAAAAACGGCTTTAAATGTGGCTAGACCAATATACCATCATATAACGGAGTCCAATCTATTTTTTTACTCCTTCGTTTCAGTATATCGTCCATTTTGATAAGTTTTGAAATGTTGTTGATATCTATGCCGGTTATATACATAATATCTTCTAATGAGTAATTCGCAGAGAACAATGTTGGGATTAAACTGTTTCTAACAAATTTTGGTGAATAGTCTTTCCATTTATCATCATTTGTTATTTGTGCAAATTTATCGAACACATCATTGATATTCCATTCCTTCATTGGTTTATATCTTTTTTGGTATAACACTTGAAATAAAAATGGTGACCTAATTTTTTCTTTCTTTTTTTCGTTATTTAGTTTTATTAAATACTCTTGAATAATAGGTGGTAATTCGATTTTTCTATTTTTAACAGTTATATATTTAAAATTGTTTGTAAATGCATCCCATTGCAGATTTATCAGTTGAGATCTCTCTAAACCTAGAACAACGGTTAATAAAAATATAACACTGTCTCGAGTTGAATGCCTTTTTGTCCTTAAAAATTTTAATATTGTTTGAACATCCTCTGTTGATATTTGAGAATAAATTTTCTTTCTTTGCGTTTCTTCATATTCCATAAGATCTTGTTTACGGCTGTCACTTAAACTGATATATCTAATATTACCATGTTTTTGCAACTCATATAGCATATTATAAATATGAGTATGATTATTATTTAAGGTTCGTGTTGAGACATCGTCACTTTTATATTCTCTAATAAATTCATCAAATACTTCCATATCTATTTTTTCATATGCTTTGCTGCCAAGTTTTGCATATGAGTTTTTAGATAAAACTTTTTGTGAGTAATAATCAAAAAAGTTATATAGTGTACACCGGTACGTTGTCCAGGATACGGCTTTTAATCCTTGCTCTAATTTCCATTCTCTGTACTGTGCGATATCACAATAGAATAGTGTCGACTGCTTTTTATAAAGATTTTCAAAGCTCAAATATTTGAAATATTTTAATTCGGTTAATTCTCTTCCTCTTGATTCAAATATATTAAACCAAAACACAACATAGGATTTGTATCCATCGCCTTCAAGTATAGGAGGTAAATCCATATTTAAATCCAACAATACATATTCATACCCATTCGTTAGAAGTGCAAATCTTTGCCTTTTATCTCGAGCATATTTATATGCCTGTGCGATATCTTTAACCTTTAATGCTTCTTTCCCAGTTTTTACTTCTATAGCTAATGCTTGGTCTCCAATAGTTGGAACAAATATATCACAGAATCCTTTGACTGTTGGCTTTTCAAATATGCATTTTTTAGTGTCATATCCGCAGTATTCTAAGAATGTATCTTTTATAAGGTGTACCTTTAGATTCTCTTCCTGTAGATTATCTTTAATTCTATTGAATTCACTTCTTAATTTTTTAACAGTTTTGTTCATTTGAGTTTCCTTTCATAATAACTTTAATAAATTTTAGCATTGATAAATATTCATCATGATAATATTATTGTCATATATTAATAAAGTTATTCTAACAGGGTTCAATTACTCTCAATAAAACCGTAATTTCAAGACAATTATGGTTTCGCTATTTCTTTGTTTACACCGTATCAAAATTTAATACACCCAAAAGCTATGGCACGGATTTTTTATGTCCGTGCCATCTGTGTTATTATTCATTTTTGAGTTTCGCTTTTTGTTCTGCAATTTCGGCTTTCATTTCCTTTATCAGTATGGCAAGCTTTTCTTCACATTCTTCTCTTGTGGGTGCATATATGTTTCTTGCCATTCGTTTGCCGTAGGCATCCTTTGGCGAGTATCTGCCCTCGTAGAGGTGGTCATTTATCTTACTGACGCATCCTGTGCCGGGCTTTCTCATCTTGCCCTTTTTAGGCTCAAATTTTGCTTGTGGAAGCTTTTCTTGTTCATCTGTGGTTGCTTCTTCGGTGCCGTTTGTATCCTTGTTGAATCGGGCGTTAATCTTTTCAGCCGCTTCTTTCTTCATTTCCTCGGTGCTATGCAGGTATATATCAAGTGTTGTCTTGCTTGATACATGTCCGAGGATGGTGGATAAGGTTTTGATGTCCATTCCGTTTGCTACCGATGTGGTTGCGAAGGTGTGGCGGAGATCGTGGAATCGAAGCTTCTTACATTCTGCTCTTTCTAATATTACCTGCATCATTCCATATACTGCTGAGGGATCTCTTGGCATCCCTTCGACTCTTGGTGATGGGAACATCCACTCGGAGTCTATTGTCTCCTTATATTCCTTCAGGATGCTTACAAGGCTTTTGGGAAGTATTATCGTTCTTACCGATTCTTCAGTTTTTGGTTCTGTTATGACCAATCTGCCTTTTGTCCGTTTGACTTGTCTTCGCACCTTTAGTTCTCCTGTATCGAAGTCTAAGTCTTCCCATTTCAGTGCCATATCTTCTCCTCGCCGTAAGCCTGTAGATAAGGCTACTAGGAAGATTTCGAAGAATCCGTCATATTTTGCTTGTATGAGGAACCTTTTAATTTCATCCGGCGTCAGCACCTGCATCTCTCTTGACTTCTTGGGTGGTATCTTGCAGCCTATTGCAGGATTCTTTTTTATAAGTCTGTCATCCGTTGCCTTTTGAAGTGCGGTTCTGCAGTTCGCATGGCAGCTTCGCACGACCCTGTCGGACAATCCTTCGCCGAGTGTATCCCGATATCTTAGTCTGCCGTCTTGTTTAAGGCTGTTGTAGAATTTCTGCAGGTCATTTTGAGTCAGTTCATTAAGTGGTATTTTTCCTA
>JAZUMJ010000050.1:0-18731 GCA_045603605.1 Ructibacterium sp. | reverse complement strand
TTATATTTGTCAAGAGGGCAAATGCTTTGTTGATATGCACCTTGAAAATTTAATAAATGTTTATCTTTCTTGTTTTATGTATCTTTTTTCTTTTGTTTAATCGTTTTTCAAGCGTTCAAGTTTTCCAGGCTTGAACGTTTTATAAAGCGATTAAAATCGCATAAAACAAAAAAAAAGAAAGAGGTAAACAAAAATGGAAAGAATGGTATCAAGAACTTTGACAATTAACACCATCAAAGTTATCACGGCAAATCTTGAAACGATGAAACTTGATGAAAAGAAAGTTGATATCATTGGTAATTATTCCGACCCTGATGCAATTAAAAAAGCCTATGAAAAGTTGACCGGGGAAAAGGTTTTTGCCGTTGATATTGAAGAAATCAAAGAAGAAACCTATCAAATGACCGAAAAGTTTTTCTTTGAGAACGCCACAAAAAAGGAAACCGGAAAATGTGGTGCTAAGAATGAATAATTAAAAATCGCCCATTTGATAGAAGATTTATTTAATCGTTTTTCAAGCGTTCAAGTTTTTCAGGCTTGAACGCTTTATAAAGCGATTAAAACCGCTTAAAACAAAAAAGAAAGAGGTAACAAAAATGACCAAACAGGAACAAAAACAAGTAAATGAAATCATTGATAAAAAAATCAATGAGTTTAACGCAACATCAAAAACCTTGCGCTCTGAAACTCGTTTGCGAAATTGTACTGCTATAGTTTATGAAATGGTAGATGATGCAACCGGTGAAATAATTTATGTATTAAAATCATATGATACTGTTGTTGCTCTGATTTATGGAAATTGTATTTATGATTTTTTACGGCTTGTTTATGGTTATACTGCTACGAGCGCATCACATATTGCAAAGTTTACACATGATTATATTGATATGTATTACGATGAAACTATTTCATATCGGTATTATCCGATAGTGGATTATAACAATGAATGATAAAATACAAGCCAATTACAGAGAACGCCACTACATTGATCGTTTTAGATGCTATGATATTTATTATTCATGTGTATTGTGGTATCCCTGGAAAGTAGGCGGTATCTTATACGGGTATCAAGACAAGACAAAAATCAATGCAATGGCGTTTTCCGATGATGATATAATATCGATCGTTAATTTATAAGTTTAGCCGGGCTTGTCCCGGTTTTACTTATACCGATCCACTTTAGCACACTAAAGCGTTAAACTGTAAAAGTTTAATGTGATAAAGTGGCAAAGTGGTAAAGCGTTAGCACTTTAGCGTGGTAAAGTGGTAAAGTGGTAAAGTGGTAAAGTGCTAAAGTGCCGGAAGCCAGGTCAAACCTAAAAAGTTTCTGCCATAAAAATTTTTATTCCAAACATATTTTTGCTGTAACTTTTTTCAAAAAAACATACCCCCTTAAAAACACTCTCCACCGTTTTTTCTCTCCACCGTTGTTTCCCCTCACCCCTCATTCCCCCTCATAAAGAAAAGGAGTATAACGAATGAAAGCACTACGAAGAGGAATTTCCTACAATCACGCTTGCATGATTCTTGAAGCAAATAATTACAAAATAACAGACACCATAATTATTAAAAATCACACGGTATTTTATCATGGCGATAAGAAAGTAGCCCGATACAATGAGACAACCGGCACATTATCAGCAATCAAATAAAAAGGAGAAAATAAAATGAACATTAAAATCAGCATGGACATCAAAGACATTCAAGCATGGATAGACGCAATTATTACAAACTATCAAGATATGTTTGCATACGACCACATTATTCATCATCCTCGCACCTATATAAGTTTAGATGAAGGAAGCAATAAATTCATTCATTTCAACAAACGATACATTTTATGGTTTTCAAACAAACGCCTTATGCTTGTAATTGACAGAAACAACAAGGCATTATTTGTTCTTCCCGAAGAACCGGAAGAGAACATACATTATCTTGTAGATTTTTGCGATTACTATTCAAACGCATACGAAATAACATACTATCATTCAATTTAAGTTATAATTCTTTTTAAGAAATAAGATAGGGAGTGACAAAATGAAATACAGAACCACAACGAAATACATTATAGAAAATTACTCAAAGATAATTTCCGTAGGATACGGGCAGATACAGACGCTTTTGAGAAATCATAATGCTGTGGCATACACATCGGGATATTACGGATGGAATTACGACATATACGATATTGGCGGGGTAGCGATATGCACTGGGCATTATGGTATGCCTACAAAGTTATCAAAGAACGCAAAGAAATATGAAGAAACTGCAAGGAGATTTTTAGAGAACTATGAATACACAGAGGATTATGTTTTTGATAATATAAAGATTAGCAATATTATCGAAAACATTCTATCCGAATTTATTAAAAACGAATTAGCTTTATAGGAGTATCAAATGGGCGAATATGAGATAATCTATGATTACACCGATGAAGGTGGGTTTGAAGCAAAGAACATAACAGAAAGATTTTACGGCACATATGAAGAATTGCAGAAATATATTAATTTCCTGAGGGATTCCAATTGTTACTATATATCTGCAACATACATAGGAGAATAAAATGATAACTGTACGAAAAGCAAATTATTCACTTAGCGATTTAAGAGATTTAAGAGTCATTTTATCAGACGGATATGATAAGTTTGTATACAAAAAATGTAGCCATGGCATCGCTTGTAAATCATGTAACAAATATTATTTATGTCATGATATTATTTCAACACTTAATCACTTAGATAAGACAATAGATAAACTGGAACTGGTAAAAAACTAATCTCAACGGCGGTATAAATTAAGTTTACCGCCCCGCATGAAATGGCTGTCGGTACAGTAGTGCTTTTACGGTTCAACCCCGTACCATTTCAAAAATAAAAATACAATCAAAGCACAAGAAAAGGAGTTTTACCAATGGCAAGACAACCGCAAATCACACGCACAATTCAGACAACCGAAGCAACGGTTCTTTGTCTCAACATTGAGACAAAAGAGAGTTATGAAAAGACCGTAACTCTTAGCAGAACCTACAAAGACGCAAAGAAACTGCGTAAGGCTGTTGAAGAAATCATCACTACTGACACCGAAAAAGTAGTTCACATTATTTCCACCGAAGTAAAAACTTTGCTTTACGGTATGAGTGAACAGAAATTCATTGAAAACGCAGAGATTCTTCCGCCCAGGAAGTAAACGAACAAGAAAAGGAGTAATTACCAATGAAAGAAACTACTTTCAATGTAACCATTAAGGAATGTGACAAGGAACTCACCGCTCGTGAAAGAGTGATGATTAAGGACATTACCAATGCCGTAAAACTTGATGAAGCAGCTAACGAGAAATTTGTTATGCACCCTGCGTTTTATGCAGTTCTTAACATTCACAACGATAAATCCCCCGACAAGGATTATGAAAACTACGTTATCATAGACAAAGATGGCACTAAATATGTAACCGGGTCTCCGAGTTTTTGGAACTCATTTATCGACATTTACACCGAAATGACAGAAGCCGGTGACGAAGAGTGGGGTCTTGAGGTATATAAACTTGACAGCAAGAACTACTCTGGCAAGAAATTTATCACTTGTTCAATCGTTTAATTGTTATTTATTTTTCGTAAAACATAGCGTTCAAAGGGGAGCAGTAAATCTGCTCCCCGGATTTTTACATTAGGTGGTGTTCTATATGACAAGTGAAAGACAAAAGGAGCTAATAAAAGAATACCGAAGAGAACTAAAAAACGCAAAAGCCAGGATAAAGAGACTTGAGAATATCGGATATAGCTTTGAAAAAAGCCCATTACCGAAAAAACCAAAAACAATAACAGAAGCGTCAATAAGGAATCTGAAATCTAAAACACAGCGTAAAGCGTTAATCCCGAAAACCGTATTTGTAAAGAATTCGGGCGAAATCATAAAAGGCGAAAAGGCATATCACAAAGAAAAACTAAGAAAGCCTGTTCAGAAAAAGGTTGTTAAAAAAGAAACACCGGCAGATAGATTTTATAAAGACAGATACGATGAATATGGGCAGAGACAAAATTATAGAGAGACAAGTGAAACATTTGAGGTATTAGAAGCAACACTTGAAAAAATACGAACCTGGACACCTGAAACAACATGGTCGGCTGAATTAGCAGAATGGAAAACGCAAGATAAAAACAGATTGGAGCGCATGTTAGATTCAGCATTAGAAAGAGAAGGAAGAAATGCAGTAGCAAAAAGACTTCAAGATAACGCAGCATCATGGAACGCAGCCGTAGATGAAATATTGTACGGAAGTGGCGGTTCAAGAGAACAGACGCAAAATATGCGCAATCAGATTGATATTGATTTTACAACCGTTGCAGCAATATTGAAGGGTTCACCTCTTACGCAAGAAGAAGCTATTGACATAGCGAATATGCAAGAAAATCAAGAGGTAAACAATTAAAATGCGTACCCGAAAAAATCGTTATTTTGTTGGCGATTTTGAAACCACGGTATATGAAGGACAAGAAGATACCGAGGTGTGGGCAAGTGCAAGCGTAGAATTATTTACCGAAGATGTAAATATATTTCATTCCATTGAAGAGCAGTTTGAATATTTTGTAAATTTAGATTGTAACATTGTTTGCTATTTTCATAACTTAAAATTTGACGGGGCATTTTGGTTGTCTTATTTACTGACAGAACTTCAATACTCACAAGCTTATGAAATTACAGGCGAAACAATAAACGATTTAAGATTTTTAAGCGAGAAGGAAATGAAAAACAAAACATTTTCCTACTCAATTTCAAACACGGGTCAATGGTATAGAATTTTAATAAAGGTAAATGAACACATTATAGAATTAAGAGATAGTTTGAAATTACTTCCATTTTCAGTTCGTAGAATAGGCGAATCTTTTGGCACAAAGCACAAAAAACTTGAAATGGAATATACCGGTTTTCGTTATGCGGGCTGCACAATAACCGATGAAGAAAAAGAATACATTGCAAATGATATTCTTGTTGTTAAAGAAGCCCTGGAGATTATGTTTACGGAAGGGCATAAAAAATTAACAATCGGAAGTTGTTGTTTGTCGGAGTTCAAAAGATTGATAGGTGGCAAATATTATGACGAGATTTGTCCAAACATTTATGAAATTGAAATAAACGAAAAACGGTATGGTTCAAAAAATGCCGGGGAATATATAAGAAAAGCGTATCGTGGCGGATGGTGTTACCTGGCAAGAGGTAAGGAGCATAAAATATACCGCAACGGCACAACGGCAGATGTAAATAGCTTATACCCCTCTATGATGTCGAGTGAAAGTTTGAACGCTTACCCAACAGGAAAGCCAACATTTTGGAAAGGTAACTATATACCAGATGAAGCACTATCTCCATATAAATATTTTTTCATACGCATAAAAACAAGATTCTATTTGAAGCGAGACTATTTACCTTTTGTTCAGATTAAAAACAACTTAATGTACAGAGCGAATGAAATGCTTGAAACTTCTGATGTAAGAAACAGCAAAGACGGAAAATATTATGATTGTTATACAGGGACAGACGGAAAGAAAAAGCAAGCTATTGTAGAATTAACAATGACAATTACAGATTATTACCTATTTCTTGAGCATTATGAAGTTGATGATTTTGAAATACTTGACGGATGTTATTTTCAAGCAAGAGTAGGAATATTTGATATATACATAGAGAAGTACAAAAAGATAAAACTTGAAAGCAAAGGAGCAAAGCGAGAATTAGCAAAACTTTTCTTGAATAATTTATATGGAAAAATGGCAAGCAGTACAAACAGCAATTTCAAAGTTGCTTATTTGAAAGAAGATGGGTCTGTTGGTTTTTACACAGTTTTGGCACAAGATAAAATACCTGGGTATATACCGATAGGTGCAGCAATAACATCTTACGCAAGAAATTTTACAATAAGAGCAGCGCAGAAAAATTATCATGGAAAAAATGAAAGGGGATTTATTTATGCTGATACAGACAGTATTCATTGTGATTTATTGCCTGATGAAATTACTGGAATAAAAGAACACCCTAAGAATTTCTGTTGTTGGAAACTTGAAAGTTGTTGGGATGAAGCAATATTCACAAGGCAGAAAACATATATAGAGCATATAGTTGAAGAGGACAGAGAACCTATTGAACCGTATTATAATGTTAAATGTGCCGGTATGCCTGAGAAGTGCAAAGATTTATTTATTAAAAGCATGGAAGGGTACATTGAATCCGATGGCGATGAATATACAAAAGAAGAAAAAGAATTTTTATCAATAAAGAGAGAAATCACAGACTTCAATGTTGGTTTATGTGTACCAGGCAAATTACTGCCTAAAAGGATAAGGGGTGGTGTTTTGCTTGTTGATACAACTTATGAAATGAGGTAAAAATGAAAGTAGAACTGTTATACCAAAGTAAAAGGGAAGTGATTACATTGGAGCAAAGACCTATTAAAAAGAATGAAACATTTGACACTAAGGCAACACCATCATTATTTGAATGTGCGTTATGCAAGTGGGAATGTTCCGACACATATGTTTGTGACGAAATCAAATATTGCCCGGGGTGCGGAAGAAAAATTGTAAAAATTTATGTTGTTGAAGATACGGAAGAAGGTGATTCAGATGAAAAGTAAATATTATAAAAAGAAAAGACATATGCTTTATCAAAAATGGATTAAAGGAGAGTGCAGACATTTATGCGCTTTTTGTGAGCGGTATGATGATTGCAGCTATGATTATGGTTTATTTGAAGAAAGAGAGAAGGAAATAATCGAAGCATACAAAAACGGGTTCAAAAAAGGAAAAGAATCTACAAAGATAGTAGGCGAATGGATAGCTTTAACGGAAATGAATGATATGTATCATGATTACTACAAATGTTCATTATGCGGTTTAATATCCGAAGCTAAATACCCATACTGTCATTGTGGGGCAATAATGAAATAAAGGAGAATATCAAATAAAAGTATTATCCAAATAATCGAATCTGTTCAATGCCAAACATATGATTATATTGAAGTAATGTAAAATAACAATACCCCAGGTGGAGAAACCCGCCTGGGGTATTTCTATCAAGAAGGTAAGGCATTCTAAGCCGGACAGCGAATCCGAATTAAGTTGGTGGCGAAGTATTCCATTCGTGCTATCCACCACTTAGAGAAGAATTAGCTTACCCTGATAGCTTAATAAGATAAAGCTTTCAGCAATGCTTCTTTGCACCGCAAATCCTTAAATCTAAAGCATCCCTTTTCAAAATAGTAACGCAGATTTACAAGGAATAATTCATTGCGTTTTAGCATCACATAATTTACATTGTGGTCGTCCGTTGTGACGGCAAGTTTTGATTTGAAAGTCAAATCTGGCCTGTTATCGCAATAAACGATTCCCAATTCGGGATAATCCCTTATAGCGTAATCAACACCGTTATACCTTAGCGTACATATATAATGGCTATCGCCAACAGGCTTTTCTATAAAAGCTGTGCTGTCATTAAGATACACGCATTCAGATGAATATTGTACATATGAATTTCTTGAAAATGCACGGTTGAATCCGCTTTCTTTTTGTGCCTGGCTTGCACTATCAACATAACCTTGTTCAAGCACAAATCCGTCACCTTTCAAGAATTTAGTATCGGAACGAAGCCTTTCGGATATACCGAGTTCAACATAGTACGGATTGATAATAGATACGGGGTTGCCAATCATTACAATAGGCACATATCTTATTTGTTCACCGTTACCTCTTGCAATTGAAGTATGAACAGAAATAAGTTTTCTGATTTCATCGTTGCAATAATGGTTCGTTTCAGATTGAAATTCATCAAAAATCATGCGCTGCACATCTGAAAAAAGATGGCTGTATTTTTTAATTTGGTCTGCACTGTTTAAGGAAATCGCATAACCGCATGATTTACCACCATCATCGACGCTGTTTTTTGATATAAACAGTTCGTGAAAAATTCCGCTTGCTCTTCTTTCGGAGCGAATACTATAACCCGGAAAGAACAGATTTCCTATATCCTTAAAGAATTTATCTGCTACATTATCTAATTCATAATTAAAACGATAAACCAGTGCAAATTTTTCCCCTTTTTCAAGATATTTATTAACGCACCATCGACCAAAAAATGTTGTCTTACCGCCGGTCCTATTGGTTGTACATAAATATATTTCAGGTTTTTTATTGTTTATATCCATCAAAGACAAAAGTTTTGTACCATCGTAATACTTTGAATTTCCCATTGTCGTACCTCTTGAAATTAAGATTAAATAAATCCCATTAAAGTATAACATATATCTTGACAAAAGTCAATATATATGGTATAATTTTTAATGAAAGGAAGGTGGTGATCGCCGTGGAAATTTACATTACTGTCGGTATTTTCATTCTGTTTGACATACTGACAGGGCTTTCCAAAGGCATTTATTTGGGAGAACTTAACAGCACAAAGTTAAGACAAGGTTTATTTCACAAATTAAGCGAGATTATCGCAGTTGTAGGTTCAGGGCTTCTTGAGTATGGAATTATCTATATTAACCTCAACTTTGATTTTCCTATTCTTAAAGTCGTTGTAGCATATATTTGCGTTACGGAACTGATAAGTATTCTTGAAAATCTTTGCGTTCTGAATCCTACATTGGCAAAATTATTTAAGCCGTATCTTGAAAAATTGAAGGAGAAAGAGGAAAAAAGAAAATGACTAAAAAAGGTGTTGATGTGTCCACCCATAACGGGAAAATAAGCTGGGCTAAAGTCAAAGGAGAAATTGACTTTGCTATGATTAGGGCTGGCTATTCAAGAACATTTGATAGCCAGGTTACAAATAATATTAACGGGTGTCGTGCAAACGGCATCCCCTACGGCCTTTATTGGTTCAGCTACGCTTTATCTGTTGAGGACTCTATAAAAGAAGCAAATACTCTCTGTGATTTTGCCGATATGTGTGATGCAACTTATCCTCTTGCTTATGATTGGGAGTATGATAGCGATAATTATGCTGCAAAATGCGGTGTAAAAATGACAAACGCAAAGCGTGAAGAATTTGCAAGGGCTTTTTTGAACAGAGTTGAAGAGCGTGGATATTATGCAATGATTTACACGAATCTTGATTATTTGTCAAAGGGATTTGATAAACTTATTTCAAGATATGATTTGTGGCTTGCAAATTGGGGAGTTTCAAAGCCCTCAAAAACTTGTGGTATTTGGCAAAATTCCGATTCCGGCTATGTTGGTGGTATTGGAAAATGCGATACGGATATGTGCTATAAAGATTATCCGACTATTATTGCAGCTATGAAGAAAAATAAAAAAGAACAAAGTGTAAATAAAAATACTCTTGACGGCATTAAAAATAAATATTGGGAAAAATACATGGGTGTTGCAAAAGATGTAATTGTCGGTAAGTATGGTGTTAATCCTGCAAGAAAAGAAAAACTAAAATCTCTTGGATATGACTACGATTTGGTGAAAGAAATCGTTAATGTATTATCCAACAATAAGTAGGTGAAATAATGGCTTGGTATGCTAAACCTACTGGCGGTTACGCACATGATTCAACAGAAGCTATTGCAAACGCAAATGAAGTAAGAAACATATTTACAACGGCTGGGTTTGCAATAAATTCTATTTCCGCTGTTGCAGGTGCTTTTCAATCTGAATGTGATTTTAACCCGTGGCAATGGGAAGGGGATGCTATTCAAAGCGAAAGTAGCATAAACCCGAATGTTGGATATGGCTTACCACAGTTCACACCAGCTACTTCATATATAGGAAATTCAACAGCAATTTCACAAGCTGGCTATGCTCCGAATTTTTCCGATAGCCCAGGTAATGCTACGGATGGGCAAGCACAATCCTTGTTTATTGCAAACTACCATTTGAACGCTGATTGGTACACAATGGATTATTCACGATGGAATAGTGTATTTTCTTCATTGACACCGCCAGTTAGCATAAACGCAGCATACTATGATATTTCAACCGCTGCTGATTTTATCCGAGGAACATACAGCGGAACTACAACACCGTTCAGCGTACAAGATTTGATAATAGCTTTTATAATAAAATATCTGCGCCCGGCAGATTCATCGGTTATAAATGGTTTTCATAGCAGATATTTGGCTGAATCAAATTACTGGTACAATTACTATACGGGAACACCGCCAACACCACCTACGCCACCGACAACAAGAAAGAAAATGCCACTATGGATGATGCTAAGGCATCAAATTTAAGGAGTGATTTATTGACAATGGCAGTTCTATCAAGAGACGATTTTTTCAATCGTATTCGTGAAAGAGTTGGAAATGATTCAAGCGATGAATCTATTTCTTTTCTTGAGGATATGACCGACACCTATAACAGTTTGGAAAATGCTTCAAACGGTGACGGCGTAAACTGGGAACAGAGATATCACGAAAACGATGAAGCATGGAAAAAGCGTTACGCAAGCAGATTTTTCAACGGCTCGGTTCAGCCGTTAAACAGAACCGAAGAACAAGATGATGAAGGGTATGACCCTAATCATATTACAATTGATTCATTATTTACGGAGGACTAAAATCATGCCGAATGTGCCTACTACCACAAATCTCAAGAAAAGCGCAGTTGATATTCTGAACGCAATCAGAAATTCGGCAAGCGCAAATTATCGTGACTATGTGCCTGCTGCATATCCAAACCAGGATAGTATCAAAGAAATCGGTGCTATCATCATGGATATGCCTGTACTCAAGAATGAATTTCTTAATGCGCTTGTAAACAGAATCGGAAGAGTTATTATTACTTCCAAAATGTATAATAACCCCTGGGCTGTTTTCAAAAAGGGTATTCTTGAGTTTGGCGAAACCATTGAAGATATTTTTGTAAATATCGCAAAGCCCTTTGAGTATGACCCGGCTGTTGCTGAATCGAAAGTGTTCCAGCGTGAAATTCCTGATGTTCGTGCAGCTTTCCACATTATGAATTATCAGAAATTCTACAAAGCCACAATTCAGAATGAACAGCTAAGACAAGCTTTCCTTTCATGGACGGGAATCACCGATTTGATTGCAAAAATTGTTGATTCTATGTACACCGCAAGCAATTATGACGAGTTCCTTACTATGAAATATATGCTTGCTAAACATATTCTCCAGGGCGAACTTTATCCTAAAACAGTTTCTTCTGTCACTTCCGCAAACATGAAAGCTATTGCGTCTACTATCAAAGGAGTTTCAAACAACTTTGAATTTATGAGCAATAAGTATAATATCTCCGGCGTAGCTACTTATAGCCTTAAAAATGACCAGTATCTTATCGTTAATAGTGACTTTGACGCTACTATGGATGTTGAAGTTCTCGCAAGTTCTTTCAATATGTCTAAGGCTGAATTTATGGGACACAGAGTTCTTGTGGATAGCTTTGGAACTATTGATAGCGATAGGCTTGGCGAACTGTTTGCAAATTCCGAATGGTACGAACCGCTTACCGATGCTGAACTTACTGCTCTTGACGCTATTCCTGCGGTAATTGTAGACAGAGATTGGTTCATGATTTATGATAATCTGATTGAGTTTACCGAAAACTACAACGGGCAGGGGCTTTATTGGAATTACTTCTACCATGCATGGAAAACTTTCTCTGTATCTCCTTTCGCAAATGCCGTTGTGTTTGTACCTGGTGTTCCGTCAGTTTCCTCTGTCTCCGTTTCTCCCGAAAGCGCAACTGTTTTGCCGGGACAGACAATTCTTCTTAGTGCAGATGTAAACACCGAAAACTTTGCAAGCCAAAGTGTAAACTGGTCTCTTACTGCTGTTCTTGCTTTCCCGAATATTCTTGTAAACGGGGGCGGTTCTGCTGTAACTTCCGGAAGCACAACTGTTCCGTTTGACGGTGCTACTGTTGCTACTAATGCTCTTGCCGGTAGAAAGGTTAAATTCGGAAGTGCTACAACTGTATACACAATTACCGCAAATACCGACAGCGCACTTACCATTTCTCCCGCCCTTGCTGCAAATGTGGCAGATAACGCCACTATCAAAGCTGCTGACAGCGTGAGCGGTAATGATGTTCCTGCTACTGTTTCTATTTACGGCGAAGTAACTGTAAAAACAAATGCAACGAGCGGTGATGTTATTACCGCAACGGCAACTTCCACTTATGATTCCACTAAATCGGGAACTGCAATTATCACGGTTGGGTAGTTTCCAACTGCGTAACACAGTTCCTTAATAGACATGGGGCTATTGGTCAATATACAGATTGATAGCCCCAATTTTTAGGAGTGATTGTATGGCTGATATATCACCTAACAGTACAATAAAACTGCTTCATAATGTTCCGCTTGACCCAACTTATGAGCATACCATATATTTTTCGGACGCTGCTTCACAATTAGCTTATTTCAATAACCCGAACCCTGCAAATTCATTGGTAAAATACACATTTTCAAACAACACATACCAAAGAGTGAATAAAGGCATTTTAAGAGTTGAGCAATCGGCAGATAATCTTTATGATTGCAATTATATGATGTTTCAAAATACAAACTTTGGTGCAAAGTGGTTTTATTGCTTTGTAAAATCAGTTGAATATGTTAATAACTCTGTCGCAGAAATAGAATACGAAATTGATGTTATGCAAACCTGGCATTTTGACTATTCTCCTGAGATGTGTTTTGTTGAAAGAGAACATAGTGTAACAGATAATATAGGTGATAACACAGTTCCGGAAAATCTTGAAATAGGTGATTACTTTTATGAATCAAACGGAAAAATGTGGGGTAATATTGATTCGTGGTCAATAATTGTTGCTGCTACATTTGAACTTGGCCAAAAAATTGTTGAAGGCGTAACTAAAAATTGGGATGTTCTTGGTGACGCTTATCCAGGTTTTTACAATAGGTATTTTTCGGGAATACACTTTAATGTTATACCGGCAAACGATGAAAATATACAAGATTTTTATGAAACAATGCACTCATTATTTAATGCTTCAAAAATAGATGAAATTGTAGCTATTTTTATGATGCCAACAAATATTGTTTCAAGCAAATCAACAAGTATGCAAGTTTCACCAACAGAGATTTCTAAAACAATTACAAAAAGCACATCGTGGAATTACGGCAGCCAGGTTAAAAATAATAAGCTTTATACATTCCCTTATAATTGCTTATATGTTACATCAAGTGACGGAAATAGTGCCACATATAAATATGAGTATTTTAATTCAGGCGATTGTGTTTTTTCTTGCGAATGTGCTATGGGAATACCGCCCGAATGTGGTCTTATACCTAAAGATTATGAATTTGCAAATAGCACAACCGGCTCAAAAAACCATAATTTCACACTAATGCTTAAAAAATTTCCTCTATGCTCATGGGCAAATGACGCTTTCAAAGCGTGGCTTGCCCAGACAGCTACATCCCTTTTAGGGACAGCTGTTATGGGTGCTACGGCTGCCGCGATTTCGCCGGAATCGCTTCCAATGGTTGCTATGAATATAGGCGGTTCTGTTGGATATAGTGTATCAGGTTTAGGAAAAGCATTACTTATGCCTGACCATGCAAAGGGTGAAAATAAAAATCTATTGTCGCTTGGGGACATGGAATTTGGTTACCATTTTTATAATGCACGAATTAAAAATGAGTACGCAAAAATTATAGACGATTATTTTAACCGCTTTGGATATGCAACAAAAATCACAAAAATACCAAACAGAACTTCAAGACCGCATTGGAATTATGTTAAAACAATTGGGTGTACATTAACTGGTTCATTACCGGCTGATACCGCTAAGAAAATTTGCTCCATCTACGACAACGGAATTACATTTTGGAAAAACGGCAGCGAAGTTGGTAACTATTCCCTGGATAATAGACCCACATAAGGAGTGATTACAATGGGTAAACCAAAAAATTCACAGTTTTGGCAATCGGCAAAATATAATAATGCCAATTATATGCAGTATTTTAATCGCCTAACTGAACTGTCAATATCTATGTTTGAATGGAAAAACTTACCGGAAACCATTGACGCAAGATTTATGGAACTTGTCCTTTTCGGTGACGGAATGTGCGTATTTTTCTATGAAAAAGATGTTGGCTATCTTGCATTAAGAACAATGATAGGTGGTCATTTGAATGTGTATCAGATTCCTACTGAAAGAGTTGCTTACGCTTCAAATGGAGTTAATGTGCCATTGAATGAGACAAATTCGGTTATTATTTTTAATAACTTGCTGCACACAAATAGCTTGCTTAATGTTGAAGTTTTTGCTGAAAGACTTTACAAATTAGACAGAATTATTGATGTGAACACAAACGCACAGAAAACCCCTATATTGATTTCATGCGAAGAAAACCAAAGACTTACGATGAAAAATCTGTATATGAAATACGATGGAAACGAACCGGTTATTTTCGCAGATAAAAACTTGTCTCCTAATGCTCTTAAAGTACTTAATACACAAGCACCTTTTGTAAGTGATAAGATTTATGACTTAAAAACTAAATACTGGAATGAAGCTTTAACTTATCTCGGAATTTCAAATACAAACGCAGTAAAAAAGGAAAGAATGACATTGACAGAAGCAACAAAAGAACAAGGTGGTATAATCGCTTCAAGATATAGCAGACTTCAAGCAAGAAGATACGCTTGTGATGAAATAAACAGAATGTTTGGGCTTGATATTTGGTGCGATTACCGTGAAGATTTTCAAGTTGTTTCAAGAGGTGAAGATACTGTTATCGGTGAACCCGATAGCGATGGTGAAGGTGGTGAAGTAAATGAGTAAATATACTACACAAGTTAGATTTATTTGTGAACAAGCTGCCGGATTAAGTGAAAGCGAGGGATTTAACTCAATTGATGAAATTTTGGATGACGCTATTTATTCAATCTTTAACTTCGATTTTCCAATATTTGACGAGACATACCGCCCAGTTTTGGAAAAGAAAATATTAAGACATTATTATACAAGGGAAATATGTGAAGAAACTGTTGGGTTGTGGAAATTGCGGCTTCAAGATAAGCTTTGCATGATTATGCCGTATTATAATCAGTTGTATGAAAGCGAATTGATTGAATTTAATCCATTTTATGATGTTAATTATAAGAGAACTCATAAAGGAAATGAAAGCGGTATTTCAAACAGAAATGAAAGCGCAACATATGATAAGAAAAATTCTTCAAGCAGTTTCAATAAAGAAACAAAAGACAGAGATTCTGAAAATAATGGTGTTACAAATTCTGCAACAAACGGCGAGAGCACAGAAAGTTATAACAGAACAGATTTGTATTCAGATACACCACAGGGAAGTATTGCAAGAATAGATTTGGATGGAAATAGCTATTTGACTAACGCAAGAAAAATTGGAGATGAAACAGATAATACAAATAAACAGAATAGCTTAACACATTCAAAGGTTAATGGTAATGAAAGCGAAAGAAATGAAAATAGTTCTATTAATAGTGAAAATGAAGAAAGAAAAAATGAATTGTCAAGCACAAACAACAGAATTTCATTTGACCAGTATGTTGACGAGGTTGTCGGTAAGCAGAGTTATGCAAGTAATTCAAGTTTGCTCAAAGAGTTCAGAGAAACATTCTTGAATATTGATTCTATGGTTATCGAAGAATTAAATAGTTTATTTTTTGGATTGTGGTGATTATATGGATGTTTATGTTTTTGAAAAAGTTGCTTTTATAAACGGAACAAATAGTGTAAGAATTGATGGGCAAAATCAAGCTATCTCCGGAATTGAGCAGTATCATTATGAAGGTGTAAAAAATGTAGAAAAAGACGATGTGCATGACACTTGGACTATTACACTTTCAGATGATAGTGTTGCTATGCACACACAAGCAAATTATAAAATTTCAGTAATTGGAGGGTAATAGAATGAACCATTTAACACCTTTTAGATTTTGGGCACAGAAAGTTCTTCCAACAGAATATGATGATTCACTTAGTTATTATGAAGTGCTTGGAAAAGCAGTTGCAAAATTAAATGATGTTATTGATGCAACCAACACGCTGGAATCTGCGCTTGTAAATGAATATGATAGCACAACAGTATACCATACCGGTTATTATGCGTGGTATGATAATGGGTTGTATAAAGCAAACAAAACAACAACCGGCACATGGAAGTCGTCAGATTGGAATAATGTTGTATTTACGGATTCTGTCGGAAGAGATATACAAACCTTTGAAGCGCTTGTTAATTCTGAATTGACACTTGCTGAAGCATTGATAAACAATATTATAGCCCATGTAGCAGAACCGTATGACGAAACAACTGTTTATTACGCCGGTGATTATGTGTCGGTCAACGGTATTGTTTATAAATGCAATGGTGATACAAGTGGAACTTTTGACCCCGATAAATGGGATGAAATAGTAATTGTCGATGAATTGGCAAATTACGTTGAATCATTGTGGAATGATTTTATAACAAATTATCAAGAAACACTTGGCGTTTCCCCAAATTATGGAGATAGTAATAGCGATGCTATTACGCAAAAAACTATTACACAAATTACAAACGAACTTAACTGCTTGCCTTTGGTTTTTTTGAAAGGCTCTGACACAGATGGATTTGTGTGGGATGGCTACTGGTGCAATGTAAGCCAAAATACCGAAAGTGTTATTACCAACAATATGTATAATGTTCCATCTTCTCTTCCTAATGGAATGGAAGCTAATAAAAAATACGCTATTTATTTGAACAGCACAACCACAAATATTCAAGTTGAATTTCTTTGGTTCATTACCGGAAGCGAAAATCAAACAAATGCATTTACAACAACTACCGAATTTACAGTGCCAGACAACGCAAGGGGCTGCGTGATTAGAATTAAGGCTCTCGGTTCTTCCATTGCTTATACCGGTAAAATTTTCTGCTGCATTCTTGAAAAAGGTGACACCAATAAATTACTTTACGATTACACATCATATAACACTGAATCTATTAAATACTTGAATAATGCTATAACATTTGAAAGTGGAAGCTTTGGAAGTTCACGAAAAAATAAGATAGAGCAAAACAGCAGAATCAGAAATTCTTCGCCTATCCCTCTTACACAGTATAAAACTATTAGATTGCCAACTGGTTACACAATGTACGTTTTCTTTTTTGATAAAGATATGAATTTAGTTGGTACTTCACCGGCAACAGCAACAGGAATTTCAACACCAATTACTGCTTACGCTGGGCGTGCGAGATATGCTAATTTTCAAATAACCAAAACTGGAAGCGAAAATGACGACATAAGTTCTTTTGTTTCAGCCGTGCAATCTGGTACAGTTGTAAACCTTTATGACAATTATCTTGAAGAAAAAATAGGATATATCGAAACTAACTACCCTGAAACTATAAATTATCTTAATCAAGCAATTACATTTGAAAGCGGTGCATTTAATAACACTGACCGTAAAACAAAAATTGACAGAGTTGAAAGAATCAGAAATACTAAGCCAATCCCTATAACGCAATATCAAACGATAAAACTACCGGACGGATATACAATGTATGCTTTTTTGTTTGATCAAAATATGAACCTTATTGGAAATACACCTGGTACATCAACCGGTCTTAAAATGCCGCTAACTGGCAATTTTGCAAAAGCAAGATATGCAAATTTTCAAATTACAAAAACCGGAAGCGAAAGTGTAGATATAACTTCTTCTATTGAGGAAGTGCAAACAAAAACTTTAACAATTCTTAATTCCGCTTACGCAAACACAAGACTTAATAATATCGCTATGTTTGGTAATAATGTGCCAGAAAACGATTATAGAAATACTTCAATTGTAGCGACACAAGGCACATTTGAAAATGCTTCAATTGTTGTAGCTTCTTATAATGTGGCTAATTGGGTGCATAATCATACTTCTGAAAATCTTGGGGCTGATAAAATTTTTGGGTTTAGAAACTTATTTGCAAATATTGACGCTGATTTCTTATGCATTCAAGAAGATGCAGAATATATTGATAATGCTTCTTCTCCTAAAACACAAACAGCCAAAAATTTTCTTCTTGAACCAGTTTTCCCAGTTGAAACTGCACACGAATACGTATCAATCAAAAGTAGAAAAGCATATAGCGAAACAAACACCCTTGTAATAGGCGGAAGCAGACTTATGAATTACGGAGTTTATTCTGTTAATTCAAAGAATTTGCTTGTGATAAGTGCTCACCCCACAGGCGGCACCGATGAAAGCGCAATAGACGCAAGAGCACTTGAATATGCTGACTTGTTTGACTGGATTGCTGGCACAAAAAGCCTTGTTCCTTATGGAGTTTCTTCAGCCCCTGTTCCTTGCCCTGCACACGATTATTTGGTAATTTGCGGTGACTTCAATTCTTCAACTGATGATGATAAAGCGGCTATTGCTGCATACGCAAATAGCAACAGTCTTGTGTGCGCTAATGGTGGCAGACTTGGCTGGCTTACTACAACGCCATCCGGTTCAAGCATTGATAATATAATTTGCTCAAACAATATCATAATTGGTTCTACAAAAGTTCTGACGCAAGAAGGAGAATTGAGGTACGAGGATAATTATCCTCTCTCTGACCATTATATGATGCTGTGCAAATTATATTTGAACTAAATTATATTAAAGGGTATGCCAGAAACGGTATACCCTTGTTCTTTTTTGTATGCAAGAAAAAACACAATCGCCTGAATTAAAATACTCATATTTATATGTGGCACTATTTCCGTCACTTGATGTAACATATAAGCAATTA
>JAZUMJ010000049.1:0-2345 GCA_045603605.1 Ructibacterium sp. | reverse complement strand
GGGAAAGTATACAAAACAAAAGTTGTATCGGCTCCGCCGGCAAGAGCAGTTGAACCCGAAATCATATTCTGAGGACTGCTGTCATGCATCTTTCTTAAGTGATGAACAAGTATGATAGTAATGTCCAGTTCCTTTGCAAGTCTTTTCAGATAATTCATCTCTGCATACTCACAAGCATAAGCGTTTCCGGCGAATTGTTCTCCTCTTATCAACTGAAAAGTATCAACGATAACTAGCTTGATTTCAGGCTCTTCCTTGACAATTTTCTTTAGGAAAACATCGAATCCGTTGTCCATGTTTGGTGCATCATACATAAACAAAAGGTTGTCTGTATCGCATCCGGGCATGCCCTCAAGTCTGTCCTGAATACGATTTTCCGTGTCCTCCAAACAGAAATAAAGAACCTTGCTTTTGTTAGTCTTAAATCCCCACAGGTTATTGCCGTTTGAAACACAAAGCGCAAGCCAAAGCGAGAGCCACGACTTACCCGACTTAGGATGTCCCGCAAGAAAATGAACGCCTTGCGAGATAAACTTCTCTACCACAAAGTTAATCGGTTTCTTTTCTTTCTTCATCAGTTCTCCTGCTGATACAGGTTTTGTTGTTAAATTAAACATTTAGATTCCTCCTAAATAAAATATTTGTTTGCACTTACCTTCGGTTACCGTTCCATTGCTCCTTCCGACCAAGTTGTCCGCTCTTTCTTATATAATTTATATAAAGCGTCGTGGCGTGTATCTCTCACCGTGTAAGCTATTCAGTTGTCAAGGTTCAATAAACAAATTCCCCGATTGACAATTGTATGTATATCGGGTATAATTGTTTGTGGGACAATTGTACAATATTAAAAGACATGCGTCAATCCCTTTTTCATTTGTTGGGGAAAGGGTTAAAACTCTATCGGGGAAAGTGATATTATGTTGGATGAAAGACGATTACTTAAGAAACAAGATGACTACGCAAGCTTTACTGCAACGTTTTATGAAAAGGATTTGATCTTAGGAAAACAAACTATTCCTTTGGGATTTTTGTCTTTTGAGATTTTAAATATGACTGAAGAACAATTAACTAACCTGAGGGAAGCAACCATAAAATTAAGAGATTCTGTCCAAAAAGATTTATATATGCCGCTTGAAAATGTTAAAGACATAAAAGAATTGCGGACTGACCTTTCGCAGTTTCTGCCTTGTTTCAAAAACTTTCTTGATGAGCTTGACAAGCTTCCAATATTTAAATATCTTGAAATAAATCAAAAACAAATTATATCTGCATTCACTAAATCCTATAAGGATAATGATATAGAAAAAAATGCTCAGGCTATTGGCGACTTTTTAATTGATATCTTAGCAACGCATGACGAACTTCAAATATTTAGGGTTTGTGCTGATACATTGCTTTGTGATTATATAGAAAATGTTAAAAAGAGAAGTCCTGTTCAATATGCAAAAGCAATTCACAAATTCCTTAATGATAAAGAAATGCAAAATAAATTAGAGGCCATAATGCCTCCCGAAAGACTTGATAATATTTTCAAAATAGAACAACCGATAAACATCGAATATGTTACAATGAAAAACCCAAAAAATACAAAGCAATATATTGTCGCCGAAAGAACAGTTTATCGCAGTATAGGTGGATTGTTAAAATCCGATTTATTTAAGGCACTAACAGTTGGAAATACACCTCGAAGATGCCATAATTGCGATGAATATTTTTTCATTATTGGACTGAGTGATACTAAATATTGCAGTCGTATAGCTCCTAACGATCCCAAGGGAAGATTATGCAATAAGGTTGGTGCACATATAAAAGAACAAAAAAAGAAAGAAATTTCATACGAAGCTGCCTATTCAAGAGCCTATAACAGATTAAAAAAGAGAAAATACAGCAAAGTTAATCCATTAAGCGATAGTGAATGGAATAAACTTGTCGGAGAAATTCAAGATATCAGAGACTTAGCAAGAGCAGGGAAAATTCCTGACTATGAGGCAGTCAGACTATTGGACGAATACTAAATAAACATGAAAACAGCCGATGCGAATTGCATCGGCTGCTGTTGTTTGTATCCGTTTTAGAAAAGTTGTCCCGGAAGTTTCAGTTTTTCTTTATAAGGGAATTTTTTGTCAAATCCCTCTGCTTCTTCCTCTGGGAAAAGATATACCTCCGGCGGTCCATATTCTCCTGTGATACCGCTTAAATATCCAGGAATTAATTCTTTGCATAAGAAGAACGATGCATCTGCATCTTCAGGCAGACCGTGATAACGGAGTCCGAATTCACTTGCAAAGGTAAACCCACTCTTGCCATAAAAGTTAATATTACCTTCAAAGCACACTGCACCAAAG
>JAZUMJ010000048.1:0-22305 GCA_045603605.1 Ructibacterium sp. | reverse complement strand
GGCTGGGTTATGCAGCTTCACTATAACTGCCTTCGTAACCCCAACACAAAAATGTTCCGCAAGCTGGGCCCCGATACGGGCTTTGATATAACCGTACCCCACAACGGCTCCGTTGCCCAGACAAGGCTTCTTGACAGAATGTACCTTTCGGAAAAAATGCCCAAGATTATTCTTTACAGCCTTGACAGCGGTGACAACAGCTTTATTGATACCCTCTTAGGTGCATTTCAGCAGGAAGGCTATCCGGGCACAATTCAGCACGGCTCGGCCTGGTGGTTCAATGACACAAAGCACGGAATGCGTGAGCAGATGACAAGCCTCGCTTCCCTCGGACTTCTCGGTAACTTTGTCGGTATGCTTACCGATTCAAGAAGCTTTTTGTCCTACACACGCCACGAATATTTCAGAAGAATCCTCTGTAATATTTTAGGCACTTGGGTGGAAAATGGCGAATTCCCCGATGATATGGATACCCTTGAAAAGATAGTAAAGGACATCTCATTTAATAATGCAAAAAATTATTTTGGAATTTAAAATTCCTGAGGGGGAAGGTTTATAAACCTTCCCCTGTTTTACATACAGGATAAATAACAACAAGGAGGCAGTATAGATGGATTTTATACAGAAGAAAAAAGAATATGATATGATTGGAATAGGAGAGGTTATGCTCCGTTTGTCACCTCAGGCGGCAGATAAGATATCAAGGTCAAGCGTCTTTGAAAAAAATGCAGGCGGCTCTGAATTTAATGTTATGTCAGGAGCGGCAACATTGGGGGTAAGGACAGCCTTGATAACAAAACTCCCCGAAAACAAGCTTGGACATTATATCCGTAATATGATAAGATACGGAGATGTAAGTGATGACCATATTGTATATGATTCATCTCCCGATGCAAGACTTGGAGTATATTATTATGAACAAGGGGCTTATCCAAGAAAAGCATCGGTTATTTATGACAGAGCAAATTCTTCAATCACAACCTTGAGTATTGACGAGATTTCACCTGATATATATAACAAAACAGCAGTATTTCACGTCAGCGGAATTTCTCTTGCAATTAATGAAAATTTAAAAGATACAATAATGGAACTGATAAAAAGATTTAAGGAGGCAGGAGCCTGTATTTCTTTTGATGTGAATTATCGTGCAAATCTGTGGGATGAGGAAACAGCAAGAAATTGTATGGAAAAGATTTTCCCCTATGTTGATATATTATTTGTTTCCGAGGAAACCTCAAGGAGAATGCTTCAAAGAAAAGGTACATTAGAAGAAATAATGAAAGGCTATACCGAAGAATACGGATGCAAAGTTGTTGCAACAACCCGCCGTGAGGTTATTAGTCCTAAAATTCATAATTTTAATTCAAAGATTTATTATAACGGAAACTTTTATGAGGAGGATGCCTATACAGGAATAGAGGTTATAGACAGAATAGGCAGCGGCGATGCATATTTGTCGGGAGCACTTTTCGGGATGATTAAGTATGATGATATGCAACGTGCAGTTGAAATGGGTAATGCTATGGCTGCAGTTAAGAATACCATAAGCGGTGATATGTCCTGTGCAAGTCTTCAGGAGATTGAAAGTATAATAAAATCCCATAAGGCAACGGGGCATCAGGACGAAATGAACAGGTAGGGAATGTAAAAAAAGTGCAGATCGTAAAAAAATATGTCGTGGATATATAACAACAAACGGTGAAGGTTTCGTACAGAAAACTTTGCCGTTGTGATTACCTTTTAAATTTCGCCGCCGTGGGAGCGGTAAAGCTCCTCTATCTTTTCTTTGGGGGCAATGCTTAAGTATGAGAAGGGTTTTGTTAATGATTTTTCGATCATTTTCATACCCTCTTCTTTTTTGCCTGTTCTAATCAAAACCTCGCCGTAGCCATAATAAGCCTCGGGAAATCTTGGTTCAGGGTCAGAATTTATAAGTCCTTCATATAACTCAATTGCCTTGTCATAATCTTCGTTTAAGGCGTAAGCCTCTGCAAGATTATCAATTATAATATGGTCATCACTGTTAAAATCATAGGCTTCAAGGTTAAAGCTAAGTGCCTTTTCCTTGTTTCCGCTTATGTTATAAAGAATACCAAGGTTTTGATATATCAGGGTATTTTTATAGTTTGCGGAAATAATATCTTCAAGAATTTCGATGGCATCATCAAGATGACCCTCTTTCCAGTTGACCAAGGCGATAAGATTGTTAACTCTATGTCTGTCTGCACTGTCACGCTTAGTAAGAGATGCACATAACTGAAGATGTTTTCTTGCATCCTCAAGCTCTCCGCAACGGAGACAGGTATAACCCAAAAGCATCTTGTTGTTAACATTTAAGTTACCTATCTTGTCAGCAATCTTGAAAAATTTCATAGCTTTGTTGTAATCACGTTTGTGATACTGTAACTTTGCAAATACTGCCACAAGGTTTGCACGTTGAACAACAATGTATATCAGTGCAACAGCTAAGATAATTCTCCAAATAGAGATACCAAATAACATCTGCGGCACCTCCTATTAGTATAAACTGTTTACTGTTCTTGGGTAAGGCAGTACGTCACGGATGTTGCTCATACCGGTAAGGTACATTACAGCACGTTCAAAGCCTAAGCCGTAGCCTGCGTGTTTTGTTCCGCCGAAACGTCTTAAATCAAGGTAATGACCATAGTCTTCCTCGCTAAGACCCATTTCAGCCATACGGCTTTGAAGAATGTCAAGACGCTCTTCTCTCTGGCTTCCGCCGATAATTTCGCCAATTCCGGGAACAAGACAGTCCATAGCCGCAACGGTCTTGCCGTCGTCGTTTAATCTCATATAGAATGCTTTTATCTCTTTTGGATAATCTGTTACAAATACGGGCTTTTTAAAGATTTCTTCGGTGAGATATCTTTCGTGCTCTGTCTGTAAATCCATTCCCCAGGATACAGGATATTCAAATTCCTTACCGCTCTTTTCCAAAAGCTCAATTGCCTCTGTGTAGGTAACATGACCAAAATCGTTGTTTATAACATTGTCAAGTCTTTCAAGTAAGCCCTTATCAACAAAGCTGTTGAAGAAGTTCATTTCTTCAGGAGCATTTTCAAGAACATAGCGGATAACGAATTTAAGCATATCTTCTGCAAGCTGCATATCATCTTTCAAATCAGCAAAAGCGATTTCAGGTTCAATCATCCAGAATTCAGCTGCATGACGGGTGGTGTTTGAATTTTCTGCGCGGAATGTAGGACCAAAGGTATAGATATCTCCAAATGCCATTGAGAAGTCCTCGCCCTCTAACTGACCGCTTACTGTCAAAGAAGTCTGCTTATTGAAGAAGTCCTTTGAATAATCAATCTTTCCCTCATCTGTCTTAGGAAGATTTTCCAAATCCATAGTAGTAACCTGGAACATTTCTCCGGCACCCTCACAGTCACTTCCTGTAATTAATGGGGTGTGAACATATACAAAGCCACGCTCGTTGAAGAATTTATGGATTGCATATGCAACCAGAGAACGAACACGGAATACGGCTGAGAATGTGTTTGTTCTTGGACGAAGGTGGGGCATACTTCTTAAAAACTCAAAGCTGTGACGCTTTTTCTGTAATGGATAATCAGGCGAGCTTGCACCTTCAATCTCAACCTTGTCAGCCTTAATCTCAAAAGGTTGCTTTGCCTCCGGAGTCATTTCCAAAACACCCTCAACACGGAGTGCAGCTCCAACATTCTGTTTTGAGAGCTCAACAAAGTTATCAAGCTTGTCTGCTTCAATTACAACCTGAACATTTTTGAAGAATGAACCGTCATTAAGTTCAATAAATCCAAAGTTTTTAGAAACTCTCAGGGTTCTTACCCAACCGTTCACCTGAACCTTGGCACCGTCTGCGGCGGCACCGCTAAATAATTCTTTTATTTTCATAATAGGTTTCCTTTCTGTATTCATATGCCAAATCGGCGTGCCGAGGTTGTCACCCCCCCTACAATGCTGTCACCGCTTGCCGTGACTGAGGGGTTGTATCAACCATTAATTATATTCCTTTATAAGCTCTGCTCTGGGATATCCTCTGCTTTCTTCAACGCTCTTGATATAGAAGCCTCTGCCGTAATAGAAACGGATAAGAGCGGTTACCTTTGATGCAGTATGAAGTCTTAAAATCTTCACATTGTTCTGTTTCATAACCTTGTCAACAACGCTCATCAAGATTTTACCTGTACCGTGGTTTCTGTTTTTTGTTGCAACTGCAAAACGGCTGAGATATGCCTCGCCGTTGGGCTGTAACTCAACACGAACAGCACCTACGGGGTCGTTATCAATTCTTACAACAAAAACCTCTTTTTCCTCGATATCTTTTCGGATATCGTCATAGGTTTCATTTAGCGCTGCAATATCATAACCGATACCGGCAGATTCGCAATAATTTAAAAATGCATCCTTTGTGATTTTGTGGATTGCGGGAATATCTTCTTCCGAGGCACGTTTAACCTCAAATGCATATAAACTATCCATAATAATTTTCCTTTCCGTACAGGAACGGTTATAAACCGATCCTACAATTATAATCCTTACGGGACGTCGAGGACGCCGTCCTCTACATCATTTTGCGGTAATTCCGGTAGTGAACGACCTGTGTGTCGTTCCGTGTATAATTTATCCCATTAATGTTGCAAGGATTGCCTTTTGTGCATGAAGTCTGTTTTCTGCCTCATCAAAAATAACTGACATTGGTCCGTCAATAATATCTTCAGTTACTTCGTAACCTCTGTATGCAGGCAAGCAGTGAATAAAGATTGCATCGGATTTTGCGTTGGCAAACAATTCTTTGTTAACCTGATAGTCCTTAAATATTTTAACTCGTTCAGCTTTTTCAGCCTCTTGTCCCATACTTACCCATGTGTCGGTACAGACAACATCTGCATCCTTAATTGCCTCAACAGGGTCGTTGGTTATAACAATCTTTGCTCCTGTTTCCTTTGCATCTTCCATAGCATTTTTAACAACAATCTCTTCGCATTCATAGCCAACTGGAGTTGCAACTGACATATCCATTCCTGCTTTTGCGCAAGCATAGAGGAGTGAGTGAGCAACATTGTTTCCGTCACCGATGTATGCAAGTTTAAGACCTTCAAGTTTGCCTTTGTGTTCATAAACTGTCATCAAATCTGCCATTGCCTGACAGGGGTGAAGATGGTCGGTAAGTGCATTTATAACAGGAACAGAACCATATTTTGCAAGGTCAAGAACATCCTGATGGTCATAAGTTCTTATCATAATTCCGTCAACAAATCTGCTCATAACATTGGCGGTGTCATAAATGCTTTCGCCTCTGCCAAGCTGCATATCGTTGGCGTTTAAGAACATAGGATGGCCACCTAACTGATACATTCCAACCTCAAAAGAAATTCTTGTTCTGGTGGATGACTTTGTAAAAATCATACCCAAAGTTTTTCCTGCCAAAATATCGTGGCGAACGCCTTCCTTTGTTTCCTTTTTAAGTTTAAGAGCCAAAGCCATAAGGTCATCAAACTCTTTCTTTGTTATATCGTGAATACTTATAAAATGTTTCATAATAATCTCCAATCTGTTTTTTAACAAAAACTTTTCAATGCTTCAACAAATCCGTCGATATCCTCTTTCTCAAGGACCAGAGGAGGAACAAGTCTTAAAACCTTAGTTCCAACAACACCTACTATGTAGCCGGCATCTCTCAGTTTAGCGCCCATTTCTTTGGCGATTTCTTCCTTAAAAACAACACCAATCATTAAGCCCATACCACGAACGGTTTCAATCTTATCTGTTTTTTCTGCAATGGATTTAAGAGAGGTCATAAGGTAATCACCCATCTCTGCTCCGTGTTTTAACAAACCGTTGTTTAAAAGCTCTTCCATAACAACAAGTCCTGCTCTTGCAGATAATGGATTACCGCCAAAGGTTGTGCCGTGGTCACCGGGGGTAAAGGCAGAAACTTCATTCTTTGAAAGAACCGCACCAATTGTAATTCCGCCTCCAAGACCTTTTGCAAGAGTAATAATATCGGGTTCAACACCATACCATTCATAGGCAAACAGCTTTCCTGTTCTGCCAATACCTGTCTGAACCTCATCAACTATAAACAAAATATCGTTTTCTTTGCAAACTTTAGCAATCTCGTTGACGTATTCTTTATCAAGAGGCATTACGCCGCTTTCTCCTTGAATAAGTTCAACCATAATTGCGGCAGTTTTTTGAGTAACAGAAGAATGCAGTTCAGCAATGTTATTGGCCTCAATATGAATAAATTTTTCAACCAAAGGTCTGAATGGCTTTTGGTATTTTTCCTGACCTGTTGCTGCAACTGTTGCCATAGTTCTTCCGTGGAACGAGTTTTTAAGGGTTATAAACTCAGTTTTCTCGGTATTTCCTTTTTCATAAAAATACTTTCTTGCAAGTTTAAGGGCACCTTCATTTGCCTCAGCACCTGTGTTTGCAAAGAAGACCCTGTCGCAACAGCTGTTTTCAACCAATAGTTGAGCAAGCCGTGTTTGATTTTCATTGTAAAACACATTTGAAATATGGGTTAGTTTTGCAACCTGATCCTGAAGAGCAGAAACCATTTTTGGATGGGAATATCCAAGGCTGTTAACTGCAATGCCTGCAAAAAAGTCTTTGTATTTTTTTCCTTCGGTATCCGTAAGTTCAATCCCTTTGCCTTCTGTAAAACAGATAGGAGTTCTTACGCCGAAGGTATTCATATAATATTTACTGTCAAGTTCCTGAATTTGCTGTAAGTTCAATTAAATCACCGCTTTATAAGTTTTTATCTATATAGGATATTTTAACCTATATATTCTAAAATATCAATTGTCATACCGACTAATATATGAGATTTACAGATTATTTTTTGGATAATTTATCAATGATGTATTCATATCCGTCCTGAGTATGGGGAAGAATACAATCGCTGCAATCTTTTATTTTATTGCCGTTTTTATCTGTAATTACTGTAAAACTTCCGCCACATTCCCAATCCGGAAAGAGGGGACAAAAACAAAAAAGACAGTTTACCTTTTTAAGGTTGTGGCAAGGAAAGTATTCACAGGTTGTATTTTCAAAAAATTTATAACTCATATCATTTAAACACAAAGAGCCGCAGAAAACTGCAGCCCCTTTTTATTAATCTTACTGCTCGTCATTAGGAGCAACAACAACTTTACGATTGGGTTCTTCACCTACGCTGTATGTCTTAACTTTATTACTGTTTTGAAGAGCCGCGTGGATAATTCTTCGTTCATTTGGGGACATTGGTTCAAGCATAACAGATTTGGAATCACGAATTACACGGCGTTCCAATCCCTTTGCAAGATTAATCAAAGTTTCTTCTCTCTTTGCCCTATATCCTTCTGTGTCAACATTTACTTTTATGTAAGAATTTTTTTCTTTGTTAACATATAAACTTGTGAGATACTGAACCGCATCTAAAGTATCGCCGCGCTTACCGATTAAAAGTCCCATTCTTTCGCCTGAAACTTTAACATCAACAGATTCGCCGTTGTTGTTTGTAACCTCAACAACAGCATCAGCAAGACCCATTTTGTGAACAAGCTCTGTAGTAAAATATTTTGCATCCTCTAATGATTTTTCGGTTACCTCACGTCTTTTTCGTGAATTGGAATCCTTGGTCGGCTCTGCTTTAGCAGGAGCAACAGCTTCTTCCTTTGGAACAACCGGTTTATCTGCCTTCTTTTCCTCTTTAACGGGAGCCGGTTTTGAGGCTTTTTTCTTTCTGCCTTCAGGGCCAACATAGTCTTTAAATTCCGGCTCTGCTTTAGGAGCGTATGGGTTTTCGCCCTTTTCAAGCTCTGCAGCAGCTGAACGTTTCTTTACGGTTTCACGTAATTTTTCTTCAGCCTCAGCCTCTTTGGTAATCCAGGCAGAAATTATGACCTCTTTACCTAAAAGCAAGCCCATAAGACCCTTGCCCACTTCACGTTCTACGGTATATGAAAGCTCATCTACGCTAACACCAAATTCCTCGGCCGCAAGCTTTAAAGCTTCCTCTTTATTTTTTGCGTTTTTTTCTATTTTTCTTAACATTAACAATCTCTCCTTCGATTTGTTCGTCTGTTAAATCCGACTTAACAATTCTTTGCAAAACAAACTGCTGTACTATTTGAAGAATATTGCTCACAATCCAGTAAAGGCCAACACCTGCAGGCAAAGTGAATGCGAACCAAGCAGACATAAGAGGCATAATAGTCATCATAGACTTCATTGGATTGGGCTGTTCTTCGCCGTTTGCATCTTTCTTAGGCTGTTGCTGGGGCTGCATTTTCTGAGAAAGCCATGAGGTTAAATAAGAACTTGCACCTGAAAGAATCGGAATAATCCAAAGCAGGACGGTTCCTAAAGTTAACCCTTTAATCTGCCCTATTAAAAGCCGTCCGAAAGCACCTAAATCAGGAGTTTGTGCCAAGTCCAGACCTAAGAAGTTAAAGTTTATTAAATCAAAATTTTTACCTGTTTCAACAAGAACCTGACTGTTCATAATTTCAGGATGCATATTCAAAAATTCTGCTATTTGAATTTCGTACATACTGAACATTTTATATTCATTGTCGACCAAAATGTTTATATCGGATATATTCAAGAATGTGAGAAATTCTTGAATGCCGCCGGGAACTGATTCTGCCCATTGGGTTATGGCGCTTACGATACGCCAAACCTCGTCTTCGCCAAATCCCATAAGATAAACAATAGGTCTTTTTATAACCCAGTAAAGTGCAAAAAGAATAGGAAGCTGGATAAGAAGAGGCAAGCATCCGCTCATAGGATTTACGCCATATTTTTTATAGAGCTTCTGAGTTTCCATTGCTTGTTTTTCTTTATCATTTGCATACTTATTCTGAATTTCAGTAAGAAGGGGCTGCAAACGTTGGGTTTTAGCCATAGAACGCTGCTGTTTAACTGTTAACGGCAGCAAAAGCGCTTTTGTGATAATGGTAAACAAAATAATTGCAAGACCGTAATTATTCACAAATATATTACAAATTTTAAGAATCCAGCCTAAGGCCAGTCTAATATAATGCAATTGTGTTCCTCCTCTTGTAGACAGTAAATTTATATTTACGGGAAATCAACTCCGCCTTTGCAAAAGGGATTGCAACGCAAAATTCTCCATAAAGATTTAGCGGTTCCCCGGAGAACCCCGTATTTTTCGATTGCCATAAGGGCGTATTGAGAACAAGTAGGGTAAAATCGGCAACAAGGCTTCTTTAAAGGTGAAATACGCCTTTGATAAAATTTAATCAACCATGTCAGCAGTGCTTTCATCCTGCCATACCTCCACAGCCTTCATAACCTTGACAAAATCTGAATACAGCTTTTTGTAAGGAGCATTGGGGGTATAGCCCCGTGCCACAATACAAATATCATAGCCGCATTTAAGATGTGTTGTCATCAGCCGATAAAGTTCTCGTATCCGTCGTTTTGCCCTATTTCTTTCAACTGCGCCGCCTACTTTTTTTCCTGCAGTAATACCAAGACGGTTAAAGCCCTCTCTGTTTTTGATGGCATAAACAACCATTGTAGGGCTGACACTGCTTTTGCCGCGGCGATACAGCTTATGAAATTGTGAGTTTAACGTTAAACTGATTATCTTCATTATAACGTCCTATCTTTTCGGTATTATTCCATATAATAGACAAAAAGACGCCAACGGCGTCTTTAGAGCGTTGGCAAACTCGCTCTACCGACAACGTCCGGCAAACTGTTGCCGAGACGTATCCGGTAATTAGCCATGTCCACAGGCTATGCCTTATGCAGACAGCTTCTTTCTGCCTTTCAATCTTCTTCTTGCCAAAACCTTACGGCCGTTCTTTGTACTCATTCTCTTTCTGAAGCCGTGTTCCTTAGCTCTGTGTCTTTTCTTAGGCTGATATGTTCTAAGCATCGTTATCCCTCCTTCAGTTCAAATAATGGAATATGAAAATTATTCACATAATATTTCACAATAAAATCTGTACTATTTTATCACGATATTTTCAGATTGTCAACCCCTTTTTTGAAACAAAAGAAACTAAAAAAAATTTAAAAAAATTTTTTGAGAATTTTTTGCAACATATTGTTGTTTGATGTAAAAATAAAATCTATATTTAGTAGTTGATTCCAAAAAAGAAAATTTTCAGGTGATTTTTCAATTTTTTTGGTGTTGAAATTTTTTTTCTTTTCTGTTATCATAGATATTGTCTTAATTAAATTGAGTGGTTATGCGGAGCATTGACCCCGCTTCGCAACATGGAAGTACATAATCTAAAAAGAGCTTCAGGCTTGCTATAAAGGAGTTATGAGGCTGCTTTTTTTCGCACTTTTTTTGATGAAAATGGAGGAAGTAATTGTGGAGCAACTGAATAAGATATGGAAGCAAGCTCTGGCTGAGCTTGCACAGGAAATATCCGGCGTATCTTTTGATACTTGGATAAAACCCATAAAACCTTTGGGACTTACCGAAACATCAATCAGGCTTTCGGTTCCGGGCAGTCTTAATAAAAATATGATAATGACCAAATTTCGTTCTATGCTTGAGAGCTGTATAGAAATGGCGGCAGGAAGACCTTATGAATTAGAGGTTGAATGTGAAGCTGTTGCGGAAGAACCTGTTCAGGCAGACCCTATAAGACAGAATAATGCATTAAACCCCAAATATTCATTTGAGTCATTTGTTGTCGGAAGTAATAATAATCTGGCACATGCAGCATCATTGGCGGTGGCAGAATCCCCTTCCCAGAAATATAACCCATTGTTTATATACGGCGGAAGTGGTCTGGGAAAAACCCATCTTTTGCAAGCGGTAGGTAATTACTTCCTTAAAAATTATCCTGATAAAAAAATTCTTTATACAACAAGTGAGAAGTTTACATATGAGCTTGTAACGGCGATTAGGGAAAAAACAAATCAGGACTTTAGAAACAAATACCGCACAGTTGACCTTTTGCTTATGGATGATATTCAGTTCCTTGCAACCAAGGAGCTTGCTCAGGAAGAATTTTTCCATACATTTAATACTCTGTATGAGGCGGGAGCACAGATTGTGCTTACATCTGACCGCCTTCCATCAGAAACTCCTCATCTTGCGGACAGGCTTAAAGGAAGATTTCAGATGGGATTGCTTGCAGATATTCAGCCGCCTGATTATGAAACAAGACTTGCAATTCTCCGTTCTAAAATTGAAGAAGAATACTTTACCTTTGACGAGGAAATTGTTGAATATGTGGCAAATAACATTAAATCCAATGTCCGTGATTTGGAAGGTGCAGTAAAGAGAATTTTAGCTTATGCAGGTATTGAGAGGACAAACACCATCTCAATGGAGCTTGCTCAAAAGGCGTTAAAGGAAATTTTATCTACTTTGCCTCAAAGGGATATTACAATAAAGGTTATAATTGATGAGGTTGAAAAGTATTTCCATATTGCATCAGGTTCTTTGGTTACAAAACGCCGTTCCAATGACATTGCATATCCAAGACATATAGCAATGTATATTGCCCGTGAGGTACTGGATGAGTCCTACCCAAGAATAGGCGATGAATTTAACCGTGACCATTCAACGGTTATGACGGCTGTTAGAAAGATTAAGAAAAACCTCAGCGGAGATACGGAACTTAATGCCATTATTCAGGACCTTGTAGAAAATATAAATAAAAACTAAGGTAAAAACTATGAAATTATATGATACAATTGCCGCAATTGCCACACCCGTTGGCTCAGGCGGCATTGCCATTTTAAGGCTAAGCGGCAATGATGCTGAAAAGATTGCCCAAAGAATAATAACAACAAAAAGCAATAAACCTGTAAATGAGTTGGAAAGCCATAAGCTTACTCTTTCAAATATTCATAAGATAGATGAACCATCCGTTGTGATTGATGAGGCGTTAGTTGCTGTTATGCGTGCACCCCGTTCATATACGGGAGAGGATGTTGTTGAAATTAACTGTCATGGCGGTTACTTTGCGGCAGGGAAGATACTTTCGGAACTTCTTCTGGCAGGAGCAAGAATGGCAGAGGGAGGAGAATTTACCCGTCGGGCTTTTTTAAACGGCAAAACAGATTTAACCGCTGCAGAAGCAACAGCAGACATTATTGATGCACATTCTTCGTTGGGTATGGAAAATGCTGCGCTTTCATTAAATGGTGCTTTGGCAAAAAAGATAAACTCGTTAAGGGAAAGGGTTATAGAAATAACCTCCCATATATCGGCAGCGGCAGATTATCCTGAGGAGGTTGATGCTCCTGAAACTTCTGAAACTGAAAATATGCTTTCAGGTATAATTGAGGATGTTGATGAATTGTTAAATACCTTTGATACAGGACGGATTTTGCGTGAGGGAGTATATACTGTTATTGCAGGCAGACCCAATGTAGGAAAATCTTCGTTGCTCAATGCTCTTTCAGGTTATGAAAGAGCTATCGTTACTGATATTCCCGGAACCACAAGGGATGTTATTGAAGAATTTATTTCATTAGGCGGAGTGTCATTAAGATTGCTTGATACTGCAGGTATACGAAACGCCAAGGATGAGGTGGAACGTCTTGGAATTGACAGAGCAAAAGAACATCTTAAAGATGCGGACTTGTGCCTTTTGGTGATTGACGGAACAGAGGATATTTCGACTGAGGATATTAATCTTGCAGAGGAAATAAAGGATAAAAAGAAAATACTTATTATAAATAAAGCCGATAAGGGTTTGGTTGTAAACAAGAAAGACACAGCAAGAATGTTGGGTTTTGAAAGCAGATATGTAATTGAAACCGCATTGCCTAAAGGCGGAATCCCTGAGGGAATAGGAGACCTTGAAAAGATAATCTCGGATATGTTTGTATCGGGACAGGTGAAACAAGGTCAGGTGTGTCTGAGTAATGCAAGGCAGAGAGATTCTCTTATTAAGGCAAAGGAGTCGTTGGTTCGTGCTAAAGAGGCTCTGCTGATGGATATGCCTTATGATATATTATATGTAGATTTAGAGGATTCATTGTCGGCACTGGGCGAGGTTGTTGGAACAACCATTCAGGAAGAAATAATTGAACAGGTGTTCTCTCGCTTTTGCGTGGGGAAATAATAGATTTTAATTGAAAGGAGGACTTGCTGTGAACAGCTTTGATATTACATATGAATTTGCGGAAAAATATATTCGTTTTTCCAGACCTGAATACATACAGATGTATATGTATGTTAAATATTATATGCATAAAAACGGCGAGTTCCCTAAAAGTGATATTATTTCCAGAGAACTTGATATGGCACAAGAGAGGGTAATATTCATCCTTGATTTTTGGGTGAGCCGTGATGAACTGGTCTATGATGAACTGGGTTATCATTTTCCAAATAATATAGAAAAGAAAGCCCCAAAAGCAAACACTGATGTTTTGCAAAAGAGAAAAAAAGTAAGCAAAAAACCATCATATACTATGCAGGAAATAGATGGGGTTGCTGCATCAAATAAGGCTGTTTCAGCTCTGTTTTATCAGGCAGAAACTGTTTTAAATAAGGTTTTAACTCCATCAGATATGGAAATGCTCTATTCCTTTGTGGATTGGCTGGGACTTCCGGTGGAAGTGATAACTATGCTCTTATCATATGCGGCAAAAAAAGGTAAGGTAGGAAGACGTTATCTTGAAACAGTTGCAATAGATTGGGCGGATAGAGGAATTGATTCCTTTGAGGCGGCAGAAGCACATATATCTCAGCTTGAAAGCTTAGACAGTGCGGAAAGAGAAATCAGAAATATTCTTGGAATTTATGACCGTTCGCTAACCCAAACAGAAAAGAAATATATTGGTCAATGGGTTGAAAATCCTGCGGTATCTCCTGAACTTATTCCTGTTGCCTACGACAGAACGGTTCAGAATACAGGTAAGCTAAGCTGGGCATATATGAATAAGATATTGTTAAGCTGGGCCGAAAACGGTATTACCACTTTAAAACAACTTGAAACCTTTGAAGAAGATTTTAAGGGACAACCACCTAAAAGTAAGCAGGCAAAAGTGCCTTCTAAAAATAAATTTAATAACTATGAGGATACGAACCAACTTGATTACAGCAAACTGGAAGAACAGCTTTTGGATATGATGTTGGATAATTAGAGGTGAATAATATGGAATCTGCTTACACTTTGGCAAACAGAGAATTAAAGAATATAAGAGAAGAAAATAAAAATCTGCAGGAAGAACGGCGCAGAGAGGTGATAAGCAAAGCACCTGAACTTAAAGAGATTGAGGCTAAGCTTCGCAGATGCGGAACAGAGCTTGCCCGTTGCATCCTTGATAAAAAAGCCGATTTTTATGCAATAAAAGAAGAAGTCCAGGGACTTCAGACGAGAAGAAAAAATCTGTTGACAGATTTGGGTTTGCCGGCAGATTATCTTGATGAAATATATAGTTGTTCTATCTGTAATGATGTAGGCTTTAATGAGAAAGGCGAGCGTTGCAGTTGCCTGAAAAATTTAATTTCAAAATATGTGGGGCTTAATGCAAATATGACAAGATTTATGGCAGAACAAACATTTGATAAGTTTGATTTTTCTGTTTTCTCAAGTCAGCCTCCCGCAGAAAACGGCAGACAACCTCTTGAATGTGCAAAGAAAGCCTATGATATAGGTCTTGCCTTTGCCGAGAATTTTGACAGCACTCACGATAATCTTCTGATGATGGGCAATGCGGGAACAGGCAAAACATTCCTGTCAAGCTGTATTGCAAATTATGCACTCAAAAGAGGAAAAAGCGTGTATTATCAAACAGCATTTCAACTTTTTGATATGTTGGAAAAGCTGAAATTCGGTAAGATTGAAGAGGATAAGATTGAACAGGCGGAATATGCGGCAGACTATGTATACAAGACAGATTTGCTTATTATCGACGATTTGGGAACAGAATTTGTAACGGCATATTCAACAGCTTCCTTGTTCGATATAATAAACACAAGACAAATTCATGAAAAGAGCACAATAATTTCGACAAACCTTACAGTTGAGGGTTTAGAGAAAGTCTATGGAAGACGTCTTACATCAAGATTATTTGGTATGTATAAGGTGGTTCCTTTTATCGGCAAAGATTTAAGATTAACTAAATTCAGAGAAAATTAAATATTATTTCCCCTAACGGCTGCATAAAGATATTAAAAAAGCTGTTAGGGGAATTTTTTATGTTAAATTATATATGGGGCGGAATGATTGTTGTTTCGATTATTGTATCGGTTTTTACAGGAAGAGCAGAAGAAACAGCGGCGGCGGCAGTAAGCGGAGCAGATAGTGCGGTTCAACTGTGCATAGGCTTGCTTGGTATTGTATGCCTTTGGACAGGACTTGCTAAAATCGGCGAAAAATCAGGACTTGTTAAGATTATTGCAAAGATTTTTAAGCCAATTATGAAAATTATCTTTCCAAAGCTTTGCCCGAAGTCGGTTGCTTATGGAAGTATTGTACTTAACATAACGGCAAACCTTTTAGGAATGGGTAATGCGGCAACCCCGTTGGGAATTAAGGCAATGCAGGAACTTGACAGAGAAAACAAACACAGAAGTTTTCCGTCAAATGAAATGTGTACCCTTGTGATTATAAACACTGCGTCAATTCAGCTTATACCTGCCACAATAATATCATTAAGGCAGATGTATGGATCCCACGCATCAGGAGAGATTATATTGCCTGTATGGATTGTGAGTATTTGTGCGTTAATTGTGGGGATAACAGTGTCTAAGATTATGGAAAGGAGAAAAAGGCTGTGAGGTACATTTCGGTTTTTGCTGTTCCGGTTATGATTTTGCTGTTTGTGGGCTGGGGTTTAATTAAGAGGGTGAATGTTTATGATTGTTTTATAGATGGGGCAAAAGACGGTATATCCTCCCTTGTGGGAATAATCCCTAATCTCATAGGCTTGATGGTAGCTATATCAATGTTTAGAAACAGCGGTGCTTTGGAATTATTGGAAAAGGTTTTTTCGCCATTGCTTGAAATAACAAATATTCCAAAAGAGGTTTTACCTCTGGCACTTTTAAGACCTATATCAGGCAGTGCATCTACGGCGATAGTTGCGGATATATTCAATAGTATTGGCCCTGATTCTACGGGTGGGAAAATTGCGTCTGTTATGATGGGGTCTACAGAAACCACATTTTATACAATTGCAGTATATTATGGTGCGGTTGGAATAAAAAGGTATAGACATACACTTCCGTCAGCATTGAGTGCTGATTTAACTGGAATAATTTTGTCTGTAATAATAACGGGGATAATTTTGTAGTTTGCCTGTTAATAGGGGTTGAATTTTAAAAAAATTTATGTTAGAATAAAGGATAACGAAAATATAATTGGTTGATTATGTGTCAAAGCATATCAGTAAACAAAAGAACACGGCAGCCGGTCGTGTCGGGAAAGGTTGATTAATTATGAAAAACACAGAAAAAACAATGGAGAAAATCGTGGCTTTATGTAAAGGCCGCGGGTTTGTATACGCAGGTTCCGAGATTTACGGCGGACTTGCAAACACATGGGATTACGGTCCTTTGGGCGTTGAATTTAAAAACAATGTTAAAAAAGCTTGGTGGAAGAAGTTTATACAGGAAAGCCCATATAACGTGGGTCTTGATGCCGCAATCCTGATGAATCCCCAGACATGGGTTGCATCAGGTCACGTTGGCGGATTTTCCGACCCATTGATGGACTGTAAGGAATGTAAAGCTCGTTTCAGAGCGGATAAGCTTATAGAAGATGCTGCAGGTCAGTCTGCCGATGGTTGGTCCGATGAAAAGATGATGGAATTTATCAAGGAAAATCAGTTGGCTTGTCCTTCTTGCGGAAAGCATAATTTTACAGATATCCGTAAGTTTAATCTTATGTTTAAAACATTCCAGGGTGTAACAGAGGACAGCAAGAATGAGATATATCTCCGTCCTGAAACAGCACAGGGTATTTTTGTAAACTTTAAGAATGTTCAAAGAACATCCAGAAAGAAAATACCTTTTGGTATCGGTCAGGTAGGTAAGTCATTCAGAAACGAGATTACTCCCGGTAACTTCACATTCAGAACCAGAGAATTTGAACAGATGGAACTTGAATTCTTCTGTAAGCCCGGAACAGATCTTGAATGGTTTAAATACTGGAAAGATTACTGTAAGGAATTCCTTCTCTCGTTGGGAATTGCGGAAGAAAATATTAAACTTCGTGACCATGAACAGGAAGAACTTTCCCACTACAGTAATGCAACAACCGATATAGAGTTTATGTTCCCATTTGGTTGGGGTGAGCTTTGGGGAATTGCAGACAGAACAGACTTTGACCTGAAACAGCACAGCAACCACAGTGGCGAGAAGATGGAATATACCGACCCTGAAACAAACGAGAAATATATTCCATACTGTATCGAACCATCATTGGGTGCAGACCGTGTTGCCTTGGCGTTCTTGGTTGAGGCTTATGACGAAGAAGTAATTGATGCAGAAAAGAACGATGTTCGTACGGTTATGCATTTCCATCCTGCGCTTGCTCCTGTTAAGGCGGCAATATTGCCACTTTCAAAGAAATTGTCAGATAAGGCAAGAGAAGTTTATGCAACACTTGCAGCAGAGTTTGTTTGTGAATTTGATGAATCCGGAAGTATTGGTAAACGTTATCGCCGTCAGGATGAAATCGGAACACCTTTCTGTATCACATATGATTTTGATTCAGAAGAGGATGGCAGTGTAACAATCCGTCACCGTGACAGTATGGAGCAAGAACGTATTAAGATTGAAGATTTGAATAAATATATCCGCAAATCTTTGCAGTTTTAATTTATAATTAATATAATACGGAGGTGTTAACATGTCCCTTTTTGAGGATTTAAAGGCATTTGATAAAAAAGAAAAGATAAGCTTTCATATTCCGGGGCACAAAGGCGGCAGCGGTTTGAATAAAAAATTCAAAGGCAATGCCTTTCACCTTGATGTAACCGAATTTGAGGAAACAGATGATTTGCAAAACCCAAAGGGTATATTGCTTAAAGCAGAGGAAAGAGTTGCAGAAATTTTTGATGCAGGAAAATCATTTTTTCTTACGAATGGTTCAACAATCGGTATCCACGCAGCGTTACTTGCAAGCTGCAGAAAAGGCGATAAAATATTAGTAGACAGAAGCTGTCATAAATCCGTTATATCGGCTATAACCTTAATTGGTGCCAAGCCCGTATTTGTTCAACAGGATTTCCATAAAAATATGGGGATATATTCGGGGATGAACCCAAAAACCATTAAAAAAGTATTAAGCGAAAATCCTGATGCAGTGGGAGCGGTAATAACAAGCCCCACTTATTACGGAGTGTGTTCTGATATTTCGGGTATTGCGGCTTTTCTCCATAATGAAAATAAGTTTTTAATTGTCGATGAAGCACACGGAGCGCATTTTGTATTCCACGATGCATTCCCTAAAACTGCAATTTCACAGGGAGCAGATATTTGCATCCAAAGCGTGCATAAAACCCTTGGCGGATTGGGACAATCATCCTTGCTGCACGTTAATAAAAACTCATTGATTAAAGATGGTGAGGTTAAGAGAGCCTTAAGAACAATACAAACCACCAGCCCGTCATATCTTTTAATGACATCTATTGATAATGCTGTTGCTGATGCAAAAGATGAAAAAGAGAAATTTGATGCTATTGTTTCCCGTGTATCGGAATTAAAAGCTAAGGTTAGAAAGAATAGCTCGGTTGAGTTTGTAGACAGCCGTACAATCGGAAAACCACAGGATATATTAAGATTGGTGGCAGATTTCAGAAAAGTGGGTATAAGCGGACAATATGCTTCAAGTATATTGAAAGAAAAGGGAATATACCCTGAAATGGCAGACAGATATCACGTTGTGTTTGTGATTACGGCGGCTAATACCAAAGGCGAACTTAAAACATTGGAAGAGGAGCTTATTAACTTTTCAAAAACAAAAATTGAATCTTCTGCTGATGCTCAACCACAGTCTCTTCCCGATGTTAATCTTGATATGATTCCGCAAGATGCATGGTACAGTGACAGAGAAAGCGTGGCAGTTGAAGATGCTGAAGGCAGAATAAGTGCAGACATTGTTTCTGTATGCCCTCCGGGAGCGGCAGTAATTGTTCCGGGACAGGTTATAGATAAGAAAACCATTGATTATTTAAAGACAATGGGAGTAACAGAAGAGATAGAGGTTATAAAATAAAAGGAAGTGAAAGGCGTGGCTTTTAGGCAGATAATCGGCAATGAAACAGCGGTTGCATTGCTGTCCAATTCTATAAAGAACCAAAGAACCGGTCACGCTTATATTATTGAAGGCAGGATGGGAACAGGGCGAATGAGTATAGCCAAAGCCTTTGCTCAGGAAATTTTGAAAACAGACAAGCTTGAATCCCATCCGGATTTTGCTGTTATCACAAACCAGTATTTTAATCCTGCAAAAAAGCAGAAGCAGGTATTGGTCGATACTGTCAGGGCGTTAAGAAAGGATGCCTATGTAAGACCGTATATGGCAGAAAAGAAGATTTATGTGATACCAAATGCAGATACGATGGAAGCCCCTGCACAAAACAGCCTTTTAAAAATTTTTGAAGAGCCACCATCTTATTGTATCTTTATCCTGCTTGCGGAAAATGGCGGAGCATTTCTGCCAACAATTCTGTCAAGAGCGGTTACCCTGAGAACTCAGCCGTTGCCTGTAAGTGGAGTTTGTGAATATCTTGTTTCAAAAGGCATTGACACAGAAGATGCAGTTAAGTATGCCGCAATGAGCGGCGGTTCTATAGGCAAGGCGTTAGAACTTGCAGAAAATCAAGAATCTAAAAATTTGCGTGAGGAAATTTTCAGACATATCTTTTCTCTTGTTGAGGGAACGTATAAAGATATGTATGAATTTATTAAATTTATCAAGGCTAAGGACGGAGATAGAGAGTTCATATTTGACACCCTTGAGTCGTGGTCAAGAGATGTTATGAAGATTAAGCTTTTATCCTGTGAGGCTGAGATTGTTAATATTGATAAAGAAACGGAGCTTAGAGGTTTTTGCTCAAGAGTTCCTAAAACATCAGCATTAAAGTTCACGGAGATAACTGTGAATTACAGAAATATGATAGATAAAAAAGCTAATTTTCCGATTGCCGTATTATGTATGGTGACGGAATACTGGGAGGAAATCCATGGTAGAAATCGTTGGAGTTAAGTTTAACAACGCCGGCAAGATGTATTATTTTGACCCCAATTCCATTAAAGTGAAGATGGGTGAAAAGGTATTGGTTGAAACAGCCAGAGGCGTTGAAATGGGTAAGATTGTAGCTGAAAATACAATGGTGCCCGATGAAGAGGTGGTAGCACCTTTAAAACCTATTATAAGAATTGCAACAGAGGCGGACTTAAAACAGGAAGAGGAAAACAGAAAAAAAGAGAAGGAAGCCTTTGATATAACTGTTAAGAAGATAGCAGAGCATAATCTTGATATGAAGCTTGTTGATGCAGAGTATACATTTGACAGAAGTAAAATTCTGTTCTATTTCACTGCAGACGGCAGAGTAGATTTCAGAGAACTTGTAAAAACCTTGGCAAGTGAATTTAAAACAAGGATTGAACTTCGTCAAATAGGTGTCAGGGATGAAGCACGTCAGCTCGGAGGCTTGGGAATATGCGGAAGACCTCTGTGCTGCAACAGCTTTTTAAATGACTTTCATCCTGTATCAATAAAGATGGCAAAGGAACAGGGCTTGTCCCTTAACCCGACAAAAATTTCAGGAGTATGCGGAAGATTAATGTGCTGTCTGCAATATGAGCAGAATGCCTATGAGGATATGCTGAAAAAATTGCCCAATAAAGGTGAAAAGGTAGAAACTCCTGATGGCGTTGGCATTGTTTCGGAGGTTGCAACCCTGAAAGGACAAGTCAAGGTTAGATTTTCTGACAGCAACGGCGAGATGATTAAGTTTGAAACTTATGGTCTTGGCGACTTTAAATGTTGTGGAAGAAGATGCAGAAATGCTCAGGAAGAAGAACCGGAGATAATAATGGACGAAGAGTTAAAAGCCATTGCAGAAGAAGAAATTTCTGTACCTGATATGGTTAATGAAGAGGAAAACGCTCCAAAAAAATCTAAGGAAAACAATCCTAATAAGGGGAATAAATCCAATAAACGTCATAAATTCAAGAAGAAGAATAACGGGAATAAACAGAAAAAGCCTGACGGAGAAAAGAAAGAGGATAAAACCTCTGAAAAATTAAAGGGTGGTTACACCGGCGGATATAGTCAGGAATAAGGATGGAGGATTAGTTATGTTTTGCACAAAATGCGGAGCAATGGTTTCGGATGAGGTTAAGTTTTGCCCTATGTGCGGCAGCTGCATAGAAATTGATAATTCTAATGCAAAGACAGTGTATATAGACCCAAATGCCCCTGCTCAAACCTATGAGGAGCCGAGCTTTGAAACAGATATGTATGATAGCGAAGGGGCAGAAAGTCCCTTGGATAAGGTGGCACAAGCGGCAGGTATAAAGTGCAGCTTTTCCATTGAATCACTGCTCACGGTCATTCTTTTGCTGTTTGCGGGAATTGCTCTTCAGTGTAACACATTCAGGTTAGGTCTTTACGGCTTTTCAACAGCATCTTCCTTGTACAGAATAATTGATATGCCATTTTTGAGAGTTATAGCAATTCTTTTGTATATTGCAGCAATTGCTGTTGCGATGCTTCCGTTGATTTTAAAAACAAAGCCACAGCTTCCATCGGTTATAATTCCTATGGTGTGTTCGGTGCTTACAATACTCTTGATTGGTATTGTATGGATAGCAGGCTGTATAGAAGGCGGCAGATTTATAACTGAATTCGGATTAACTTTTGCAGGCTGGGTAGCAGTATTGATGAGCGGTGCAAACCTTGCGATTAATCTTTTGAATTTAATATCTAAGAAATAAAGTTATGAGGTTGTGCATCGCACAACCTCATAGTCTTATCTCAACAAAATCGTCAATTTTTAATTCGTCTTCCCATACATCGCAATTAACACATTTAATCTTTACGCCGCATTCAGCGGCTTTTTTTAATGCCTTGGCAAATTCAGGATGAGTTTTTTTGTTAGGAGTAAAATATTTCACCTTTTTCATCTGTACAACAAAGAAAATATATGCCTCATAGCCCTCAGTTACGCATTGACATAATTCGTTAAGGTGTTTAACCCCTCTTTCGGTAGGAGCGTCGGGAAACATCAGAACACCATCTTCTTCAAGAGTAACCCCCTTAACCTCAATAAATGCAGATTTTCCACTGTATTCAATATAAAAATCAAATCTGGAATTTTTATATTTTGTTTCAGGTTTTA
>JAZUMJ010000047.1:0-9120 GCA_045603605.1 Ructibacterium sp. | reverse complement strand
CCTTCTTTTCAGATAAAGAAATAATATTTAAAACGCAATAAATAATAGTCAGTATTCCTGAAACAGGGAGTACAGAATATACCATCCCCATAGGAATTCCAAGGGATGCTGTCACCTGACTCATTGTAAGTCTCATAATGTTTATTCCCCCATAAACAAGGACAACCGCAGAAAAAACCAAAATTAAAAGTTCAAGTATAATTTCCCATATACGTCTTAGCTTATCAGGGAATTTATCTACAAGAAAAGTCATCTTCATATGACCCCTTTTTCCAAAAACATATGAAGCAGCAAAGAGTGCCATCCATGCAAAACTATAAGTTAACAACTCCTCTGAAACTGTACTTGGCTTATTAAAAAAGTATCTAACAACTATTTGATATGTTCCAACTATCGTCATTACCCCAAATAAACTTGCACAAACTATTCCGAGTATTCTATCCATAATATTACGAATTATATCAGTTATTCTCATCATCTGCCTCCAACTCCATGTTTATCTGCTGAACCTTGTCATATATAGGTTTTAGGTTTGGATTTTTCTCTATCATTTGTTTATGAAGAGGGATTACCTTTTCCCTGAATTTATCAATGTCAACCTCTGAAAAATTTACACCCATTTCTATTGCTTTCTGTTTTGCCTCTTTAACCTGTTTTTCCCATTCTATAAGTTCAACTTCTGTAGAAATCTTTGCTGCCTTTTCAAAAACAGCCCTTTCTTCATCAGACAACGAATTTATGAATTTTAAATTTGCCACCAGCATATCGGGCACCATCTGGTGTTTGTTATATATAAAATATTTTGCTACCTCGCCATGTTTATTGTTTGTAAGTGCAAGTTCGTTGTTTTCAGCACCGTCTATAACTCCTTGCTGGATTGCCGTATAAACCTCTCCAAAGCTCATAGGTGCAGCAGCTGCACCAAATGCTTGAACCATTTCAACACTTGCCGGTGATTGCTGAACCCGTATCTTCATCCCTTTTAAATCCTCAGGACTTTTTATGGGATTTTTGGCATAAAAATTTCTTGTCCCCGCACTATACCATGTAATCACTCTAAATCCTGCCTCATCGGTAGATTTATATATTCCCTCCATATAATCTTTATTGTTAAGCATCTCATAATAAGCATCCTCTGATTTGAATAAATACGGCATACTGAATATTTCATAAATATCCGCAAAAGTTTCAAGATTTGCTGTCCCTGCAACAACAAAATCAATTGCACCTGTCTGAGTTAGTTCGATTGCCTTTTGAGATGCACCCAATATTTCGTTAGGAAAGATTTGAACTTCGTATTTATCACCTAACTCTTCCTCGATATACTTTTTAAACTCCAGTAACCCAATATGTTCAGGATGGGTTTCCGACTGCCCGTGAGAAATTCTCACAATCCTCTTTCCGTCTATTCCTGATTTACTCCCACAGGAAACAAATACAATACAAATTACCATCAAAATCAGTGCTGCCCCTGCTTTCTTTATCACCCTTTTCATAAAATTCACCTTTCCGTATTTAAAAAATTCCTTTAAATCATTATTTGCAAATATATAAAAAAATAAACCCATTTATTTCAGCTTTAAAGAAAGACAATAAAGATACATATAAATATGATTTTTTTGGATTTTTCTATTGACATTTTTAGAATTTTATGATACTATAAATAAGCTGTTTTCCATATGGAAGATTGTGCTGCCCTAGCTCAGTAGGTAGAGCACTTCCTTGGTAAGGAAGAGGTCGGCGGTTCAAATCCGCTGGGCAGCTCCAAAAAAAGACACCCAAGAGGGTGTCTTTTTTTAGTTATATTCGTATATAAAATATATTAAAGGGATGCTTTTGCATCCCTTTAAACAATTTATTTAGCTATATTTTCACAATAACGCATAATTACTGCAGCAAGCTCTGAACGTTTTGTCAAACCTAATGGGTCAAATACATTTCCGCCTTTACCCTGCATCAAACCTGCACCAACTGCCCATTGAACATTTTCATATGCCCATTCAGACACTTCAGGTTCATCAGAAAATACTGTCAAATCTCCTGGAACTATATCAGTAACCCCTTTATACAATGCATAACGGTTAAACACAGCTGCCATTTCTTCTCTGCTGATTACCTGATCAGGACGGAAATCTCCTTCCGGATAACCCTTTACAACACGATGCTGGGTTCCCCAAGTAATTGCCTGAGCATAATATTCTTTAGGGTCTACATCTGAATACTTATCTTCAAATGTAACTGAAGGTGAGCCTGCCATTCTCCACAGAATTGTGGTAACCATTCCTCTTGTTGTATCAAGATATGGTGAGAACATATCTACTTCTGTTCCGTTCATATAACCATTTCTTGCAACGTAGCCTACTGCATCAGCAAACCAATCCTCTTCCTCAACGTCTTTAAACTGTTGAACTGCTATTGTTGAATTTGGTGTATCATCAACAACAGGTACATTATTTGTTGTGGGACGCTTATTTCCGGGTGTTGCAACTCCGCCGCCTTGCTGAGTTTCTTTCTCTTTCATTGTAACAACAGCAAAAATATCTTCTTTATTCTTAGGTACAGCAACAAATTCTATATCCTGTCCAAGTCCTGAAGCAACCTGAATTCTTGTATTACCTTTCATTGAGCCTGTAAATTTATAGTTCTTTCCTGTTGTAGGAATTTCAATGTCATCGAAGTCAAAACTCATATCACAAAGCCAAGCCTCAAGATTATCATTTAGACCCTTAACAGTGCATACGCCTCTGTTTCCCTCTTCGTCTTTAGGACCTGCAACTTCAATCTTAACAGTAAATTTACCATCCTCAACAGTTCTCTCAACCTCACGGAATATCAAGGAAGCCTCTTCATTAAATCCTGACATTTCACTGCCATTTATTATTTCATCAGGCAAAACAATTGAGCTATCATATGTAAGAACAAGTTCAAAACTTCCTGTTACCTCAGCTTTATCAAGCTTTTCTCTAAGTTCAGGGTTTGCACCTTCCTCAACAAGATTAAGAGTTTCCTCTATAAATTTAAGTTCTTCCTCGAATTTATCACGAACAACAGACATATCAATAGTTGCCTTCAAGCAAGCATTTTCGCCATCTTCAAGAGTAAGTGTATCTCTGTAGTTTGTTTTAAGAATGTCGGACGCCTGTAAATCTGCAGGCACCTTAAGAGTTTCTGTTTCCGCTGCCATTACCAATGATGATGTGAACAACATTGTCAATGCCAATACTGCCGCTAATACTTTTTTCATAATAAAAACCTCCTGTTTTATATAAACTTGATTATTTACTTCTTAATTTTAATACTATACTATTAAAAATACCAAACAAAATTATTCCTGTAAAAACCCCTGCTGTATCAATCAAAACATCAATTATGCTTCCGCTTCTGCCAGGAACAAACAATTGATGAATTTCATCCGTTACAGCGTATAGGGCACCTATTAATAAAACTTTCCAAAAAGCTCTGTCTTGGGACTTATAAAACTTCCATAGTCTGCTTAATACAAAGCCTAAAAGTGTATAAATTGAATAATGGGCACATTTTCTTATCAGTCTGTTATATTGATTGATAAGCTCTGCCTTTGCACCATCTTCCATTTCTGAAAAGCTATCAATTACCCTCTCAAGAATTTTAGAAAGCAGCCCCTCACTTAAACTGTCAGATGCATCAGCGTTCTGGGATGAAAATACATATATTGCAATCATAACAGATAACAGTGCTATCCATACGATAATCTTTTTGGCTCTATACATTTGATACAACACCCGGCTTATCTGTTTTTATATTTATCAATAAGTTCCGCCTTTTTCAGGCTTTTCTCGTTGTCATATGCAGTTTTAATATCATCAATTATTGACATATCTCCACCGCTTTTTTCCAATTCTCCTGACAACTCCTGAAGAATTATTTCAATCTGCCCATCACATTCAGACTCAAGTCCAAGTCCCAAATTCATATACTTTCTGGCAAGCCCCAATGCATTTGAACTTCCGCCTTTAATAAACTCAGCCTTAGCCTGTTCTACCAAGGAATTAATCTTCCCTGTAAAGTTTGAACGCAACAGATAGACCCTTGCAACCAACTCATTTATTTTCTCTTTGCTTTGGATATCTTCTCCATCTTCCTGTTTTAATTCAGCGGTTGCCTTAACATCCTCTCTTACAGTTTCAGTTTCAATTTCCGGATTACTTTCTGTATCTTTACCCATAATCACATTTAATGCATCAGCCTCGGACATCTCACCGCTATTTAACAATTCCTCTTCATCATCAGTTAAAGGCCTTACATTAACATCCGGTAAGCGTTCCATAATGCTGTGAATTCTCTCGCTATTGTCACGAATGAGTACTTCTCTCTCCTTTGACGTATATCTGGTCATATAGGAAATAGCCTTAATGTTGTTATATTGATTGACGGCAAAAACCGTAATCCCCACTATAACAACCGTTAAAATTGATAGAAAAACTATAAGCCCCTTTTTACTTTTTTTTCGGGGTATTTTCTTTGACAAAGGTGTCACCTCCAAATATTATGCCATAACAGCCTTTGAATTTTCAATTTCAACTCCCTCTTGTTGCGGCAAACTGTTGTCTGCCGGTTTATAGGTAGGCACAACACTTGCCACTGCAATTTTCACACCATCATTATCTTTGGTTTCAACTGCATTTTTCAAAATTTCAAGTTTAGTCTTAAGTTCATCTATACTATCAAAGAAAGGCTCGCCGATAAATATCTTATTATGAGAGGTCTTTTTAAGACCTTCCTCATTCATAAGCAATTCTTCATAGAGTTTTTCTCCGGGTCTTAAACCTGTTATTTTTATCTTAATATCCACATCAGGTCTAAGTCCTGATAACTTAATAAGGTTAACCGCCAAATCATAAATCTTAACAGGTTCGCCCATATCAAGAACAAAGATTTCTCCACCCTTTGCATAAGCTGCAGCCTGCAACACAAGCTGTGCTGCCTCCGGAATTGTCATAAAAAATCTTGTAATTTCCTTATGGGTAACCGTGATAGGTCCGCCATTTTTTATCTGGGTTTTAAAGCGTGGAACAACAGAGCCGTTTGAATTTAGCACATTACCAAATCTAACTGCAACAAACTCCGTGTTCTTGCTGATAGTCTGCATTGCCTGAACAATCATTTCACAAACACGCTTGGTTGCTCCCATAACATTTGTTGGGTTGACTGCCTTATCTGTTGAAATAAGTACAAATTTTTTAACCTCAAATTCATTTGCACAGCAAGCAGTATTATATGTACCAAAAACATTATTTTTAACTGCTTCGGATGGATTATCCTCCATAAGCGGAACATGCTTATGGGCAGCAGCATGAAAGACCATATAAGGCTTATATTCTCTAAATATTTCCCTCATTCTCTCTATATCTCTAACAGATGCTATAACAATTTCCGTATTAAGATCGGGAAATTTATCATAAAGCTCATTTTGCAAATCAAAAGCGTTATTTTCGTATATATCAACTACAATAAGTTTTTCCGGCATAAATCTGGCTATTTGTCTGCAAAGTTCAGAACCAATTGAACCACCGCCGCCGGTTACCATAATAACTCTGCCTGCAATATCACCTGAAATGATAGAATTATCAAGTTTAACAGGCTCTCTTTCCAAAAGGTCTTCTACCTCAACCTCACGAACAAAATCAAAAGCTTTTTTGTTCTTCAAAGTATCTGCAAATCCGGGAACAATCTTCATCTTACATCCTAAATCACTGCAAACAGATATAATTCTCTGCTTATCTTTCATACTTGCATTGGAAATTGCAATGATGATTTCATCCGGTTTAAGAGTTTTTGAAATTCTTTCTAAATCATCTGTTGTTCCAAGAACCTTAACACCATATATAATTTGATTTTTCTTTGCCGGCGAATCATCAACAAATCCAAGCACATGGTAATTTATATCCTGATTACCCATAACATCTTTAACCAAGGTAACACCTAAACGTCCGGCTCCTACAATCAAAATATTTTTCTTAGTATTTCCATTTTTCTTATTCAGGCTACGTAATATCTTTCCTGTAATTCGGATTAACATTCTAAATGAAAGTAACATAATGGTTGAACTAAAACTACATACCACACTTTCTGTTAATCCAAAGTCACTCCAATTGTATATTCTTGCAATTATATCACAAGCCACACTTGCAACAATACAAGCTATCAGCACACGGAAATAATCAACTGTTCCTGCATATATCCAATAGACGTGGTAGCAACCGAATATGTACAAAAACCCTGCATATACCGCAGATGCAATCACAATAACTAATTTGTTACCGGATATTGTTCCCTCTCCTAATCCTCCGCTGATAACAGCAAGGGCAACAATGGTAAACAAATAGCAAAGTCCCACAATAATCACATCAGACAAGAATATAAATCTGTTTCTTGTCATTCGTTGTAAATAAGACACTTGCTTCTCCTCCTAAATAATTTTAAAACTGTCGGCGTAAAACTCCCAAACCTACAGCCTCAAGATGCCAAATGGCATCTTCCCCAATATACTCTCTCAACACTTCTACTGCATCGTTAAGATTGGGCGGTCTGTTCTCCATATTATGACAATCCGACCCCAAAAGGTGCACAAAACCTGTTTTGAACAGTTTTAATGCCTTTCGTCTTGTCCGTCTATACATAAAATAATCTGCATTCATCTGCAAAACTGCCCCTTGATCCATAAGCGTTTCAAGTATTTGTTTGTTTTTACCAATATCAATATATCTTTCTATATGGGCAATAATCGGGATTATCCCCTTTTCAAGCATCAGCTTTAAAAGGCAATCTCTAAAACCAACTTCCCATCTCTCTATCTGACCTTCAATCAGCATAAATCTTGTATTTCCCATACACAACTTCTCTATACCCTCTGCATTATAAAGATAATCGCCGGTATACAACACTTCCGCCCCAAGAATAATCTCCGGATAGCTCTCATCAAGTTTAAGCTTAGAGAAAGCCTCGTCACGCCTTGATATAAAACTTTCAATACTCTCCGATTCCATATCAAAATGAGGGGTTGCAACCACAACATCAATCCCCTTTTTTTTCATCTCCTCAAGCATCAAATATGTCTGTTCCAGATCCTTGCTTCCGTCATCCATTCCGGGAAGTATATGTGTATGAAAATCAATCATTTCTCATCACTCGACTCTTTAACATCTTTTCTATAATGGCTGTAATATTTGCTGTTATACCCATACCCATAGCCATATCCATACCCGTAGCCATATCCGTAACCATAGCCATAGCCACGGCGATAATACTTATGTCCGTAACGTTTTCCGTAACGTTTTCTTCCTTCCGGCTCGGTACAGTTCATAAGAGCACCTAAAATTTTAGCCTTAACAAAATTAAGTTGCTGAATTGCTTCTGAAAACTCTTTTTTACCTGTTGAACCATATCTTGCAACAACCACAACCCCGCTTGCTTTTCCTGCAAGCAATGACGCATCCGTAACAACATTTACAGGAGGTGTATCAATAAATACATAATCATACTTATCACGCAAATATTCCAAAACCTTGTCCATTTGCGGAGAAGCAAGAAGTTCTGTTGGGTCCGGAGGTATATCTCCCGAATATACACAATCAAGATTTTCGTATTTACTTTCTACAATAACCTCATCAATTGTGTTCAGGTGAACCAAAACATTTGTAAGCCCCGGTGAACCCTTTTGCCGCATCAACCTTGCAATATTAGGTTTTCTCAAGTCACAATCGACAATACAAACCTTTGCACCTGTTTCTGCAAAGGCAATCGCAATATTTAAACAGTTTGTGGACTTACCTTCACTTGGATTGGCACTTGTAAGAAGAATAACCTTTCCGCCTTCCTCAGGAAGGGAAAAAATAAGGTTTGTTCTCAATGCTTTATATGCCTCACGGACATTAAAGGGTGCTTCTTCAAATATAACTCGTCCCTGAGAGTCCTGAAGATGTGCCAGTTCCTTTTTCTTATTACGTCGCATAAAACAATTTCCACCTTTTCTCGTCTTTTACACGATATTACTTTAACATCGTGAATTTTACTAATATCTAAAGCTGCCAAAACCCCAGCTTCATACAATTCATCTATATCATTATAGCATATCAACTTGAAAAGTCAAGTATAAAAACGAGTTTTTTATTACACGGTGGGCAGATGTTGAAAAAGCAAGCAACGGCGAAGTTTTCTCGATGAAAACTTCGCCGTTTGCTCCCGCTCCCATATAGGTATTATCATAGTTCTTTGTAATATTAATTCCAAGATATGTAAATGTTTCAATCAACGGAACATAAACCGTGCCGTCACCTGAAAGATAAATTTCCCGGCTTAAGCTTCTTTCTTGTCCGTCTATGATAAGTTTTATTTCATTTTCTGCTGAAGCAGTTATTACAAGCATATTAATCATCAGCACAAAAACTATTAATATACTTACAACTCTCTTATGCCTCATTATTGCATCTCCTTGTAAATCAGTTATAAATCTCTATATAAGTGAAGTATATCATAAAAAGAAAAAATAAAAGAGCTTTTTAAAAAATCGAAAAAAATCAAAAGTTTCAAAAGTTTTTGTAACTTGCAAAACTAACGGGGTGGCTTTCTCAACAAAAGCCACGCCGTTTCAATAACTTTTATTCCATTTCTTCATATAGTGGATTTGGAATACTTGCACTGTAGTTATACACTGTTTCTTCCTTGCCGTATGATATGTATAGATTTCTCACCACGCCGCCTTGAACTGATGTAATGAATTCAGCCGGCAGATACATTTTACCGTTTCTCTCAATCATTTCTTTTGACATAGTATATTGGTTATTATCAACTTTTACAGAATTGCCTTGGAATTCCATTTTCTCAAATCCACTCACTGACAAATCCGCAAAAACAGTTACCTTATCGCCTTCTGTTTTTATATCCTCAGCTCTTACTTTAAGTTCACCCATAAGCGGATATAAAGGAAGGTAGTATTCGCCATCCTCTATTACGGGAACAGATTTTTCGCTTACATATAGATATAAATTTTCACTTTGATATGGTTTATAATTGCTGTTATTTTTGTTATCCAATAAATTCCTATGTATTCTCATATTATAATTTTGATTTTTAAAATTATAT
>JAZUMJ010000046.1:0-17158 GCA_045603605.1 Ructibacterium sp. | reverse complement strand
AGCAAGCAACGGCGAGGTTTTCTCGATGAAAACTTCGCCGTTTGTTATTATATAGCAATTTAAGAGGAACAGTTATGAACTGTTCCCTACAAAAATATTCTTATTTACGCTTGCGGTAGACCGACTTTTTCGACAGTCTGATTACGGTCTGAAATTTCCGGGAGAATAACCTGTTACTTTCTTAAAATATTTAGAAAAATGCGGAAAATCATTAAATCCCACTTTAGAGCAAATAACCGAAATCGGCATATCTGTATTCTCAAGTAAATAAATCGCATGAGATATTCTAAGCTCCTGCAAATATTTATGCAGGGATTTTTTTGTATATTTCATAAATATTTGGTTCAAATAATTAGGATGATATCCAAATATCTCACCCAATTTCTCATTGGTTAATTCTCTTTCTAAATTTTCATTCATATATTTTATAACCTTGTTCACCGTTTCGTTCTTTTCCTCGCTATTATCCATTCCCGATGAAGCAATATTTCCGAGTATGTTCATCAATAACCCTGAACATTTCTCTTTATAATGTATCATTTGCCCTTTATATTCATCATCAATTTCCTTCATTTTATTATACGCCCAAAACATCCCATCAAGAATTATAGGGCTGTTAAATATCGTTGTATCCGCAAAAATAACATTCTCGATAATTTTACTATTATCAAAGCTCTCATATTTCTCAGGAGGAATAACTTTTGTTATCTGACTGTAATCATATGTAAAATCAAAATTTAAACCAATAAATTTCATTGTATTTCCGTCCAAATGATACCTATACGGAACGCCTGCCTTCCACAAAAGAATGGTTCCCTTTGTAATCTTGTATTCTTGATTTTCAATACTAATCCTTCCTTCTCCTTCCGTACAATAAAACAGTCTATGGTCATAACCGCATATGATGGATTGAAATTTCCTCATATCCAATCCGACCTCTCTTGAAAATCTGACAAAAGGTTTAGTTTCAGAAAATAAAATTTCTTTCATATTTTTCATCCTCAATATCTTTATTTTAGACAAATCATTCTTTATATTTAACATTTACTTTATCATACTTTCTTTGTAAAATCAAGTAAAACCCATTTAGAAAGGAAATGTATTATGATTGAAAGAAAAACAAAAAGATATGCAAGAATAGGCGTTTTCGCCGTTGCCCATGCTGTTTATTGGGAACAGTTCCCCGGACTTTATGATAATATTATGAAATATCACAAGGATTTTATTGAACTTCTCGCAAAAAATGATGTTGAGGTTGTAGATTTTGGAATGGTTGACAGCTCCGAAAAAGCCTTTAATGTTGCCGATGAAATTGCCGGCAGTAAATGCGATATACTTATGTGCAATATGGTAACATATGCTACCTCCTCTGTTTTTGCACCAATTATACGCAATCTTAATCTTCCTGTAATCCTTGTTGCTCTTCAGCCTTTAGAATGTTTAGATTATGACAAGGCTTGTACCTTTATGCAGCTTGAAAATGATAACATCTGTTCGGTGCCTGAATTTACCGGAGTTGCCATCCGCTTAGGTAAAAAAATAAATGATGTTATTATAGGAACACTCTATAATGACAGTGCCGCAGAAAAGGAACTGGCAAAATGGTGTGATATTGCTAAAGTTCTGCACGATTTAAAAGGGGCAAGGTTTGGGCTTATGGGACATTCGCTTGAAGCAATGTATGATATGCACACCGACCCCACAGCTGTTTCTGCCGCCTTTGGAGTTCACGTTCCATTGCTTGAAATTGATGACGTGCTGGATGTATACAGCACCGTTACAGAAGAAGAAATCAATAAAAAAATAGCTGTTATTGATGCAGAATTTGATATGCCGGAACCAAAAGCTGATCCTGTAACATCAAAATTGACAGATGCAGATAAATATCAGGCGGCCAAAACATCTGTCGCATTGGATAAATTTATTGAAAAATACAATCTTACCGGTCTTGCCTACTATTATGAAGGTCAGGAAGACAGTCTTCACAGAAAGGTTGCAACAACCTTTATTGTAGGTAATTCTATTTTGAATGCACAAGGTACGCCTATGTGCGGAGAATTTGACCTAAAGACCTGTATAGCTATGTTTATTATGGACAGACTTGACATTGGCGGAAGCTTTGCTGAGCTTCATCCCTTTGACTTTAAAGAGGACTTTATCCTTGTTGGGCACGACGGTCCTCATCATTTGAGAATTGCTGAAGGGAAACCAATTCTAAGAAGCCTGAAAAAGTATCACGGAAAACCCGGAAGCGGTGCATCTGTTGAATTTAAGCTCAAAGAAGGTCCCATCACTATGCTTAGTATTTCACAAACTGCAGATGGGAAATTTAAATTTGTGGTTGGGGAAGGCATTTCAAAAAAGGGAGCTATTCCTGCAACCGGAAACACAAATACAAGAGGCTTTTTTGAACCAACTACAAAGGAGTTTGTGAAAAAATGGGTTATGGCAGGACCTACACATCATTGCGCCTTAGGTATCGGTCACCACGCAGATACAATATCAACAATTGCAGATATTTTAGGCATAGAATGTGTTATTATCGGGAGGTAGTTTATGTTTAAAGAAGTTAATCTTGAGGTCAGTATGAAGGCCTTTATGAAAAATGGTAACACTTCTGAAAATATTCTAAACATTGTACATCAAATCTTTAATCAATGGCAACCTCTTCTTAAAAACAGAGAGCAGATTTCAATTTTGTTATGGTTAGGTGACGGCAGTGATATTTTAGACTATACCGGTAATCTTGATAACAAAATAGAATGGGCATATTTTGTGGGATGTGCAAATAAACCGTCTATGCCCTTTGGAGAAAAACTTGATGCAAACCTGCACGAACTCAACTCAATTTTTATGGAAAATCCGCCTGTTGTTACATATTGTACAATTAAATATATTGTCGATACAATTAAAGCAGAAGGTGAAAAACTGTTTCCCGCAAGTAAAATTCTTGTAGGACTACCCTTTGATATAGGTCCTGAATTTGCACGTTCGGATTTTAAATACCGCCGTCATCCTGAAATTTGTACAGGCAGCGGTGAAGGCACTCACACCTTTATAAATTCATACGGAAATCTTAATGGGGATAACTATCCTTATGCAGGCTTTCCCCAAGGAATTGAAGATGGAACTCCCTTTGGAACATTTCTGGGCAGACAAACACAGGTTTACTTTGATGATATGGGTTTTGACTATCTATGGCTTTCAAACGGAGTTGGATTTTCAGCAAATTCATGGCATCCGGTTGGCGATATTTTTGATGGTCAAAATTTTCATACTGAAAAAATCAAGGAAGTTGAAGACCTTGTATTCAGCTTTTGGAAGAACTTTAGAAAAGAATGTCCGAATTATCCTGTTTACACACGAGGAACAAACTTTTCTGCCGGAATTGATTATGCTGTGGATGCGGTTGGTCTGCATAAGATTTATAACGCAAATCTTAATATTTTGCCACCGCCAAACTCTCCCTGGGCGGCAATAAACAACAACTACGGATTAGAACTTATGGGACATATGACAAGAATATGTGAGCTTCCTTCTGACCAATTTATGTTCAGGTTTTATCTCCATGACCCATGGTGGATGAACTCACCATGGTACGACAGATACGGTAGCAATCCCCACGATATATATATGCCAATGGCACTTTCACGGATTGATAAAGATGGCAATACCCGCTCAGCCGAAATTTTTAACATATTGACTATTGATAATACTATGGGCGAAATGCCCGACCACTGTGCATATGAAACATTGCCTCATTTTCTTAAGGCTGAAAAGGATGCTCCTGATGCTCCTTCGCCCTTTGTGTGGGCGTATCCTTTTAAGGAATACACCTCTGCAAAAACCGAAGAAGATTTAATAAAAATACTAACAGGTGATTTATTTATTTGTCGTGCTATCACATCAGGTTTTCCGCTATCTTCTATTGTTTCCTGCGACAACTTTATTAATCATAATAAAGAGTTGTATAGCCAAAGCATCATTGTAACTCCTGTTCCCGAAAAGGGAACACTTTTTGAAAAAACTATATTTGAATATATAGAAAACAACGGCAAGGTTCTTTTCTATGGCTCAGCGGATAATACATCATCAAAATTTATGGATATGTTTAAGCTCTCTATTAAAGATGGAATTTGCGGTGAAATTTCAATAAACCCCGATTTACATCCCGATACCAACCGAGATGGAATAAAGGCTGATAAAATTTATATCCGCAAAGATACATGCAACGGAAAACTCAACACAATTTCCGACGGCATTTTGGCAGACAACTACTCATTATCTGCCAAATACAAAAACGCTGTCTGGTACAGAGCACCTTTAAGCTTGCAAAGCTTAAATTATGATACCGAGGAATTGAAGTATATTGACAATCCGGCAAAATACATTTGGGGAGAAGCATTACTAAGAAGTGTTATTAAGGATTTTGGCTATGATATAAGTTTCTCTAAAGCTACAGCAACCAACAAGACACCAATTATTATGCTAAGCAAATCCGACAATGGTATTTTTTGTTCTTTTTTCTCGCCTGACACCTCAACAGAAACATATTTAGACTTCCCCCTTGGTGCACCTCTTTTCATTGGTTACGAAACTGAGTTGAAAAACAGCAAGGCTGTTTATCACTTTCCAAAGTCAGGGCATTTGGAATGCCGTGTTTTTGTTAAGCAAACAGACGGTGTTGTAAGTGTTCGGGAAGTATCACCCGTAAGCGTTAAATACCGCAGACGAATTGAGGTTAAAGGACTTGAAAATGCAACAGTGCGTTTTATGGGCGAAGAATATTGTAAAGAAAATATTTCCGTACGTTTAAATCCTTGCCACGACTATATGGAAAGTTTGGAGTCAATTAGTTATCAGGTTGTTAATTCAAAGGAAAACGGAACATATATCGAAGTTAAAAATGTAACCGGAAAATTAGTTTTTTCTATACCATACAAATAATAAAAATTCACCGGCTTCAAAACCGGTGAATTTCTATTTTAAAATACGTCTTTTTTATTTTTTATATATCTGCGGATTAAAATCACAATAGATAATACTACACAACCCAGCATAAACATCGGTACAAGCCATCTGTTTACAGTTTGTGGCTCCGCACTTTTCATTGTTGTCCACAAATCCTGCATCTTAAGGTTTGCCTTATCGGACAAATTCCTGTACACCGTTGTTTTTTCGGCAATATACTCATCATCGGGATACGCTATTTCATCATTCTGCATTTCCTCGTCAAGCATATCAAATGCCGCTTGGTTTGGTGAAGAGTAACCTATATAATCCGTTACCGCATAGGCAACATCAGGTTCACAGAGGAAATTTATATACATTTCCGCCGCCTCTTTCTGTTTTGAACCTTTCGGAATACACACTGCATCAAAAAACAGATTTGTTCCGCTCTTTGGAATGACAAAATCAAGATGGTCATATTCGTCCATCAAGGTTGCCGCATCTCCTGCATAATATGGTGCAAGAACCGCCTCTCCTGCTCCCATCTTATCAAAGATTTCATCCATAACATATGCCTGAATAACCGGCTTTTGTTCAACCAAAAGTTCAGCTGCTCTTTCAAGTTCTTCATCATTCTCGGTATTTAAAGAATATCCAAGCATAATTTCAGCAATTGCAAAGGCATCTCTTGGATTGTCAAACATTAAAATCTGGTCTTTATATTCCTCGCTCCAGAGGATATCCCAATCAATTTCGCTTTTATCCATATCAATTGCCGTATTATCATAGATAATACCTACAGTTCCCCAAGTATATGGCACCGAATATCTGTTATCAGGATCATATTCAGGGTTGCGGAATTTTTCCATAATATTCTTAAAATTAGGAATATTTTCAAAGTTCAAAGGCTCTAACATATCCTCATTTATCATACGGGAAATCATATAATCCGAAGGTATTATTATATCATAGCTGACACCGCCGCCTTTAAGCTTTGCATACAGTTCCTCATTTGTGGCATAGGTGGTATAATTCACCTTTATCCCCGTCAGCTCTGTAAATTCAGCATTTAAATCAAGAACACCCTCGTCACTGCCATCGGGGATATACTCGCCCCAGTTATACACATTAATAGAAATTCCGCTGTTTTTGAATTTCTGGTAGTATTCTTCATCCTCAATATTAACAACAGCCTCTTCTATCTCTTCTTCCACTTCAACAGATGTACAACCGCTCAGCAACAATATTCCTGACAAAATCAGAAGTAAAAATCTTTTCATATCTTTACCTCCTTCTTTGCCGCTCTGTTTTCAATTATGTTCTTTGCAATCAGCACAACAAGCACAACCACAAATATTATAGTTGACAGAGCATTAATTTCAGGGCTTACCTTTCTTCTTGTCATTGCATAGATTGTAATAGGCAATGTCTGTGCCGTTGAACCGCTTGTGAAATAGCTGACAACAAAGTCATCCAGTGAAAAGGTAAATGCCATAAGAAATCCCGAAATAACTCCGGGCATAATTTCAGGCAAGATTACCTTTATAAACGACTTAAATGGTCCACAGCCCAAATCCTGTGCCGCCTCATACAAATTTGGATCCATCTGCCGAAACTTTGGCATAACATTTAAAACCACATAAGGAACATCAAATGTTATATGTGCCAATATCAATGTCACAAAACCAAACTCCAAATTCATTCGTGCCGCAAAGAACACAAACAAAAGCATTAGAGATACACCTGTTACAATTTCAGGATTCATAATGGGAATGTTTGTAACCTGCATAACCATTGCCTTTGGAACCTTACGCATCTTGCTGATGCCTATTGCGGCAACTGTTCCTAAAACAGTTGCAATAACAGATGCAATAACTGCCACAATCAAGGTATTGATTGCAGAAGAAATAATCAGTTCATTGGAAAACAGCTTTCTGTACCAATCAAGTGTGAAACCGCCAAAAACAGTTCTGCTCTTTGATGCATTAAATGAAAACACAATCAAAACGATTATAGGAAGGTACAGAAATGTCATTATAAATGCCAAATAAATTTTTGATAACTTTCTCATTTTCTGCCTCCTCTACATCAGAACACGATCGTCGTCAACATCGAACTGGTTCATTATTGTCATAATCAAAAGAATAATCACCATAAGAACAAGGGAGATTGCCGCTCCAAGATTTGGGTTATAGGAATTACCCAAAAACTGCATCTCGATAAGGTCACCTATAAGCAGGTTAGAGCCGCCGCCCAACATTCTTGATATAATAAAGGTGCTGATTGCAGGAACAAAGACCATTGTTATTCCTGACATAACCCCGGGAAGGCTCAAAGGCAGAACTACTCTGAAAATCGTTTTCAGGCTGTTGCAGCCTAAATCACCTGCCGCCTCAATCACACTTTTATCAATCTTTACCATAACCGAATACAAGGGCAAAATCATATAAGGAAGATAGTCATAAACCATTCCTAAAACAACTGCCCCTTGGGTGTTAAGCATTTTAAAAGGACCAAGTCCAACATATCCAAGGATAGTGTTTATTATGCCCTCATTTCCAAGCAAGGTCATCCATGCATAGGTCCTTAGAAGAAAGTTCATCCACATAGGAAGAACCATAATCATAACCATTGTTCCCTGAACCTTCAAGTCCATTCTTGAAAGAATGAACGCCACCGGGTACGCAAGAACGAGGCATATAACCGTTGCAATTGCCGCAAGCCATATAGACCGCACAAAAATATTGGAATATCTTGCAACATCGGTAACATATTCAAGAGTAAATCTTCCTTCTCCATCGGTAAAAGCAAAGTATGCCACCATCAGGATTGGAACAATTACAAAAACCGCCATCCAGACAAGGTAGGGTGCGGCAAGAAGCTTTCTCTTCATAGCAGCCACCTAACCTTTCATCTTATTCATAATATGTATATCATCAGGCCCAAAGCTGATACCCACAGTTGAACCAACCTCCGCTGCACGGGTGGACTGGATAAGCCAGCTATAGTCATATGCCTCAACCACCATTTCATAGTGGACACCCTTAAATGTTACAGAGGTAACAACCCCTTCAATCTTTGCACTCTCAGGCGGAACAATAGTAATATCCTCAGGACGGATAACAACATCAACGGGAGTTCCCTCCCCGAAGCCTTTATCAACACAGACAAATTTTCTGCCGCTTATCTCAACCACAAGGTCTTTGAGCATTATTCCCGGAACAATGTTACTTTCGCCAATAAAATCGGCAACGAATGCGTTCTGCGGTTCGTTATATATATCAACAGGAGAACCTATCTGCTGAATATTGCCATGATTCATAACCACAACCGTATCGCTCATGGTTAAAGCCTCTTCCTGATCATGGGTTACATAAATAAAGGTAATCTCCAAACTCTGCTGAATTTTCTTGAGTTCAATCTGCATTTCCTTTCGCAGCTTTAAATCAAGAGCCCCCAACGGCTCGTCCAGAAGCAGAACCTTTGGTTGATTAACCAAGGCCCTTGCAATGGCAACACGCTGTTGCTGACCTCCTGACAATCTGCTGATGTTTCTCTTTTCAAATCCACGCAGGTTCACAAGTTCCAGCATTTCACCCACACGCTTGCGAATTTCACGCTCATCCATCTTCTTAACCCGAAGTCCGAATGCAATATTTTCATAAACATTCAAATGGGGAAAGAGCGCATAACGCTGAAACACGGTATTAACATTTCGCTTATATGGCGGAATGTTGTTAATCTTTTTCCCTTCAAACGTAACGATGCCGCTGTCAGGTTCAAGAAAACCGCCGATGATCCTCAGTGTGGTAGTTTTTCCACATCCTGACGGGCCAAGCAAGGTCACAAATTCCTTGTCTTTGATGTCAAGATTAATACTGTTCAAAATCTGCTCGCCGTCAAAGGTAACAACGATGTCCTTAAGGCTGACAATATTCTCCAATACAAATACCCCCTTTAATGTAAAAAATCTGTGCGTTTTCCGGTTGTGCCGCAGCATCCGTATAACGTTTTACGAAACCGCAAAACGATTACAAACACCACGCAGCAGCCGATTGCGCACAGAATTCTCAATAAGTCTAACTTTATATTTTTATATTTAAACAATACACCATTTTTTCAAAAATGTCAATAGTTTTGTGAATTTTTATTTGGTATATGTATAAACTTCTCCGCAGTCAAAATACCTGGTTTCAACCTCCTCAAGCTCATCTTTAAGAATTTCTTCAAGATATCTCATTCCGTCACGTTCCGAGCCCATATGTCCCATTACAAGCATTGCCTTCTTACCGCCTAAAGCGGCAGTGTCACGGATATACTCTGCAACATCCCACTCGCAAACTTCGCCAACCAAAACAACCTCAACGTCTTCATCTCTTGCCTCTTCAAAAACATACATGGGTGCACCAAAACATACGGAAAACTTTGTACATTCTATATTCCTTGCACCGCAGATGCGAACATTTTTTACTCCCAGTCTTTCCTCTATCAGCTTTGCAAGTTCAACAGGCGTTATACTTTCATAACTGTTAAAACGATTAATCCCAAAATACTTGCCCTTCACAAACTCTCCGTCTATACCTATATATTTAAGAACTCCCATTCCAATCATATCAGGCTCAATGCCGTGCATATAATCGTGAAATCTGATTATCGAAAGTCCTGCATTTTCGATTAATTCAATCTTTTTATCTGTGGTTTTATCTTTTTCCATCCGAGTATCGTTATTGCTGTAAAATGTTGGCTCGTGAGTTAAAAGCAAGTCTGCCCCCCACTCTATAGCCTTTCTTATTACATCAACAGTTGGCATACAGGAAACAGCCATCTTCTTAACCTCTTTGTCAGGCTCTCCGCATATTATACCATCGGAATAGTTTGTTTCAGTTTTTGAAAGGCTTTTTAAGTGTTCATATATTTCCTGAACCTTCATAGTCATTTCTCCTTTATTTCGTCGTGTTTTCGGGCGGACAGAGGCGTCCGCCCCTACGCTGTGTGTTACCCTCGCCATTTGGTGTAGGGGCGATTCATGAATCGCCCGTTTTCCTTATTCATTAAAAGGGCTGTCGAAACAGCCCTTTTAAATCTCTATTTTGCCGGGATTTCTTTTTCTACATCCTTAGAAAGAGGCTTAATGTCATCAAACCCATCCCAGATGAAGGTCTTAACATATGCGCCTTCAACGACATCCCCAACATAGTTCTGAGCCTCGCCGTAAATGCCAAATGCCAGATTATAATCCACAACATCTGCCTTTATAAGGCTATGACTTGAATCGTATGTGGCAATAACAGCCTTTACTGTTGCTGCATCACTGTAATCATTTGAGATTGACAGAACAGGCTGATTTGAAGCATCCAATGTCATATCAAGGACAATATTAGGAATAAGGTCAGACTTTGCAGAAATAATACTGTTTGTTACATCTCTGCCCTGAATTTTTGCTCTTAAATAATCATCAGCATTAACTGTTCCAACCTTAAATTTAAAGCCGTATGTTCCGTCTGTTCCAACAACGCACTCGTTAATATACTTAATCTCATCAGGGTTATTCTTTGGCGAAACCACAAGTATAACCTTTTCCCCTGCATTTGATGCATCAACCTGACCTGTAAGCTTAACAACATCCCTTGCATAGATAACTTCATTGTCATTTGTAAATGTTATTACAGGAGTTTCAGGTGTTTCAGGCGTTTCTTCCCCATCATCGACTGTAGGAGGAACATAGTTAAAATCTGATGTGGTTGCCCAAGCATATTTGGTTGGATCTGCTATACTTGAAATCTTAACAGAGCCATTTTTACCCTCTGCAACAGTATAAGTTGCACCTGTTCCAACAGATGCACCATCAACAAACCATTGGCAGGAATATGCATTTGTATCAACTGCCACACCATTAAGCTTTGCCGTAAGAGTTGTTCCGCTCTTTTCAACTGAAGGCGTTCCCTCAAATCCGTTATCAGCCGTTAAAGGAATAACATATTCTGCTCTTGACGCCCATGTAAGGTCAGTAAAGTTTCTTGCTCTTACAACAACCTTGTCATCATAAACCATAATATATCTTCCGTAAGCGTCAGTATTATTAGTATTCACAGCATTTCCGTTTAAGTCTACACCGCCGCCTGTTGCTCCCTTACCTGCACTTCCTGTATCCAAAAATGAGGTCTTTCCGTCTGTATTTACCACAACAGTAGGAGCCGCAATGTCACTGTCATAGTTGAAGTCATTATGAACGTGGCTTGTTATGGTGATAACCCCGGGGTGTCTGTCAAGAACATCCTTTAATTTAAAAGGAGCTGAACCACTCGTCATTCTTATTCCTGACTCCTGAACAGGTTGATGAGAGAATACATATGTGGGCTTTCCGTCACTTTCAGCAAGCTTGGTTTCAAGCCAACCAAGCTGTTCAGGATGCCCTTGATAATTATTATCCCATTCGCCATTATAAGGTGTACTTAAAAAGATATAGTGTTCACCCTCAATCCATGTATCATATGACCATTTATCAGTTCTGTTAAAGGTATAGCCAATCTCTGCCATATCTTTAAAGTATTCCTGATACTTTTCAAAAAACTCTTCCATATGACCATTACAAACGTCATGGTTACCTGTATTTAAATATACAGGATACTTCTTTTGAACTTCTTCATCTGTAATCTTTTCAAGATTATTAAGTTCAAAATATGCTGCACTCTCTGTTAAATCACCATTAATAACAACGCCCTTGAACTTATCGCCATCTGCAACATCAAAGCTGTTTATATCCTGCAAAGTTTTTCTATGCTGAGAATTGGGGCTATATGACGCATAATCAAAGTGAATATCCGAAATCCAGAACATTGTATATTTTGGTGCTGTGCTTGGAAGAACCTCACTGCTTGCAATTGTTGCATAAGCAGTTGCTGTTCCGTTTGTATGTGTCACTTCTGCCACAATGCTTGCGGCATCACTTGGCAACAAGCGGTTACCTGATATTGTATGAACAATTCCGCTTTGAGCATTATAATCCGCCTTGCTGTAGTTTCTTAGTGAATCATATCCGCTAAGCTTTACTCCGCTTGCATTTCCCCAATAAAGTGAGATTGCAGTTACAGTTTCAAGCTCTGCGGCTGTAATTCCCGATATGGTAACTGTTCCGTCTGCAATCCCTGCATCTGTTCCTTCTGTAAGAGTATAGGAAACTGAGAGTGCTGAAAAATCACCATCAGCAAAGGCACAGATACTTAAATTAACAAGGCAGATAACTGCCATAGCTAAAGCTAAAATTTTGTTTTTCATATTGTATCTCTCCCTTCTATTTCAGTTCCCAAGTATCTGTAATCTTGTTAAGTGTATCGGTTGTATCAACAAGATAAACCTTAACCGAACCCTTTTGTGCAGTTGAACCAGATGTGTTAAACAAATTCAGTTCACTGCCAAATAAGTCAACTTCATCAAAAACCTTGATATCGGTCATAAGATTATCTTCGTAAAGTGCAGCTATAACCTTGTAGCTTCCCAAAACCGCTGTTGGCATTGAGAATTTAATATCACCTTTTGCATAGCCATAGGTCGCTGTGCCGTTCACTTTAAAGATACCTTCAACAATTCCCGACGGACGGCTGTGAGAAACAACCTTTAATCCCATAAACAAGCGTGAACCATTTGAACCCCACATAATTTTAAATTTGCCTGATGTTATCGGGTTTGCGCTGTCGTTTATGGTGTATTTTAAAACACTTCCGCCAATATCTGTTAAAACCATATTTATAGAAAGTGAATTTTCACCATTTTCAACCTTTGCACTTATAATCTCAGGGCTGTAACCGCTATAATATCCGCCGTTGCTTGGATCTGGAGTAAATGTCAAATTCGTTTCTACTCCGTCTTTCATCTTATGTGCACTTATGATACCATTAGAGCCTGTCACGATTTTATAATAATTGCTTTCATCCTGATAATTAATATAATAACTAATAGAATTGTAATCAATCAGTGTTTTCGTAGTAAGTGTATAATCACCCGAAAGCTCTCTGTCATATATAGTTTCCTTAAATGCGGCAACACCATTCAATCCGTAATGATTACCGTTTTTCACCAATTCACCGGGAGAGATAATTCCGTACTCATTAGCAACGCTCACCTGTGTATCGGTTTCGGTTATGTTCTTGTCAATCAAGGTCACATCTGAAACAGTGTCCTCGCCTGATGGAGTAGAATATGCCTTGAAATAGTAAATCGGACAGGTTGTACCTCCCCACGCAGCATTTGTTACCTTAATTATTCCGCTATTTACAAATGGATTTTCATCTGTAACTGTAGGCATTACATTATAATACGGGTTTCCGTCACGAACTGCATTGACTGATACATCAATTGTCTTTCCTGCATCTGTATCCGCCAAAGTAATTTTGAAGGTATATTCTGAATATACACCCGGAATACAGCCGGTTTTATCAGCAGCATTCATTGGGGCAGTATCAATAACTTTAAGTTCGGTTGCCTGACCATTTACAATTTTATATAATGCAAGCCTTGAACCGCCATAGAAGTTACTTGCTCCATCTGCTGCATTATTAAGATTGGTTATTGCCAGTTCGTAATAGTTACTACCGTCAATACAATTAAATCTTACATATTGAGTTCCGCCATCTTTTTTTGTTTTAAGTTCAAAAGTATAATCTCCTGAAATTCCATTACTGCTCGGGGCAAATTCATATGTAGCTGTGTTTGTTGTAACTCCATATCCGCTTTCAGCATTATATGAATATTCTCCATCTTTAAAAATCAAGCCCTGATTTGCTAAACTCTCAACAGTATCTGTTGCGTTAAATGTGTGGTCAAACTGCCAATTATCAACTGCTGCGGTTCCTCCGCTTGTTAATGACATTGAAAACAATGTAAAGCAGGTATTAGTTCCGCCCTCAATACCGAATTTTCCGTTAACTGCAATCTTTTCGGGAGCCTCATACACAAGAGTTCCGTTTCTGTCGCCAACATCGGTGGAAATACTCATCTTATTTCCCTCTACCCTGATTGTTGCATTTACAACACCGCCGTAGCTTGTTCCGGTAAGAGGTGTGTTGCCGTTATCGTTATTGGTATATGCAAGACAATTTTCATGGTCATAATCAATACCCCAGGAAGTTGTATATTCTATCGGGCCTTTAAACAAGACAGTAAGATTTCTGTTAACCGAAAGAGTATATCCTGTTTTGGTTGCATCATCCCAACCTATATATGCCTTATATCCGTTATTGGTTGTTATTGTCTGAATTTTAAATTCAAAGCTATCTGCACCCGACATATTATAAGTGTTTTTTGTGAAAACACTTCCCGAACCACTTGTTTCCATAATATAATCAGGGGCATACATCCACTGACCGCTTCCGTTTTTAATATCAAAATCTCCAAAGCTTGAAGCGTCTGTTCCGCCAGCAAAGTTCTGGTCAAAATGCACTGTTTGATTTTTATCAAATACTATTGGAGCTGCTGCATTTGCAGGAATGCAAACCACCCCTGTAAGCAAAGCAGTGCATAGTATCAATGCTAAAATTTTACGCATAATATTTTCTCCTTTTTACTAAGCCTTCCCCTTGAGGGGAAGGGGGACCGCTTGCGGTGGATGAGGTGTTGATTTTTAAACACCGTGGGACTACACCTCATCCGTCAACCTTCGGTTGCCACCTTCTCCTCAAGGAGAAGGCTTTTTTCCTGTCCCTACAATCGTTTGCCACATCATTTCCCCGTAGGGGCGGATATTATCCGCCCGTTTCACCCTTTTATTATAATTCTATTGTTGTCTGCTCATAAAGGGGATATGCAGAATCAAAGTTATCCCAGAAATAGATTACAACTTCTTCTGCTTTTTCGCCATTTTCGATTTCGATTTCGCCATCAACCAATTGCTTACCAACTGCACCTGTGTAATCATCGATTACAGTTGCACCGATAAGGTTTTTGTCTGCATCATATGCCGCCGCAACAAGAACCGCACCTGTTACAGAGTTTCCTGAATTGTTGTGAACAATTGCAGAATATTTAACATTTCCATTTGCTTTTACATACGCCTCTGCATCTGCAACTGCGTAGTCTTTTATTGCTTCAATTTTGAGATTTTTGAAATATGTTGCCGTGTTTCTGTTATTATTAAGAATTGCAAATTTTTCATATTCTTTAAAAGTTGTTTTATATATATCCTTTTTCTCTGTAAAATCAAAAGTCTTATCCAAATATGTTGTTGCTCCATCGAGAGAAGTAATGGTATACCTAAAGTCATTACCATTCATCTCAATTACAAAATTAACAAAAACTCCATTTATAGATGTGTGCGAAGTCTGCTCATTACCATAACACTTTAAGCCACCTATTGTTCCGTTGTCTATTCCACCAATCAAGAGTGTCATTTCATTACAGTTTTTATTAATACCCATACGAATTCCATCTGTAGCTGATATAGTATCATCAACTAATTGAGCATTACTGTTTAAAAATGCTCTGTAATGTGTGTTATACTGTGTAAAGTCAGATGTAGACCAACAAGATGCTTTAACCTGACCTGAAATGCGGTAGTTTGTTCCAATATTTTTATTATATACAAAACCTTGACCTTCAGGAAGAGTTAAGCCATTTGTTGTATCTACAGATACACCTGAAGTTACATCAATATCCAAATTTGTAATATCCTCAACAGATAACCCTTCTTCGGTGAAATCTGCATCAAAAATAGTAATATAATTTGATATTGCTTTCTCTATTTTAATATCTTTTATACATACTTTAGTCTGTACATTATTATTTTTAATTCCAAATAAGCCATCGACCCAATTTCCGGCGGTTGCATTTCCTTGATGGTTCTTTGACACATCAAATGTTTCATTTGAATATACTGTTGCACCATCTAATGAGGTAAGAATATATGTCAATTTTGTTCCGTCCATTTCAATTTCAAAATTAAGGTCACCTGCATAGAATATACCGCTCGCAGGCTCTGCAACCAACTGGTCTTTACTTCCAATCTTGTAATGACCCATCCATCCATTACAATAAGAATCCTTCAAATAGCTTAACTCGTATGAATTCTTATAGTGTTTCAAAACATATCCATTATCAGCTATATGTGTTGTTGTTTCTATCGCCTCTGCATCACTGTTAATATAAATATTATATCCTAAACTATATTGATCTCTTTCCGGTGTATTCCAGCCTGTTGACATCATCTTTCCTGAAACACGCCACTTATTCCCAAGTGGCTCATTATATACAAACGACTGATTTTCTTCAATTTTAAGACCATCGGTTGTATCAACTGTTGCACCAAAAACATCAAATCCCTCTGTTGTTGCTCCCTCTTCTGTGAAGTCCTGTTCGTAAACTGTTATATAATCTGATAATTCCTTTTTAATTTCAATATTATATAACCACGCACCGCTCTCTGTCTTTAATCCGAAATATCCCTTATTTGTTGGTGGAACAACAGTTCCGCCCTGTGTTACGTCATATGTAAACTCTCTTATTTCACCATATCCAATGCCTTCCGCTTTAAATGACAATGTTCCATTGTTATAAGAGATGTTTACATTCTCGGTTTTATATTCAAGATTTGTTGCTCGAACATTCTTAATTGCTCCTGCATCAGTCATAGTTTGCACCTGTGCTCTGTCTTTATCTGCATCGTCAACATAAAGCAGGGTCTTCCAGTCTGCAGGTTTTTTGCCGTTTATATATACATCTAAGGTTTCAATCGTATATGAGTATTTCTGTGCATTGGGATTCTTTTCTTTGTATGTTTGATGAGCCTCATCTGCTTCATCAAACTCTTCGGTATAAGTACCTTTTCCCTGATATACCTTCATTCCCTCAGCATTAGTACTTCCGTTTCCGTTGAGAAGAAACTCAACCCCATTATAACTGTAACCCATAGTTGCATTAATCTCAAAGTTATCACCAAGATTATTTTCATAAAAGGTAACTGTCTGTGCCGCAATATTTGTTTTTAGGTTAGATGCAGTAGCCGAATTATAGCTCCATGCACTCTGATTTGTCCAACCTGTGAGGTCTGTTTCTTTTGTAAAATCTTTGGTGTACACTGTTGTCAATTCAGCAGCTTCTGCTTCGGTTGTTGTAGCTGAAACCGCAATTGTTGACAATGCCATCATTAAAACAAGACAGATTGCCAATGTGGATTTTAACATCCTTTTCATTATAAATCATCCTTTCTTAAATGAAATAT